>NZ_JBDSWZ010000235.1:0-16918 GCF_039926425.1 Dokdonella sp.
TCGAGGTCGGCAAGAGCCCTATGTAAACTGCCAAATGCCTGAGGAGTCAGGCACATAAGCGATTGTCTGGCGGAGAGAGTGGGATTCGAACCCACGGTAGGCTTGCACCTACGGCAGTTTTCAAGACTGCTGCCTTAAACCGCTCGGCCATCTCTCCGGAGTTTGCTTGCCCTGCGATCGGCGACTGGCACTTCGCACAAAGGAAGGACGCGTGGATTTTACTACAGGGTCGCACGACGTGAACCCCTGATCTGCGGTATGTTCGGGACGGACGGATGCAACACAATCAAGGGAAGGGTTGAGCATGATAAGCGTCGTTCTTGTTGACGATCACGAACTGGTCCGCACCGGTTTCCGGATGATCCTGTCGCAGCAGACAGGAATCGACGTGGTCGGGGAAGCTGCCGACGGCGAGCAGGGGCTCGCGCTGATCCGCAAAGTGCAGCCGGATGTGGCGCTGGTCGATGTGCACATGCCGGGTCTGTCAGGCATCGAGCTGACGGATCGCGTGCGCAAGCACAAACTCCGCACGCGCATCGTCATCCTCACGGTGGTGAGCGAAGCACCGTTTCCGCGGCGTCTCATCGAAGCGGGAGCGAGCGGGTATCTGACGAAAGGGTGTGCCGCGGAGGAATTGGTGCGCGCCGTGCGGCAAGTCGCCGACGGACGGCGCTACCTCGCTCCCGATGTCGCAGAACTCCTTGCCCTTGGTGCTCTGGACGGCCACCGCGATTCGCCGTTTGAAGTGCTGTCTGCACGCGAGCTCGACGTCGCGTTGATGCTTGCGCGCGGTCAGGACATGCAGTCGATTGCGCTCCAGCTGAAACTCAGCGCAAAAACCGTCGCGACGTACAAATACCGTCTCTTCGACAAACTCGGCATCGACAACACCGTGGCGCTCGCGCATCTGGCGCATATGCACGGACTGCTGGACGATCGCGCTCGCGCATTAAGCGCGTGAACCTGCGCGCCTAAGGCGCGCAGGTTCATTCAATCCGATCGATCAGACGTTCGAAGAACCTTCTTCGGAAGGATCTTCTTCCTTACGCGCGACGGGGGTGTATGGGACTGCTTTCGGGGTGTCGGACGCGTCGACAGCGGTCGCTGCTGCGGGCCGCTGCAATGGCAAGTCAAGATTCTGGCCGAGATCCGGTGCGGAAACCGCGGGTGGCTGCACTCTCTGCACCGGCTCGATTGCGACAGGCTCAGCCGACGGACGCGGTGATGCTGCCACTACCGCGCGCGTCGTGACTTGCGCGGGCACTGGCTCACTCGAAGACAGCAAGGGCGCTGCCGGACTGGATTCGATCACGGGCGTGACCACCCGCGCGGCAACCTTGGCTGGCGCGACGTCCGACGCGGCTGGCGAACGCGCCTCGACTGACATCGGAGCAGTGCGCGGTGCATCCAGCTCCACGGCCGTTGCGGGAGCGGATGGCTCCTGGCGAACGTCCGCGGGGCGAGTGCGGGTGCGTTCCGGCGACCGCTGCGTGGAGTCCGATGACACGTCCCGCGTCTGCGGAACTGCCTCTGCAATGCGCTCGCCGTGAACCGAAGCGGCAAGACTCGGAACAGGTTCACCGTGCGCGCTTTCAGCACCGGGCGAGTCCATGTGCTGCTCGCCGAGGAACTGCGAAAGCGATGGCGCAGCGGTGGTTCGACCGCCTCGTTCCGCCGGAGAAGTCGCCGCAGCGGGTACACGAGGCGGCTCCATCACAGAATCGGCAGCTGCAGAAGATGCGACCGGGATCCGAGCTTCGAGCGCCGTCGACGAGGATTCGGAACGGGGCGCACGTTCGACACGCGGTTTCTCGACGCGTGCCAATGCTGTTGCGGGTGACTGAGTTTCGACACTTCCATCCTCGTCGTCGACATCGCCCGAGGCATCGGAGGAACCCGTGGCACTGGTCGTCTCCACCGTGCCATCTTTGCGGCGACGGCGACCACCGCGTCGACCACGTCGACGCGAGCGCATTTCATCGCGCGGTGCGTCGCTGTCGCTGTCGGCTTCGTTTGATATCTCCGCCCCGGCGATCACCGTCTCTGGGAGCGTGGGGTTGCCGTCGGTTGCCACGCTGGACACGGCAACTGCCTCGGTGGCCGGCTTCTGAGCCGTCGCGACTGCACGTGGTTCCGCCGCCTGCTTCGGCTCCGTGCCGTTGCGTGGCTGTCCCGAAGAACGCAGGTCTGCAACGACCGGTTGTTCGCCACTGTTTCGACCAGTACCGCGCTCATCGCGACGACCGCCGCGACCTTGCTGCTTCTGACCTTGACCTTGACCGTTGCGCGGTTCGCCGCGTTCCCCGGCTGGCCGATCGTTACCCGGGCGACCGTCGCGACGACCGTCACGCGATCCCTGGCCCGATCCCGAGCCGTCCTGGCGAGGGCGCTGCGAGGCCTGACCCGTTCGCTGCGCAGACGACGGACGCGCTCCGGACGGTCCACGCTGCGTCTGCCCCGCGCGACCGGAGGTGGGTGTCGCTCGTGCAGCAGGCGCTTTGACTTCTGGCGCAGGTGCGCCGCGCAACCAACTCATGAACTTCGCCAGCAGGCCTTCCCTGGGAGCGATGGCCGCCGCAGGCGCGATGGGCTCGCGCTCAGGTGCTGCGTGCTCCGGCCGCTCCGGCGCGGGGCTCGAGCGCACCACGCCAGAGACGGCGGGCTGTTCGGGTTCTTCACTTGGACGGAGCATTTGCGGCAGCGGCGTCGGGGCAACCGGTGTCACGCGCTGATAGCTCGGACGTACTTCCTCACCGATGTCGGCGCCACGCAGGCGCTGGATTTCGAGATGCGGAGTTTCGAGTTTTTCATCGGCAACCACGATCACATTGACGTCGTGGCGTGCTTCGATCTCGGTGAGCTGCTTGCGCTTTTCGTTGAGCAGAAAGTTGGCGACGGTGGGCGGCGCCTGCACCAGCACCTGACCGGTGCTGTCCTTCATCGCATGCTCCTCGACGAGGCGCAGCGCGGAAAGGGACAGGGACTCGACACCGCGGATGCGTCCGTGTCCTTCGCAACGCGGGCAAACGATCTGCGTCGCTTCACCAAGGCTCGGGCGAAGGCGCTGGCGCGACATCTCGAGCAGGCCGAACCGCGAAATGCGCCCGATCTGCACGCGGGCCCGGTCGAGCTTGAGCGCGTCCTTGAGTTTTTCCTCGACATCACGCTGGTGACGCGGCGAATCCATGTCGATGAAGTCGATCACGATCAGGCCGCCGGCGTCGCGGATACGCGCCTGGCGTGCGATCTCGACCGCCGCTTCACAATTGGTGTTGAACGCGGTTTCTTCGATATCGCTGCCCTTGGTCGCTTTCGACGAGTTGATGTCGATGGACGTCAGCGCTTCGGTCTGGTCGATGACGATCGATCCGCCCGAGGGCAGGCGCACCGTTCTCTCGAACGCGTTCTCGATCTGCGTCTCGATCTGGAAGCGCGAAAACAGCGGTGTCGTGTCGGTGTAGAGCTTCAACTTGCGCAGGTTGTTCGGCATCACCTGCTGCACGAACTCGCGAGCGTCCTGGTAGAGCTCCTCATGATCGATCAGGATCTCGCCAATGTCGTTGCGCAGATAGTCGCGCAGCGCGCGGATGATGAGCTTCGACTCCTGGTAGATCAGGAATGGAGCAGTGCGCGACTGGGCGGCTTCCGAAATCGCCTTCCACAGCTGAAGCAGGTAATCGAGATCCCATTGCAGTTCTTCGGCATCGCGGCCAAGCCCGGCGGTGCGGACGATCAGCCCCATTTCCTCGGGGACCTGAAGGTGGTCCAGCGCTTCCTTGATGTTCGCCCGATCCTCACCCTCGATGCGGCGTGACACCCCGCCGGCTTTCGGGTTGTTCGGCATCAGCACCATGTAGCGGCCGGCAAGGCTGATGAACGTGGTCAGGGCAGCGCCCTTGTTGCCGCGCTCTTCCTTCTCGACCTGGACGACGATTTCCTGGCCTTCCTTCAGAAGTTCCCGAATGGTCGACTTGTTCGGGTTGGCGCCAGGAGTGAAATACAGCTCGGAGATCTCCTTCAGCGGAAGGAAGCCATGTCGGTCGGCGCCGTAATCGACGAAACACGCTTCGAGCGACTGCTCGACGCGGGTGATTCGGGCCTTGTAGATGTTGGCTTTTTTCTGTTCCTTCGAGGGGATCTCGATATCGAGATCGTAGAGGTTCTGTCCATCCACGATCGCCACGCGCAACTCTTCCCGCTGAGTCGCGTTGATCAACATGCGCTTCATTGTCGTTTTCCTGTGACGGCGCTCAACTGTCGTCGGCGCTGCGCGACGAATCGCGCTGCGCGATGCCCGCATTTCGCGGGCCGACGGCGGCAGGTGCGCCTTGGGTTTCCACCGACGCTTCCGCGCGTCGACACGTATTGGGTTGCTGCGTATCCGCGGATCCATCCCGTCTTTCCGACGGCAAGCAATTCGCGACCCGAGCCATTACGATGCACTCTCGTTCCTGTGCGACGCTCCTACGGAGATACCGACGGCACTGGACGCGAAAGGACGCGACGAACGGGTGCGTCACAAGTTGTTCCGGACTCCCGCGGATGGGTCCCGGGACAACGCGACACGCAGTGTCAGCATATCAGCTCCCAAAAGATTTTTTCAATGAAGACACAGACTTCGGCGACAAATCGCAACGCCGACTCCGTTCATGGGCCCGCGAACGAGGCGCGTCACCGCCGCCATCGGCTCGCACCTCAGCCGCAGCCCGGTTCTTCGGCGGGCGCGGATCGTGGAGCAAGTGGCCGCCCCGCACGCTCGACGGAGGCCCAGTGATCAGCGAGTCCGAGCGTGGTCTGCCGCAGGTGCAGATCGTCGAGATCCCGGAGGACCGCGAGGGGCAGCGCCTCGACAATTTCCTGTCCGGACTTCTCAAAGGAGTGCCGCGCAGCCTGATCTATCGGATCTGCCGGACCGGAGAAGTGCGCGTGAACGGTGGCCGGGTGAAGCCCGATCGACGTCTCAGCAGTGGCGACAAGGTGCGCATTCCGCCGGTCCGTGTTGCCGAACGCGGGGAAACCGAGGCTCCGTCCGGCGGGCAGATGGACCGTATCGAGGCGTCGATCATCCACGAAGATCGCGAATTCCTCGTCATCGACAAGCCCAGCGGTGTGGCAAGCCACGGCGGCAGCGGGATCAGTTTCGGGGCGATCGAGCTGATGCGGGCCGCGCGCCCACGCGACACACTCGAACTCGTCCATCGCCTGGATCGGGACACAAGCGGGATTCTGGTGCTGACCCGCAAGCGGTCGGCTCTGACCGCGCTGCAAGCGGAAATTCGCGAAGGGAGAGTGGAGAAACGCTATCTCGCGCTGATCCGCGGCTCGCTCCCTCGAAGCCAACTCACGGTGGATGCACCGCTGCGAAAGTCGGTGCTGCACGGTGGAGAACGCATGGTGCGGGTGGATCCCGATGGCAAGGAGTCGCGTTCACGGTTCGAGGAACTTGAACGCTTTTCGGACGCAAGCCTCGTGGAAGTGGCGCTGGAGACCGGGCGTACGCACCAGATTCGCGTCCACGCCCAGCACATTGAGCATCCGCTGGCCGGCGACGAGAAGTACGGCGAGCGTGAATTCAATCGAACAATGCGCGACAAGGGATTGAAAAGACTCTTCCTTCATGCGGCGCGGTTTGAATTCAACTTGGGTGATCGGGCGTACAGTTTTACCGCGCCGCTCGCCAAGGAGCTCTCTGCGACGGTGGATGTTCTGCAACGAAAAGGTCGCCGATGATCGAGCTCGTAGGATTCGACGGAGACGATACGCTCTGGCGAAGCGAGGATTACTACCAGCACGTCGGCACGGAATTCGAACGTATTCTCGGCCGATGGATCGATATCCGCGATACGTCGGTTCGGAGCCGGCTGGGTGCCGTGGAGCGCGCGAACCTCGCGTTGTTCGGCTACGGCGCCAAGGGCATGACACTCTCGATGATCGAGGCCGCAATCGAGCTGACCGATCGCGCGATCGGAGCTAAGGACATCCATGAGATCGTCGAGCTCGGCAAGGCGGTGCTCTCGCATCCGGTTGAGCTGCTTCCCGGCATCAGGGAAGCTGTCGAAGCCGTCGCGTCCAATCACCGCATCGTGTTGATCACGAAGGGCGACCTGTTCCATCAAGAACGAAAGATCGAGCAGAGCGGTCTCGGCGACCTTTTCAGTCGCATCGAGATCGTTTCCGAAAAGGACGCGCGCAGCTACTCACGCGTGATCAACGAATGCGGTGTGGCCGCAGCCACATTTGCAATGATCGGCAATTCCCTGCGGTCCGACATCGAACCTGTGATCGAGCTTGGGGGATGGGGCATCCACATGCCGTACCACGTCACCTGGGATCACGAACTGCAGCACGGCGTCGATAGCGGGCACCCGCGTGTCGTGACGATCCAATCGGCCGACGACATTTCAGCGGCAATTGCGCGCTGCGGCTGACGACGTCCGCCCGACCGTCATTTCCGGACGCGGAGGTCCTCGACCTTCGCCGCACAGATCATGTCGTTGAGCGAGAGGCCGCCGACATCGTGGGTCGAATAGCGAACCGTGCACCGGTTGTAAGCGACCTCGAGATCAGGATGGTGATCCTCACGGTGAGCGATCGAGGCGACCGCGTTCACGAATGCCATCGTGTGAAAGTAGTCCGCGAAGCGGAACTCCTTTTCAATGGCGCCGTGATCCTGCTGCGGTTGCCAGCCATGCAGAAGCGAGAGATACGCAGCGATATCCTGGGAGGAAAGGCCCGCGTCCTTGCCCTTGCGCGGGACGCAATGTTGCGTGATGAGCGATTCGAGTGAGTTTTCGGTCATGGCTTGAACTCGCGTGCAGGGCAGCAAAGTATAGGCGCTGATGACGTGATGGCTATTCAGGACTAAACTGGTCCTGTTTGAATAGGAACGCAGACCCCGATGATTTCCCTGTCCGAAACCGCCCAGGACCACTTCCGCAAACTGATCGAGCAGCAGTCATCGCCCGGCATGGGCATTCGCGTTCACGCGGTCGAGCCTGGCACACCGAAAGGCGACTGCCAGCTCGAATTCTCCGAACCCGGTGACCGCAATGGAACGGAATGGGAAGTGGAGTGCGAGGGATTCTCCCTGTTCGTCGACTCCGACAGCGTGCCTTTCCTCGACGGTGCAACCGTCGACTTCACGCGTTCGCCAACCGGGGGCGAACTGACCATCCGCGCGCCGGCGTTGCGCGGCAGCGTTCCGGGAGACAACGCGAGCGTCGTGGAGCGCGTGCGGTACGTGATCGAGACGGAGATCAATCCGCAACTCGCTTCGCACGGAGGTCGAGTGAGCCTTCGCGAGATCACCGCAGAAGGAACGGTGATCCTTCAGTTCGGCGGTGGATGCCAAGGCTGCGGAATGGTGGACGCGACGCTCAAGGGCGGCGTGGAAAAAACCCTCAAGGAGCGGATTCCCGAGGTGACTGGCGTGGCGGATGCCACCGACCACGACACGGGAACCAACCCGTACTTCAAGCGCGACGCGCACGCCTGATCATCTGCGGGAGATGGTCAGGGAAAAGCAATCGGGTCAGTCGCCTTGCACCCGATGGTGCAAGTCGGTGAGCTTGCTGTCCGGCAGGCTTGCGAAATAACGCGATACGTTCTCGATATCGTCGTCGCTGAGCGTGGCGGCCATTCCCGCCATGATTGCGTTCTTGCGCTCGCCATTCTTGTATTCGTGCAGAGCGCGGGCCAGATAGTCATGATATTGGCCAGCGAGGCGGGGATATTGCGGATCGACGCCCGCATTGCCGTCGGCTCCATGGCAGGCCTGGCAGACGATGGCCTTGGCCTTGCCGGCTTCGATATCGCCTTTTGCCCAAGCGGAACCTGCGCAAGCGGCGAGGGCAGCGATCAACAGGGATGCGGGTAAGCGTTTCATCGTTTCACGGTCCTGATCGGTGTGCCGACTCAAGGCACAATGCTGGAAAGGTAAGTTGCGATATCACGCATGTCCTCATCGGACAGGCTCTCACCTTGCGCACGCATCGTTGGATGTGCGCGCTCTCCTTTTTTGTATTCGTTCAACGCCGCAATGATGTAATCGTAATTCTGCCCGGCGATCTTCGGCACGTGGTAATTCGGGTACGCATTTTTCCAGCCTGGAATGCCGTGACAGCCAGCGCAGGTATAAACCTTGGTCTTGCCGGCGGCAGCGTCGCCTTTTTCGGCGGCGAAGCAGGGCAGTGACGTGATCAGAAGTGCAGCGGCAAGCAGAGGCGCTCGGGTCATTGTCGATTCCGGGGCGGCGAAGATTGAACATGGCGGTTGCGAAGCCGACGAAGTATAGCGTGCCGGCTTCCGCTGCTGTCCACCGCTCGGAGACCGGCCGATTCGACCGCGCCGACAATTTCGCACGACTCGCCCAAGACGTCTCGCGACAGGCCGAATCACTCTCGCGGCAAATCGCCGCAACCATTGCCCTGCATGCTGCATCCAAGGTGCGGGTGTGACTACCGGCTCACGACGGGTGTGAGCGACTCGTGCACCCTGCGCTTCCTGTCAGTGGCCGATGCCCTGCATGTCGGCGACTCGCCGCACGCCAGTCCGATTGAACGGGTGTCAGCCATTGTGCTCGAATAGTGATGTAGTTTAGTATAACACCAAGCATTTCACCTCCAGGCCACCTCAATGCCCCAGTATTTGCCTGCAAAACCGCTCCAGCGTGCGCTCGGGCGCTTGTGCCCGATGTCGCTGATTGCTGTCGTCACGCTGCTTTCCGCCTGTAGCGGCGGAGAAAAAGTTCCAGGAGAAGAGACAGCGGCCGCTGCGATCCCGGTTGAAGTGGCCGCAGCGTCGCACCAGTCGGTCACCGCAAACTATTCGGGTACTGCGACCCTGGAAGCGGTTGGGGATGCACAGGTCGTTGCGAAAACGACGGGAATCGTTCTCAAGATCCTGGTCGAGGAAGGCATGCAGGTCCGCAAAGGCCAGGTCCTCGCGATGCTTGACGATGACGCCACCCGCAACAAGCTTGCGCAGGCCTCGGCAACGCTGAAGAAAGCACAGGCGGCGTTCGACAAATCCGAAAAGGGCATCAACCTCAAGATCACGCCGCGCGCCGACTACGATCGCGACATGTACGACCTCGAAACGCAGCGCGCCGTGCTTGCCGGCGCGGCGCTCGACCTTTCGTACACGCGCGTGGTCGCTCCCATCTCGGGAGTGATCGCGAAGCGCTCGATCAAATTGGGCAACCTGGTGCAGACCAACCAGAATCTGTTCCAGATCGTCGATCTTGATCCACTGCAGGCCGTGTTGAACGTGCCGGAGCGCGACCTCGATACCCTGAAGGCCGGTCAGCGCGTGCAGATGCGCATTGATGCACTGTCGAACAAGTCGTTCGATGGCACGATTGCGAGAATCGCTCCGATTGTCGACGCAGCCAGCGGAACCTTCCGCGCGACGTGCGAGTTCCGCGATTCCACCCGAACCCTCAAACCCGGCATGTTCGGACGGATCGAGGTTGCGTACGACCAGCGCCACGATGCGTTGGTGGTGCCGCGCACCGCGATCGTCGAGGAAGATGGCGAAAGTTCGGTGTTCGTGATCGAACCGTCTCCGCCGAAGCCAGCCGCGCCAGTGGTCGGCAAGGGCAAGTCGGGAGAAGCCGTGGCCGCAGAACATGCGAAGCCGGCGACTCCGACGTTCATCGCGAAGCGTCGCATTGTGAAGACAGGCTATGCCGAAGGCGACCGCGTCGAAATTCGCGACGGCGTGCAGGACGGTGAGCGCGTGATCACCATCGGACGCAATGCCGTGCGCGACGGCACCGAAGTCCAGGTCCTCGACGATCAGCCGGTGATTGTGCCGGCGGCAGTCGCGGGCCCGGCGAAATGAACCTGCCCGAATGGGCCACGCGCCGACGCGTCACCGTCGGCATGCTGACTGTGACCCTGGTGCTGTTTGGACTGATTGGTCTTGCCGGACTCAAGGTCAACCTGCTTCCCGATCTTTCGTATCCAACGCTGACCGTGCGAACCGAGTACGAAGGGGCAGCGCCGCTCGAAATCGAGAACCTCGTCAGCCAGCCGGTGGAGGAAACAGTCGGCGTCGTGAAGAACGTGCGCAAGGTGCATTCCGTTTCGCGCACCGGACAGTCCGACGTGGTGCTCGAGTTCGCCTGGGGCACCGACATGGACATGGCGAGCCTCGAGGTACGCGACAAGCTCGACACCCTTCAGCTGCCACTTGAAGCGAAGAAGCCGTTGCTGCTGCGCTTCAATCCGTCCACCGATCCGATCATCCGTCTCGGCCTCAGCATCAGCGGCGAGAAGGCGGCGGGCGAAGCGCAGCTCAAGCAGTTGCGCCGTTTCGCGGACGACGATCTGAAGAAACGCATCGAGCCGGTCGCCGGTGTCGCTGCGGTCAAGGTCGGCGGCGGCCTCGAGGACGAGATCGATGTATCGATCGACCAGCAGAAGCTTGCGCGCCTCGGGCTCGACATCAACGATGTCATCACGCGGCTGAAAAACGAAAACGTCAATTCGTCGGGGGGACGCATCGAAGAGGGCACGCAGCGCTTCCTGGTGCGCACGATCAATCAGTTCAAGACGCTGGACGAGATGCGCGACCTGCTGATCAAGGTCGATGGCAACGTGCCCGTACGATTGAAGGATCTCGCCGAGGTCACCCAGGGATACAAGGAACGCGAAGGGATCGTGCGCATCGATGGACGCGAGGCAATCGAGCTCGCGATCTACAAGGAAGGCGATGGCAACACCGTGAATGTCGCCGCTGCGGTCAAGGGTCAGCTCGACAAGCTCAAGGATTCGTTGCCGGCCGGCGCCACGCTCACGACGATCGAGGACCAGTCGATCTTCATCCAGAACGCGCTGCATGACGTCAAGCAGGACGCGATCATCGGCGGCGTGCTTGCGATCCTGATCATCTTTTTCTTCCTCGGCGATGCGTGGAGCACCTTCATCATCTCGCTGTCGCTACCGGTCTCGCTGATCGCCACGTTCTTCTTCATGGGGCAGTTGCATCTGTCGTTGAACGTGATGTCGCTCGGAGGACTGGCGCTCGCGACCGGTATGGTCGTGGACGACTCGATCGTCGTGCTGGAAAACATCGCGCGACTGCGCGAGAAGGGCGCGTCGATTCTTGAAGCAGCCGTCCGCGGGACGGCGGAAGTCGGTATGGCGGTGACTGCGTCAACGTTGACGACGGTCGCGGTGTTTTTTCCGCTGGTCTTCGTCGAAGGCATTGCCGGCCAGCTATTCCGCGATCAGGCCTTGACGATCACATTCGCGATGCTGGTGTCGCTCGTCGTGTCGATGACCCTGATCCCGATGCTCGCGTCGCTGAAGGGTCGCTCGCCTCTCGCGTTTCGGGACGAGCCCTTCACAGCAGCCACGGAACTTCCCCGGAACCGGGTCCTCAACGGACTCGTGCGCGGCGGACGCGCGAGCGGAGAAGGCGTGTTCCAGACTGCGCCGCGTTCCGTCGTTTGGGTGATGGCCGTGATCTTTCGCGGCATCGGATTGTTTTTCGGAACGGTACTGCGTTTCCTCGGACGTGGCGTGACAGCACCCTACGATCGCGCCGCCGGGTTTTATCGACGTTCATTGCCCAAAGCACTGGCTCATCCATGGCGCGTGCTCGGACTTTCGGGAATCGCACTGGTGGCGACGCTCGCACTCGTTCCGTCACTGGGACTCGATCTGATTCCGCAACTCGCGCAGGGTCGTTTCGACATGACCGTGACATTGCCGCCCGGAACCCCGCTCGCGGAAACGGACCAGCTGGTGTCGGAGATCTCCGCGCAGCATGCAAAGGATCCGGGCGTCGCGTCGATTTACGGCGTTGCGGGAGCCGGCACGCGACTCGATGCCAATCCGACCGAGTCGGGTGAAAACATTGCGCGCATGTCGATCGCGTTGAAGGATGGCGGCAGCAAGGCCATCGAGGCGGCAGAAACAGACCGCCTCCGCAGCAGTCTCAAACGCCCGGATGCGAGCGTCAAGTTTGCGCGGCCACAGCTCTTCAGCTTCTCCGCACCGCTCGAAGTTGAAATCCGTGGTTACGATCTCGATGCCCTGGCGAAAGGAGGTCATCGCCTGACAGAATTGATGAAGGCCTCGCCGCGATTCGCCGACGTCAAGTCGACGGTCGAAGGCGGCTATCCGGAAATCCAGGTGAGATTCGACCAGGATCGCGCCGCCGCTCTCGGATTGACGACACGAGACATCGCCGACCGGCTGGTGCGCAAGGTCAAAGGAGAAGTGGCGACGCGCTACGATTTCCGCGATCGGAAGATCGACGTCCTGGTGCGCGCACGCGCATCGGATCGTGGAAGTGTGGAGGACATTCGCAACCTCGTGGTGGGCTACGTCTCGACCAAAGCGGCATCCTCCGGCAACGCGGGCTCCGCTTCGTCGGCCGGGTCGTCGGCGACGGGCACGAACAGTTCCACCAGCGGGACTTCAGGCACGACGTTGAATGATTCCGCGCAGTCGCCGGCGGACACCGCAATTCGTCTGTCAGCGGTCGCCGACGTCGTTGCCGGTGAAGGACCGAGCGAGATCCATCGCATCACGCAGGAGCGCGTCGCCATCGTCTCGTCGAATCTGGCTTTCGGGGATCTCGCGAGCGCAGTGGCTGAGGTCCGTCAGATCGTCGCTACCCATCCGCTCGCAGCGGGCGTCAAAGTAACGGTCGGCGGGCAGAGTGAAGAGCTCGATTCGTCGGTCAAATCGCTCATGTTCGCACTGGGTCTCGCGATTTTCCTCGTGTACCTCGTGATGGCGTCGCAATTCGAATCACTGCTGCATCCGTTTGTCATCATGTTCTCGATCCCGCTCGCCGCGGTCGGTGCGATCCTCGCGTTGAAACTCAGCGGTTCCGCGATCTCGGTGGTGGTGTTCATCGGGCTGATCATGCTGGTGGGCATCGTGGTGAAGAATGCGATCGTGCTGATTGACCGCGTCAACCAGTTGCGCGAGGTTGGCGTCCCCAAACGCGAGGCGCTGGCGCAGGGCGCGGAGTCGCGTCTTCGCCCGATCGTCATGACGACGTTGTGCACCCTGATCGGTTTCATGCCGCTGGCGATCGGCTGGGGCGAGGGAGCGGAGGTGCGAGCTCCGATGGCGATCACCGTGATCGGCGGACTCGCGGTATCCACGCTGCTCACCCTCGTCGTGATCCCCGTCGTGTACGACCTGCTCGATCGGCGCGGCGATGCGTGGTATCTCGCCCGTGGCCGGCGCCAGCGGGCCAAGGAAGCCTCTGACAAGAGTGGTGCGGTGACGCCGGACGACGAGGACTTCGGTGGCGAAGGAGAGCACGCGTGACGCTGGCCGAACTCAGCCTGAAACGACCGGTCACCGCGATCATGTTCTTTGTGTCGATGGTGGTGATCGGCCTGATCGCAGCGTTTCGGCTTCCCCTCGAGCAGTTCCCGAGCATCGATTTTCCGTTCCTGTTCGTGCAGATTCCGTACCCGGGATCGACGCCGACGGAAATCGAACGGACGATCGCACGTCCGGTCGAGGAAGCATTGGCGACGCTGCCGGGCATCAAGCGAATGAACTCGACATCGGACGCCGAATCGGCGCAGGTGTTTCTCGAATTCAAGATGGGCGAGAACGTTGCGATCAAGGCCGTGCAGGCGCGCGAAAAAATCGATGCGATCCGGGCCGAACTTCCTTCCGATTTGCAGCGTTACTTCGTCCAGAAATTCTCCACCACCGACCAGCCTGTCCTGCAACTGCGCATTGCCAACGACACCGGTGATCTCTCCAACGCGTACGAACTGATCGAACGTGAAATCAAGCGACCGCTCGAGCGTATCGCCGGCGTTGCGCGCGTCGATATTTCGGGCGTCGGCAAGCCAGAAGTGCAGATCGAGCTCTCGTCTGATCGCCTGAGCGCGCACAACATCAACCTCAACGACCTTTACACCAAGCTGCAGCAGGCGAATTTTTCGATCTCGGCTGGACAGATCAGCGCCGGCAATTCGCGCTTTCGGGTCCAACCGCAGGGCCAGTGGACCAGTCTGGACGACATCCGCTCGATCGCGCTCGATGCGAATGGCCTCAAACTCGGCGACATCGCCACCGTCGTATTGAGGCCGGCACGAATGGAGTTTGCGCGACGACTCGACGGAAAACCCGCAGTCGGGGTGGATATCTATCGCGAGCGCAACGCCAACCTGGTCGACGTCGGTACCCAGGTGATGGCCGAGGTGAAGCGGATCCAGGCATCGCGCGAACTCAGTGGCGTGAAGGTCTACCCGATGCAGAGCCAGGCCGAGAGCGTGACCAGCTCGCTGCGAGAGCTTGGCAAGGCTGGCCTCGAGGGGACGCTGCTGTCCGTGCTGGTCCTGTACTTCTTCCTGCGCGATTGGCCATCGACCTTCATGGTGTCGCTGGCGATTCCGATCTGCCTGGTGATGACGCTCGGCTGCATGTACTTCTTTGGCGTCAGTCTCAACGTGTTGTCGATGATGGGACTGCTGCTGGCCGTCGGCATGCTGGTCGACAACGCAGTGGTCGTTGTCGAAAGCATTTACCAGTACAGGGAAAAACACCCCGACAAACCCTGGTATGCCGCGGTGCGTGGCACCCAGGCGGTCGGTGTCGCGATCGCTGCCGGCACATGGAGCAGCATCGTCGTTTTCCTGCCGAACATCTTCGGCGAAGCAAACGACATTTCGATTTTCCTCGCGCAGATCGCGATCGCAATGTCGATCGCCCATCTTGCCTCCTGGCTCGTCGCGGTGAGCCTCGTGCCGATGCTGGCGTCGCGCCTGCCACCGCCGAAGTTTCTCGGGCGCGAGACGATGATCACGCGCCTGCGCGAACGTTACGGGAGAGTCGTCGCATGGACCCTCGCACACCGGCGACTGACGATGTTTGCGGTGTTCGCATTGTTCGTGGCCAGCGTGTATCCGATCACCCACACCAAGATGAACATGTTCGACGACGGCGAGTCGCGCTCCGTGCGGCTCGTGTACCAGCTCAACGCGAACTACCGCTTGCAGGACATCAAGCCCGCGGTACTCGCGGTCGAGAAATACCTCGACGCGAACCGCGACCGTTTCGAAATCAAGTCCGTCTATACGTGGTACAGCGAGAACAACAACAATGGCGAAACTCAGACCCGAATCCTGCTGAAGGAGCAAGACTTCAAGCAGACCTCGACCGAGATCAAGGAAGAGATCCGCAAGGGCCTGCCACTCATTGCGCAGGGCAAGGTCAGTTTTGACGGCAATGACGGTGGTGGAGGCGGCGGAGGCGACAATGCCGTCGATCTTTCATTGATCGGCGACTCGATGGAGCGGCTCAGCGAGCTCAGTTCCAGCGTGCTGCCGGTGCTGGCCAACCTGTCGACACTGCGTGACGTTCGTACCGAAAAGGGCAACGGCGAGCGGGAGGTCGGAGCATACGTCGATCGCGACCGGGCAAAACGTTACGGTTTTGACGCCCAGTCGGTGTCCAACTATATCCAGATCGCGCTGCGTGGCATGCCGTTGAAGGATTTTCACGCCGATGACCGCCAGCTGCCGGTGTGGCTGCGTTTCCAGGGCGCGGACACGCAAAGCCTCGCGGGACTTTCCGACTTCAAGCTGCGGGCTCCCGACAACACCCAGGTTCCGCTGTTGTCGATGCTGCACACCGATACGCGGCAATCGCCTTCGGCCATACAGCGTATCGACCGCATGACGGCAATCCAGTTCAAGGCCACCCTCGCGAAAGGAAGCACGATGCCCGAGGCGCGTGAGGAGATCACTCGGGCGATGAACTCGGTCGCGCTGCCGCCGGGCTTTCGCTGGAGCTTCGGTCAGGGATTCGACCGTGACCAGAACGCGGGACAGCAGATGCTGTTCAACACGCTGATCGCACTGATGCTGGTCTATGTGGTGATGTGTGCGATGTTCGAATCGTTGATCTTTCCAACGGCGATCCTCACGACCTTCATATTCTCGGTGTTTGGCGTATTCTGGCTGTTCTGGCTCACCGGTACGTCGTTCTCGATCATGGCCGCGATTGGCGTGCTGATCCTGATGGGAGTCGTGGTCAACAACGGCATCGTGATGATCGTCCACATCAACCAGTTGCGCCATGACGGCCACCTGCGAACCGAGTCGCTGGTTCTCGGTGCGAAGGAACGATTGCGCCCGGTGCTCATGACGATGGCCACCGCAATCCTCGGAATGCTGCCACTGACCTTTGGCGGCACTCAGGCCTGGAGCGACGGTCCGCCGTACTATCCGATGGCACGTGCAATTGCCGGAGGACTCACGTTTTCCACAATCGTCACGTTGCTCGCGCTGCCGTGCATCTATTCGCTGCTGGACGATTCGCGACTGTGGGTACGCCGCGTCATTGCAGATGGCCGTGCAGGGCGACTCAAACGCGCGACGACTCTGGTGCGGACAGCGCAGGGTTGATCAGCGGCCGAGCAGCAGTGCCACCATGCGGCGGAAGAGGGCTCCGTAGGGTGGATTGAGAAGGCCGGTGAGACTGAAGCGCGACTGGCGGAACACCGGCGTCATGCGCGAAAACGTCTGGAAACCGGCTTCGCCATGATACGCACCCATGCCTGACGAACCGACACCTCCAAACGGGAGGTCGTGCTGGGCGATGTGAAGAAGCGTGTCATTGACGCTGACGCCACCGGCCTGCGTTCCACGGAGAATGTGCTCGATCGTCGCCGAGTCATCGTCGAAGGCATACAGCGCAAGTGGGTGCGGGTGGGCGTTGACGTACGCCAGCGCCTGGTCGAGCGAATCGTACGGCAGCAGCGGAAGCAGAGGTCCGAAGATTTCCGCCTGCATCACTTCCATCGCGTCATCGACGTTGCTCAGCAACGTCGGTTCGAATATTCGAGCCAGCGGGTCGGACTGCGTATCGGTCAAGCTGTGCGTGCTTGCTCCTGCTGCGACAGCGTCGTCCCGCAACGCGGACAG
>NZ_JBDSWZ010000236.1:0-9215 GCF_039926425.1 Dokdonella sp.
TTTCCGCGACGTCTTCGATTCTCGCTCGCATCGATCGCTACTCCAGCATGGACAGGCAGCGTCGCGACGACCTACTCGTCGTCCCGCACAAGGGTGATGATAGCGCTGTCATGTCGCTGGATTGGAATCAATCTCCGATCGGCATCGTCGCGTTGGTCGTTTCAGGGCTTCGCATCCCGGACGAAGCCGCTGGCGCAGACCTGATCCACCAGCGCCCGGTGGTCTGGAAGATCTGCGGTTGCGTGCTGTGCCACCGTGCGGATCATGTCGAGCTCCCGTCGAGCAGCGTCGCCACGCGCATAGGCAGCGCGCCACGGTTCAAGGTTGGTCGGGTATTCCATCCCGTAGAGGATGAACTGCCAGCTCGCCGGCATGAACATCTCGACGTCGGTGACGAAGTCGAGTCGATGGGGCGGCCGCGATCGCCACATTGCGAGCCGGTCGCGCAGCGACTCCGGAACGCTGGCTGGATCGACATTGTCGACCCAGAACTGCGAATCGCGACGTTGGCTCAGGCAGTAGTGCATCTTGATGAAGTCGATGACGCGCTCGTAGCGGGACGTCATCGATTCGTTGAAATGCCTCGCCACCCGTGTCATGTCGCCATCGGCGGGAAGCAGATGTGCAATGAGATAGGCCGCGATTTCAATCAGCCCGATACCGCTGGATTCGAGTGGCTCGACGAAACCTGCCGAGAGCCCGACCGACACGCAGTTGCCGCGCCATTGAACGGGGCGGAATCCGGTCTCGAATTTCAACAGGCGCGCACTCAGCCCTTCGGCGGGCGGCCCGATGTAGTCGCGAAGGATGGTTTCTGCGGCGGTGTCGTCCGTATGACGCGTCGAGTACACGTATCCGACGCCGCGCCTGGCCTGCAATCCGATGTCCCAGGTCCATCCGGCCTCGTGCGCCGTGCTGATCGTACAAGACGGAATGGGTGTGTCAGCGCGTTGATACGGAACCTGGATCGCGACGGCCCGGTCCACGAACAACGTGCCCTTCGCGCTGCGAAACGGTGAGCCCAGCGTCTTGCCGATCAACTCCGCGCGGAAACCTGTGCAATCGATGTAAAGATCCGCGGTCAGTGCGCCTGCTTCGCGCGTGATCACGCGTGCAATCGCACCGCTTTCATCGCGCTCGGCGCCGTCGACGGTCGCGATGCGATGATGGACGCCGAGGCTGCGACCGTGCGCGGCGAGCAGTGCCGCAAAACGGACCGCGTCGAAGTGATACGCATAGTTGAGGCGGCCCTGGTAGTCGGCGTCGGTGGCGCGCTTTGGCGCCCTGGACGCGTCGACCACGCTTTTCTGCAGCGTGACGGCCTGCGCGAAGGAAAGTCCTGGCGCGCAGTCCCCCAAAAGCCAGTAGGGAAGTAGTTCCGGGGTATCGGTCCGCTGGCTCGGAAGGCTGAAAGGGTGGAAGTAGTGGTCTGCACCGCGTGACCCAGCGGGCCTGACCCAGTCGACGAACCGGATTCCCTGCTTGAACGTCGCGTTCGCCTCGCGCAGGAATCGCGCTTCATCGATTCCGATGGTCGACAGTGTGCCGCGGATCGACGGAAACGTTCCTTCTCCGACGCCGAGAATCCCGATGTCCGGCGATTCCACCAGCTCGATCTGGATAGCGCGCGGATCTGCGCTATTGAACGAACGCGCCAGATAGTTCGCAGTGAGCCAACCGGCCGTACCGCCGCCGACGATGAGTATTCGTTTGATGTCAGCCATTCGCGGTTCCTCGGCGAGTCACGCTATCAGGTTGTGGATCGATCCGGCGATGCCGGTGAGGATAGTCAAGTCCATGGGAATTGGCAGCGCTGTCATTTTGCAATTGACAGCGCTGCCATATTGAAGTATTTCTCGCCTCGCACCCGTTACAGCCCTTCCAAGAACAGGGCGGACGGACGATTCGCACCGGAGGAGGGAGATCAATGAACTACCGCACACACGCGCTGTACAGCGCGATCATCGCCGTGCTCGCAAGCAGCGTCGTCCACGCCGCAGACGCGCCGGCGGCCGACGACGCCCGCAGCGACGATGTACAGGCACTGGACACCATCCAGGTCACTGCGACCAAGCGCGAGACGCCCCTGCAAAAAACGCCCATCGCGATCAGCGCGATCAGCGCGGACGCGCTCGCGAAGGAGCGCATCATGAATGTTGCGGACATCACGCGTCTGGTGCCCGGCTTTGAAGCCACCACCGAAGGCGACCACGGCGTCATCACGTTGACGTTGCGCGGCATCGGCAACGACAGCGCGAAGACGGAGTACGCTGATCCGGAAGTGGCCTTGTTCGTCGACGGCGTCTACACCCCACGCGCGGAAGCCGCCGCGGGATTGTTGCTGGATCTCGACTCGGTCGAGGTGTTGCGCGGTCCGCAGGGCACGCTGTGGGGACGTAACTCGACGGTCGGCGCGGTCAATTTCCAGACGGCGAAACCAGAACTCGGAAAGATGTCTGGCTACGGCCAGATGGAAGTCGGCGACTACAGCCACGTCGGCCTTCGTGCCGCGGTCAACGTTCCGGTGAGCGATACCTTCGCCTTCCGCGTCGCCGTTGCGCAGGAGCAGCATGACGGCTACGTCGACTACCAGAAACCGGAGGGCCAGCTGCCATCAGTCGCAGATCAGCAGGCCGCTTATATCGCCGGCGGTGGAACGGCCGAGACCTTCCGGCCCATCGACCCGAACCTCTTCACGACCGGTGGTCAGAAGTACAGCGCCCAGGATCAGACTGCAGCGCGCATCAGCACGCTGTGGACGCCGACGGAGACGGTGTCGTGGAATCTGTCGCTGGAGTATTTCCGCGATCGCGGCACGCTCAACGCGAACCTGATGCAGAACCCGCGCGCCGGTCAGGAGTTCTGGTCGAGCCTCGTCGATACCGCACCGGCGCTCGATCGCAACTCGTACGCACTGCGCAGCCGGGTCGACTGGGATCTCAGCGACGCACTGACGCTCAGCTACATCGCAGGATTCTCCAAGTTCAGCGGTTCGAGCGACTACGACCAGGATGGTGGCGTGCTCGTTCCGACGAGCATCGCGACGGGCGCGACGCATCAGCAGGACCGTACCAACGAGTCGCACTACAAGAGCAGCAGTCACGAGCTCGACCTGAAATCAGCTGGTGACAACACGGTCGACTGGATTCTTGGCCTGTACTACGCCGCGGAAGACAACTCGATCCGTTTCGACATCCCGATTTTCAACGGCACATCGCAGGGCACGGTCGGCTGGCAAGGATCGTTCATCCAGCCGAAGGAAACGGTGAACTCGTACGCTGGCTTCGCCCAGGCGACCTGGCATCTCAATGATCGCCTTCGCCTCACGGGCGGCGCGCGCTATACGCACGACGAAAAGGAAAACCGCGGCGGCCGAGGCTGGGGTTGGGCCTACAACGCGGACCTTCCGCAAGTGCCGATCTCGCCCGGAACCATTCCCGGTGCCGATACGGGATTCGGCCTCGGCGCCAGCGGAATCAATGACGGCAAGTACAGCGCCAGCAAGCCGACCTGGCTGCTGAGACTCGATGGTGACGTTACCGAAAACGTCTTCGTTTACGGCAGCGTATCGACCGGCTACAAATCGGGCGGACTGCAGGACGGAGGTGCGCCGTACAAAGGCGAGACGCTGACCAACTACGAAATCGGCGCCAAGCTGGTGTTCCTCGATCACCGTGTGACCTGGAACACGGCGTTGTATTACGAGGATTTCAAGAACTTCCAGCTCGCGGCACCGATCACCTTCACGGATGGCAGCCGTGGTCTCGGATTCTCGAACGTGCAAGGCAGCACGAAGGTCGGCGGGATCGAATCCGAACTCGCCGCGCAACTCAGCGATTCCGACAAGCTCAATCTGGTCGTTTCGCTGATTCCGGAGAAGAAGCTCGGCAAGCTCCGGTATGCGGGAAGTAACGACTACGGCGGCTTGCCGGCGTGCGCACCCGAATCGGGCATCGGCAGCTGTCTCGACGTGAGTGGAAATACACTTGCGCACGCCCCCGACACGTCGTTCACGCTGATCTACGAACACGTGTTCCATCTCGACAGCGGTGCGACTCTGACGCCCCGTTTCAGCGGTCACTACGCATCGTCGAGCTGGCTGAGCCCGTTCAATCTCGGCGAAGGCGACAAGCAGAAGGCCTACGGGCGCGGCGACCTGATGATGCGCTACACCGCGGCCGACCAGAAATGGTATTCGGGCGTGTACGTCAGCAACATCAGCGACGTGAAGGTGCGGACGAATGCCGGCCGAACCGCACTCTCCGACGGCAGCTTCATCTACACGTCCCAGTATCTGGCGCCACGGACGTTCGGAGTCAATCTGGGTTTCAACTTCTAGGCGTTGCGGCGGATTGGACCGAACGAAATCGGGCGCTGTCTCGCGCAGTGTCCGATTTTCCAGCCGATCCGCCGTTCCAGCGACGGATCGCTGGAGACCGCGCAATGCAATCGAACGATCGCTCGACCGGATTCCAGGAGTCAATCATCCATGCAACGTCGTGAAATGCTTCGTCTCATCGCCGCTCTTTCGGGAGGCGCCATGCTGGCGCCCCAGGCATGGAGCAAAGGCGGCACGACCTCCGCTCACTCTGACGCAACAGCGATGAGTGCTGGTGATTTCCGCTTTCCCAAAGATTTCCTTTGGGGCTCCGCGACCGCGGCCTACCAGGTCGAGGGTGCATGGAACGTGGATGGCAGGGGCGAATCGATCTGGGATCGTTTCGCACACACTCCCGGCAAGATCAAGGACGGTTCGAACGGAGATGTCGCCTGCGACAGCTACCACCGATATCGCGAAGACATCGCGTTGATGAAGCGTCTCGGGATGAAGACGTATCGCTTTTCGATTTCGTGGCCGCGTGTCCAGCCGACAGGGAAGGGTGCGGCCAACGCGAAAGGACTGGATTACTACCGGCGCGTCACCGACGCCCTGCTGGAGGCGGGCATCCGTCCGTTTCCCACGCTCTATCACTGGGATCTTCCGCAGCCGCTCGAGGATGCAGGCGGATGGCCGAATCGCGATACCGCTCAACGATTGGCAGACTATGCGTCGATCGTTGCCGATGCGCTCGGTGATCGCATCGGCCAATGGAGCATCTTCAACGAGCCGAAGACCTTCACGCACGTTGGTTATTGGCAAGGGACACATGCGCCTGGGCGGTCTGATCCGCTCGCGATGCTGCGTGCAACGCACACGGTGAACCTTGCGCAAGGCATGGCGTTCCGCGTTCTGAAAGCGGCAAAAGCGAAGCCACAGGTGGGCGCTGTCGTCGACGTCGCTCCGATGAATCCGGCGACGTCTTCGGTCGCCGACATGGCCGCGGCGCAGCGCTGGCACCGGTTTCTCAACCATTGGTTTCTCGACCCAGCGCTCAAGGGCCGCTATCCCGATGACGTGCTTCCGCCGTCGCGGATGGACGAACTGCTCGGCATCCAGGCGGGCGACGCGAACACGATGCGCGCTGCCCTGGATTTCGTGGGTCTCAATTACTACTCGCCGTGGATCGTGCGCGATGCGCCCGAGGGGAATGGAATTCCAGGGTTGAACACCAAGGCGGAATGGGCCGCGGGCGCCGATGAGAAAACCGACAATGGCTGGGATATCTACCCGCGCGGTTTTTACGAGATCCTCAAGGACATGTCGGCACACATCGGGCCCCTGCCGATCGAGATTACCGAAAACGGTGCCGCGTACAACATGGTTCCAGACAAAGAGGGGCACGTGCACGATCGAAAGCGCATTGCCTGGCTGCAGGCGCACTTGCGCGAACTCTCGCGAGCGATCTCGGACGGTGTGCCGGTGCGCGCCTACCATTGCTGGAGCCTGCTGGACAATTTCGAATGGGGCGAGGGATTTTCGCAGCGCTTCGGACTGGTGTACGTCGATTTTCCCAATCGCCAGAAGCGGACGATCAAGGATTCGGGCGAGTGGTACGCAACAGTGATCGCGGCGAATCGCGTGGTTTGACCGTGCGCGCGCACGCACGCTCTCGCTGGACGGAATCGCGCGTCGTCGCCAGTTGGCCCGTTCCTCCATCAACCTGCCGACCTGACCAGAGGAAGACCACGCATGAGCAGCATCGTTGCGTCGAGCGTCGCCGCTCAACCGAAAGCCGCAGCCGCCATCACGTGCGTGCTTGCGGCGCTCGCCGGCCTCATGTTCGGACTCGATATCGGTGTGATTTCGGGCGCGACGCAGTTCATCCAGGCCGAATTCCAGATCTCCGATCACGTCATCGAATGGATCGTCAGCTCGATGATGTTCGGCGCCGCAATCGGTGCGGCGATCGCCGGCTGGCTTTCCGCTTCGCTCGGGCGCAAACGGTCGTTGATTCTTGGTGCCGTGCTGTTCGTCGCCGGCTCCCTGTTGTGTGGTGGCGCATGGTCGCCTGACTCGTTGATTGTCGCCCGGTTCGTGCTCGGTCTTGCGATCGGCATCGCGGCGTTCACCGCACCGTTGTATATCGCCGAGGTCGCGTCCGAGGCAACGCGCGGAGCGATGATCTCGTTGTACCAGCTGATGATCACCATCGGCATCTTCGTTGCGTTTCTTTCGGATACAGTGCTCAGCTATTCGGGGAACTGGCGCTGGATGCTCGGCATCATCGCGGCACCGGGTGCGCTGTTCCTGCTCAGTCTTTTCCTCCTTCCAGACAGTCCGCGCTGGCTGATGATGCGCGGTCGAAAGGCCGAAGCTATCGGCGTGCTGCAGCGGCTGCGAGGCGACTCCGCAATCGCCGAGCGCGAGGCGGCTGCCATCGAGGAGCAACTGCAGGTGCGGCAGCACGGTTGGCAACTCTTTCTCGCGAACGCCAACTTCCGACGCTCGGTCGGACTCGGTGTGCTCCTGCAGCTCGTACAGCAATTTACCGGCATGAATGTGGTGATGTACTACGCGCCGCGCATCTTTCACGACATGGGTTACGACACAGCATCACAGATGTGGTTCACCGCGGCAGTTGGGCTGACCAATGTGCTTGCCACCTTCATTGCGATCGGGCTTGTCGACCGCTGGGGCCGCAAGCCGATTCTTTACACGGGTTTCGCGGTGATGGCGATTGGCCTCGGCGTGGTTGGAACGATGATGTACGTTGGCATTGACGGAAGCGCTCGACAGCTCCTGAGTGTCGGCATGCTGCTTGTCTTCATTGTCGGTTTCGCGATGTCAGCCGGCCCGCTGATCTGGGTCCTGTGTTCGGAAGTGCAGCCGCTGCGTGGCCGCGACTTCGGCATCGGCTGTTCGACCTTCACGAACTGGATCGCCAACATGATCGTCGGCGCAACGTTCCTTTCACTGCTCAACGGCATCGGCCACGCCGCGACATTCTGGCTGTATGCCGCACTCAACCTCGTCTTCATCGCGTTCACATTCGCACTGGTTCCCGAAACCAGGGGCGTGACGCTGGAGCAGATCGAGCGCAAGTTGATGCGCGGTGTTCGCCTGAGAGATATCGGGCGTTAGCGTTCCCCGGCATCGCGGTCACGGATGCAACCGGGCGGGTGACGGCTTTGGCAAGCCGCGCGTCATGTCCCTCGGAGACTGGTGCCCGCGCACAGCGACTTGGAGTGGGAGGGCCAGATGGCAAACCAGACCTCACTGCCACCATCGTCTCGGACCCACTTGGGATCGACTCTGACGACATCGACAGCCGAGCGCTGCTGAGTCTGCCGCCGGAGTCGCGGGATGCGCGCCTCACTTGCACAGCCCACGATGCGAGTTGCCTTGGCGGTGGCAACGGACCGCGAGCTCACCCGCGTGCCGGTGACGAACGCTGTCAGCGTGCCGTCGAACGACCCACCGCGAGGTCGAAGAGATCTGCGCGCGTCGCTCTCAGGGTTGGACGCTGCTGATTCGATTCATCGGGTCGAACCCTGCGCAGGCGTCGGCGGAGAAAGCTCGCCAAGATGCTCCTGCTGGGCGATGGCATCCGCGGCTTCGTCGCTGTCCTTCGACCCGCCCTCTTTGCTCCCGCCCCGCTTGGCCGGATCATCCGTCCCGACGCTCGAGTCCGCGTCGCTGTCTGTCGATTCATCTTCCGCACCACCTTCGAGAAGATTGCGCTTGCGCTCGTCCTGCTGCTTGGGCGTGAGATTTGGAATCGGATCTGGCTTCGGTGCATCAGTCATGGCGGCGACCTCGCGTGGGATGGACATCGTCAGCGGCTGGCCATGAACGCGCGCTGCTGGTCGACGGATGCCGTTCTCCTCCCGTGAGATTGCACCGCCGTACCTTCGCGCTCCCAACCGGAGATGACGACATGGCCACCAGGCGGTTCAAATCGATCACGATGAAGTTCGGAGTTCCGTTATCCGTCCCGGGCTCGCGCTATGTGGAGCACTGCTATGGCTCGCACGGCGCGGGATATGCGCACACGCCGCCGACGGGCGCGGAGATCGACCTCGTCCTCGTCAATGCGCAGCGGCAGCTCTGGACAGCGTCGGGCACGCATCCTCAGCCGCACGTCTATCGGACTGACGCGGTGGGCTGCAAGGACGGCTGGCGAATTCTCGGCTGGCGCATGGCCGACATGTCGATGCCGCTCGGCGAATACGATGAAGTGGATCCGGAATTGGCGCAGTTCGAGTATCTGCCGCTGCCAAATCCCGACAGCATCATTGGCGAGAGTCGGTCAGCGCTTCTCGAACGACACTCGCATGTGCACGCAGAATTCCGTGGCTCGTGATCGCTCATCACCCTTCGGCGAATATCTCGATGGATCCGCGGTTAACAAGCAGAGCGCGATCGCAAATTTGTCGAGGCATCCTTGCGCGGACGACCGCAGACGGATGTCTCGCTGCTGAACCGTGAACCCGTTCTGCAAGTGCTTCGACCGACCCGCAGGAGCAGCGCCAACCACCTGCTGAAGGTGGGAGCGATCGAATGCACCGCCACCCACGTACTCCCTTCGGTGGCACGTGATCCTTCGTCAGTTTTCCGACTTCGCCACAGATAGTGCACGGCCTGGTGACCGTTCCGGGAGTGCCGAATTCGCGTTCTTTCGCCTCGGAAAATTGGCCCGTCGTCGCAGACTCGGCTTCTGGAAACACATCGCAGTTGCCAAAAACAGCCGTCCAAATGCAATCGGGATCGAGGTCGGCAAGAGCCCTATGTAAACTGCCAAATGCCTGAGGAGTCAGGCACATAAGCGATTGTCTGGCGGAGAGAGTGGGATTCGAACCCACGGTAGGCTTGCACCTACGGCAGTTTTCAAGAC
>NZ_JBDSWZ010000237.1:0-16803 GCF_039926425.1 Dokdonella sp.
CGCCTCGACGACGTGGCGTCGATGCAACGCGGCGCGCGCCTGTTCTTCAACTACTGCTCGGGCTGCCACTCCCTTGAGTACATGCGCTATTCGCGCATCGCTGAGGACCTGCAGCTCGATCCGAAAGACGTCGAGAAGAATTTCGTGTTCACCGGCGGCAAGATCGGCGATCACGCGATCAGTCACATGCCGGCGGAACAGGCGGCCGCCTGGTTTGGCAAGGCTCCGCCGGACCTGTCGCTGGAAGCGCGTGCCAAGGGCTCGGACTGGATCTACAACTACCTCAAATCGTTCTATCTCGATCCTTCGCGCCCGCTCGGCTGGAACAATACGGTGTTCCCGAACGTGTCGATGCCCAACCCCCTGTGGCAGTTGCAAGGCCAGCAGATCGCTCACATGAAGCCGGCCGAGGCGGGGCACGATCCCGAAGTCGAAAAGCTCGAGCTGAAGATTCCGGGCAGCCAGACCGCCGCGGAGTTCGACCGCACCGCGCGCGATCTGAGCGCGTTCCTGCAGTATGTCGGGGAGCCGGCGGCACTCAAGCGTGAGGCGATGGGCGTGTGGGTACTGCTGTATCTCGCATTGTTCACCTTCATCGCGTACCTGCTGAAGCTGGAGTTCTGGAAAGACGTGCACTGAGGGCATGACTGGCCGGCTGATTTGCGAGAACCAGCCGGCCATCGCGCCATCCGGTCTTCCGGAGGCCTGCTTCAAGGTGCCATTCCGCGCTCGTGAGCCACGCCTAGTCGAGCGAGGGCCGCGCGTAGTACATTGCTGCGTCAGGGGTGCGCCCCGACCAGGGTGGAGGGGAATCCAGAATGGCATTGAACCAGCGCTCGCGTACGGTACTCACGCTGTATTCCGCGCGCGATTGTGTGCACTGTCACCGGGTCCGGATGGCGCTCGCTGCCAAGGGCGTCACGTACGACCATATCCTGGTCGACCTCGACAATCCGCCCGAGGACCTGCTCGATCTGAATCCGTACAACTCGGTACCGACCCTGGTCGATCGTGATCTCGTGCTCTACGACACCTCGGTGATCTGCGAGTACCTGGACGAGCGCTATCCGCATCCGCCACTGATGCCAGTCGATCCGCTGTCGCGGGCGCGCCTGAGGCTGGCGATCGTGCGTGTCGAGAACGACTGGCTGACGCTGGTCGACGACATCGAGGCCGGCGGCAAGCCGGCCGAGGTTGCAAAAAAGGCGCTGCGCGACGACCTCGTGAAAAACGCGTCGGCGTTCAAGGCGTCAAAATTCTTCCTGAGTCCAGAAATCAGCCTGGCCGATTGCGCTCTTGCGCCACTTGTCTGGCGTCTCGACTCGCTCGGCGTGCAGCTGCCCCGAGACGCCCAGGCGATCATCGACTACGGCGAGCGGATTTTTCGCAGCCAGGGGTTTGCGCGCAGTCTCACCCCCGAAGAAAAAACGTTGCACCCGTCATGACGCGTGCTTTTGCAGATGGCGGACGGATCCCTCGATTCCGCGGGGAACGGCCATGTCGCCCAATGCGATGACGTCCAACCGCCCGTACCTGCTGCGGGCGCTTTACGAGTGGATCAGCGACAACGATCTCACGCCGCATCTCCTGGTGGACGCGTCGGGGGACGGCGTCCGCGTACCTCCGGGAGTTGCAAAGGATGGTCGCGTCGTCCTCAACATCGCGTCGCAAGCGGTGACGCAGTTCGACATCGCGAACGACAGCGTGCGTTTTCTTGCTCGCTTTGGCGGTGTCAGTCAGGCAATCCACGTACCGATGGCAGCCGTTCTCGCAGTCTACGCGCAGGAAAATGGCCAAGGAATGATGTTCTCGGCGGAAAACGCGCCGACCGAACCGACGCCACCACCCGAAGAAACCCCCAAACGCCCCCATCTTCGCGTCATCAAGTGAGTTCAGGATGAACTCATCCCCTGCAGGCCATGGACGGCCGGCGACAGGGGATCCAGAACAAGTCCGAACTCATCCCCTGCAGGCCATGGATGGCCGGCGACAGGGGATCCGGAACAAGTCCGAACTCATCCCCTGCAGGCAACGCATAGTGCGTCGCGATGACTAATGGACGTCGCGCTCATCGGTGATGGCATCGGTGCGCACGAGGCGCAGATGATTCGGACGGGGCGACGCGTCCTCGCGATGGACCAGTGGCAGACTCCACGCTTCGAGACGCTGGCCGCCGAGATCGAGATGCCCGCGATGGCGATCGCTGCCGTCGACACTTACCTCGAATCCGTAGCGGCGCAGCAGGGTCGGCATGCCGTCCCGAAGACCGATACTCATCCGCTTCAGCGAGACGCTCTGATCGAGCCACTGCACTCCCGCTTCACGGCACAGTTCAAGGCCGGCCTGAATCGCGCGTTCGCGCGCATTGAGCGCGTCCATCCACGCCCAGATCAGGGTAGCGATTGCCAGCAGTGTGATCCAGGTCGCGGTCATCGCCACAGTGTGGGGATCGTTCATCATCCTGACAAGGGACCGAGTTCGATGCCGCCGTCAAAACTTCCTCGGACACCGATGGGGTGCTTCCACGAACCCGATCCAGCAAGGTTACAATCGCCGCAGGCCGGCGCTGTCGGCGCATGAGGGGGTTCGATGAAACTGGTCTTTCCTGGCGGCGAACATGCTCCGGTCGACCTTGCCGAAGGCACGACCATCATCGGCACCGATGCCGGGTGCGATATCGTGGTCGGCGGAGCCGGAATCGCGCCGCGTCACTGTGAAATCGGCCTGACCGCGGGTGTCGCCGTGGTGCATGCTCTGGACTCCGCACCGACCGTTCTCAACGGCCGGCAGATCGAAGGCGAAACGGCGGTGAAGGAGGGCGATCTCCTTCTGTTCGGCCGGGTGGGCTGCCAGGTGAACGCCAGCGACCGGAAGGCCGCGACACCGGAGCCGAGTGCACGTGCGGCACCGGAAGACGACGGACGCACGCGCGTACGCAGCGCGTTGCCGCGATTCCTGTTGCGCGGAGTCTCCGGTGCAACGTTCGGCAAGACCTTCGCGGTGACCGACAATGCGGTGATCGGTCGTCAGCCCGACTGTGATATCCCTGTGCCCGCTGAAGAAGTATCGCGCAACCATGCGCGTCTCAAGGTGACACCGGACGGTGTCCGTGTCGAAGACATGGGTTCGGCGAACGGGACGTACATCAACGGCAAGCGCGTCGAGAGCGGGCTACTGAAGCCCGGCGAGGAACTGCGGCTGGACACCGTCCGGTTTCTGCTGGTGACGCCGGGTATGGATGCCAAACAGCAATCGGCGGGCGCGCGAGTGGAGCCGCCGCCGCCGGCGGCGACGGACAAAGGCAGTTCGCCAACGCTGTGGATCGTGATTGGCGTCGTCGCCGTCGCGCTGGTGGCCTTCGCCGTTCTGCATTCGATGGGCAAAATCTGAAAAATCGGTGATGCGGGCGGCGCGACTGTCGCCTCAGGAGTCGATCAACTCGACACGCATCGAAAGATCGATCGCCCGCACATGCTTGGTGAGGGCGCCAATCGAAATGTAGTCGACGCCCGTCTCCGCGATCGCGCGGATACGATCGAGCGCCACCGAACCGGACACTTCGAGCGGTATGCGACCGCCCACTTCGGACACGGCCTGGGCCAGCTCGTGCAACTCGAACTCGTCGAGCATGATCCGATCCGCGCCGGCGGCGATTGCCTCGCGAAGCTCGGTGAAGTTCTCGACCTCGGTTTCGACCAGAAGATCCGGATGCAGGGCGCGGGCGCGCTGCACGGCGGCTCCGATCGAACCGGCCGACGCGATGTGGTTTTCCTTGATCAGCACCGCATCGAACAGTCCCGTGCGGTGATTGCTGCCACCACCGACGCGCACCGCGTATTTCTGCGCGAGGCGCAATCCGGGCAGCGTCTTGCGCGTGTCGAGGATCGTGGTGCGCGTTCCGCGCGCAGCCTCCACGTAGGTCGATGTGACCGTCGCAGTGCCCGAGAGCGCCTGCAGGAAATTGAGCGCTGAGCGTTCCGCCGTGACCAGCGTGCGCGCCAGGCCTTCGAGGCGGCACAACACGGCGCCTGCGGCGACACGTTCACCTTCCTCGGCGACCCAGTCGATCTGCGTATCCGGGTCGAGCTGATGGAAGCATTCCGCGAACCAGGCTTGCCCGCACAGAATCGCCGATTCGCGCGTGATCACGCGTCCACGTGCGCGAGCAACCGGCGACAACAGCAGCGCCGTCACGTCTCCGCTACCGATGTCCTCCTCGAGCGCGCGCTGCACGTCGCGCACGATCGTCTCGTGCGGAGGTTGAACGAAGACCGGCGTCATCACGTGCGAACCACTCCCTGGCAATGGGGGAGGCGCAGGATAGCAAGATCGCGCAATCGTCCGACTCAGGTGGCGGCTGGCGCAACAGGGCCCACCGGTGCTGTCGATTCCGCCTCGTCGCTGGCGTGGCGCAGGCGGGCGACGATCGCATCGAGCGCGCGATCGAACAGTGGCACTTCCTCAAGCACCGTCGCCGTGCCGAGGCGCAACTCGGACGCGAGCATTGCTACAGTCTTGTCGCAGACCTTGAGGCCCCGGCGATTGACGAACAGATATTTCGCGCTGATCGGACTGATCCATGACAGCTTGGCGCGCTCGCGGTTGTCGCCCGCATCGACGAACTCGATCCACGTACCGACCTTGAGTTCGCGCACAGCGCGCACGTGCTCGTCATTTTCTTCGAGGACGTCGGCCGCCGTGTCCTCCACGCTGCCGGCATTCAGCACGGCTTCCTCAACGGGACTTTGCGTCACGACCGCCGCCGGTTCCGGGGAACCAGAGCCGTCTGCGTCAACGGCGGCCGGTCCGGCGTTGCCCTCGATCACTTCCTGAGCAGTCTTGGTCTCGACCTTCTGACCATCAAGCAGGCGCCGATAGAACTGCGACAGCTCCTGCATCAACTGCTTCACATCGCTTTCGTGATAGGCGACCGTGGTCAGCCCATGCCGAAGCGCTTTCTCCAGTTGAGGTAGAAGCGCGCGCAGTCGCGTGTGTTCGCTTTCGTTGGTCTTCGGTTGAGCGCTCCAAACGAATTCGTCGGCAAAACGCAGTGCGTTGCGCCACTCGTCCGAACCCTCGCCCTGCCGCAGCAAGGTCAGCACGAGGTAATTCGCCCAAGGGCGCGACAGCACCGTGTGGACGATTGGCGGCAGGTTGCGCCCGTCGATTCGCTTGAGGATTTCGCGCGCCGAGGTGCGGCGCGCCTCCTGCAGTTTTTCGCGCCCGCGCGTCGCTTCCGCGGCGCGTTGCTCTGCGAGTTCCGCGCGCTTGTGGTGCTGGTCGACGAAGTCGGTGAATCCAGCGAGCTCGCGTTCGAACACGCCGACGTCATCGTCGAAATCCCGCAAGACCGTTTCGACTGCCGCTTTGATACGTCCGTAGAGACGCTGGTCGCGGTCCGATTCCTCCGACCAGCTCTTGCCAGCCTCAGCCAGCGCATCGAGCAGGCGCCGCGCCGGGTGCGACTTCTGCGCGAACAGGTGTTTGTCCAGAATTGCGACTTTCAGATAAGGAATCTGCAGCCGACCGAACAGGGCCTGCATCTGCGCCGGCAGATTGCGGTCCTGCAGGATGTATTCGAACAGCATGCCGACGAGATCGATCGTGTCTTCGTCGGCGTTGGAGACGCGACGCTCCTTCGTATCGTCTGAAAGCCGGCTGACCTGATCGAGCAGTTCGCGCTTGATCTGCTGCACGGCCTGCGCGGCATCGGAAACGCTGTCGGCCTTGGCCTGCATCGCGATCGACTGGCTCTGCAGGATCGTCAGCGCACTCAGAAGGTCAGTGGGACTAAGACCCGGCAGGCCGATGCCGCCACCGCCCGAATCGCCGCCGCCGTTTGCGTAGTTTTCGCCGGCATGGCGGTTTGCCATCAGCGAACGAACGGTGTTGTAGATTTCCGCCTGCAACGCGTTTGCCGCGGGATCGTAGTAGGTGGGCGCCGAATGTCCGGAGTGCCCCATGCCATGCGAAGTGCGCGGATCGAGACCGGCGGGCGGTGGCGGCCGATCGCCATGCGGCATCGAGTGCCGGATCTGCGGAAGCACACCCGCGCGCACGAGCTCGGAATTGACCTCCTCGTAGATTGGATCGAGCGCGGCCATCACATAGCGGTCGAACAGCTTGTAGATGATCAGCTTGACCTGGACGTTGACGTCGAATTCGAGAATCGAGTAGCGGAACGCATTGCCGAGAACCGCAGGCCCGATCGGATTGTTCGCGTCCTCGACCTTGCCGCCGCCAATCAGAACCGCAAGACGAAGATTGACCGGGTAGAGCGATCGCTGCAGCCGGTTTTCCGCCTTGGCCACCATGCTGGTGACGGCGAGCGACTCCTCAAGCTCGACGTCGTCGACGAGCGAGAGGCCGGCGCTGCCTTGCGGTGCGACTTCGGATTTCGCGGGTTTCAGCTTTCCGTCGGCGAACTCACTGAACGCCTTGGTCGCATGTTCCTGGAACAGTCGCTCGACCAGCTGCCGCTTCTTGCGCACTTCCCGCATGCCATCGAAGAATTCAGTCTGAATCGCATTGCTGCCCGCGCGTTCGGCCAGGTCGAACAACGCATCGTCGACGTTCTCGAACAGAGTACCCACGAGGCCATTGATGCGCTTGAGCGAAATCCCGCGCACCAGTTTGAGAAGATCGCCGAGACGATCCGCGCCGCTGCCGAGGTTTTGGCGCGATGGCAGATCGACGACGTTGGGGGTGTCTTTTGCGGCGGTCATGGATGGTTCCGTGGATCCCGTGGCACAGCGGCTTCGGATCGACCGACCGTGCGCCATCATAAGATGGACAGCTCTTCAGAATGTGACCGTGGTCACGGGGCCATTGCGCGGTGCAAATCGCTTCAGTTTCAAGCGTTCGGGAAATCGGTCAACTGCGATGTGGCGATGGCTTCGTCTGCGAGCATCACAGGGATGTCGTCGTCGATGCGGTAGACCGTGCGGCCATCGCGGGTGATCAAGCCGTTCGCGACGGGCTGCGAGACCCGTGCGCCACCGCCGTTGATGACGCTGTCGCCGAGAATGCCCTGATTGAGAGCAGCACGCTCCGTGTCAGTCATGATCCGCAGGGGCAAACGAGTGGTCGGGCAGCAGAGAATGTCGAGCAGGCGCTTGTCCATTGGGGCACCGGGTGCGGCCGGCAGGTGCGCGGCGGAATACGCGTACAATAACGATTTAACGACTCGACGGCCATGACAGAGCCTGCAACTGGACAGCCGCGGATCGGCGTCGTGATGGGCTCCCAGTCCGACTGGGAGACCATGCGCCACACGGCCGAAACGCTGGACAAGCTTGGTATCGCGCACGAGACGCGGGTCGTTTCCGCACACCGCACGCCCGACCTGCTGTTCGACTATGCCCGCAACGCGGTCAGCCGCGGGCTTGTCGCGATCATCGCCGGTGCGGGCGGAGCAGCGCACCTGCCTGGGATGCTCGCGGCAAAGACGCGCTTGCCGATCCTCGGCGTGCCGGTCCAGTCGCATGCGTTGAACGGGCTCGATTCGCTGCTTTCAATCGTGCAGATGCCTGCCGGCATACCGGTGGCCACGCTGGCCATCGGTCGCGCCGGCGCGGTGAATGCGGCGTTGCTCGCAGCGGCGATTCTTGCGACGGCCGATGCGGAACTGGCAGTGCGTCTGGACGCGTTTCGACAGGCGCAGACCGATGCCGTCATGGCCAACCCGATTCCCGGGGAAGCGGCGTGAGTGCGCTCGTTCCACGCTGATTTCGCATGTCTCCCATCCGCTGCTGCGACGTCGCTTGCGGCACGCGCGGAACTTGATGCAGCACCCTTTCCGATGAATTTTCGATAATGTTCGAGAGATGCTATCCATGCAGACCGTAGGCATCCTCGGCGGCGGACAACTGGCACGCATGCTGGCGCTGGCCGGTGCCCCGCTGGGGCTGCGCTTTCTCGTTGTCGACAGTGCGATCGAAGCCTGCGCAAGTCAGGTGGCACCGCTGGTGCGGGCCGACTGGCGCGACTTCGATGCGCTGGCCGATTTTGCCCGTCGCATCGATGTGGCGACTTTCGATTTCGAGAACGTGCCGGCCGAAACAGCGCAGTGGCTGGCCGGGCGCACCCGGGTATTTCCCAATCCCGGCGCACTTGCGGTGTCGCAGGATCGTCTCGCCGAGAAACTGCTGTTTCGCGATGTGGGGCTCGGCACGCCTGCATTCGCCACCGTCGACAGCCGGGCGGATCTGGAAGCAGCGATCAACACGGTTGGACTTCCATGCGTCCTCAAGACGCGTCGACTCGGCTACGACGGCAAGGGCCAGCGCGTCCTTCGTTCGCGTGCCGACGCGGATTCGGCTTGGCAGCTGCTCGGCAGTTCGCCTCTCATCCTGGAGGCATTCATTCCCTTCACGCGGGAGGTGTCGGTGATCGGTGTGCGGTCGCGCAGCGGTGAATTCCGCCACTATCCACTCACACGCAACTGGCATGTCGACGGCATTCTTTCCGTGAGCTTAGCGCCCGCGCCCGACGCGACCGCGCTGGAGCACGCGGCGATCGCACATGCGCGCGCCATCGCCGAGCGCCTCGACTACGTCGGTGCGTTCGCATTGGAACTGTTCGACGTTGATGGGCAACTGCTCGGCAACGAAATTGCGCCGCGTGTTCACAACTCCGGTCACTGGACCATCGAAGGCGCGGTGTGCAGCCAGTTCGAAAACCATCTGCGCGCGGTCCTCGATCTGCCGCTCGGCGACACGTCAGCGCGCGGCGTCAGCGTCATGTTGAACTGGGTTGGGGCATTGCCTGAGGCCGCAGCGATCCTGCGCGAAGCCGGCGCGCATTGGCACGACTACGGCAAGGATTCACGTGCAGGCCGCAAGGTCGGCCACGCGACCGTGTGTGCCGACGAAGACGCCACGTTGAGACTTCGCCTCGAATCGGTGGGCCAGGCCCTCGGTCGCGAATGGCAGGTCGCGCCAGCAATTGAGGCGCTGACTCAATGAAGCACGCGCTCTGAGTCGGCGAGCACGGCGACCGTGCGTCCACACGCACCGGCCGAATGCCGGTGCGTGCAAAACGGTCAAGCCATCTGCTCTGCTGCAAAGTCCCAGTTGACCAGATTCCAGAATGCTTCCAGATACTTCGGACGCGCGTTCCGGTAGTCGATGTAGTACGCGTGCTCCCACACGTCACAGGTCAGCAGCGGGAGATCAGCGCCGGTGATCGGCGTGCCTGCGTTCGACGTGCTGGCGAGGGCAAGCCCGCCATCGGGACGCTGCACCAGCCAACCCCAGCCGGAACCGAACGTGCCGACGCTGGTCTTGGTGAATTCTTCCTTGAACTGCGCGAAGCCGCCAAACGCCTTGTTGATCGCATCGGCAAGACGACCGGAGGGTTCACCACCGCCGTTGGGCTTGAGGCAATTCCAGTAGAAGGTGTGGTTCCACACCTGCGCGGCGTTGTTGAACATGCCGCCACTCGCCTTCTTGATGATGTCCTCGAGCGCCATCTTCTCGAACTCGGTACCGGCGATCTGGTTGTTGAGATTGGTCACATAGGTCTGGTGGTGCTTGCCGTAGTGGTAATCGATGGTCTCTGCGGAGATGTGCGGAGCGAGCGCGTCGCGCGCCCAGGGAAGCGGTGGAAGTTCGATCGCCATGAGACTGTCCTTGCCGATGGGGTAGGGGCCGGGAAGTCTATCAGCATGGCCAAAATGCATGCCCTGCATGCGAGAAAGCCGTTTCCTGCGGTTCACACTGGGCTGCGGCGTTCCGCCAGTTCGCCGATGGGCCAGCGTCGACCCTGCTAAACTCGCGCCCTTCCGCGAATCCCCGCAGCGGCGCAACGCAACAGGTCATCTATGGACGTCATCGAACGTATCAAGGGCACTCTGGAATCGAACTCGATCGTGCTTTTCATGAAGGGCACGCCGCAGTTTCCGATGTGTGGTTTTTCCAGCCGCACGTCGCAGGCATTGAAAGCCGTTGGCGCCAGTTACCACTCGGTCAACGTGCTGGAAGATCCCGAAGTGCGCGCAAACCTTCCGCGCTATTCGAATTGGCCGACGTTTCCCCAGCTTTTCATCAACGGCGAGCTGATCGGCGGTTGCGACATCGCGATCGAGTTGTACGAATCGGGCGAGCTGGAGCGGCTCGTCCAGGATACGCAGAAGGCCTGAGCATGCTCGAGTCGGCGCGGCTGGCGGACGGCTTCACGGCGTCCGCGGATGGGTGTTTGCGCGATCGCGTCGTGCTTGTCACAGGCGCCACCGGAGGGCTTGGGCGCGCGGTGTCGCTTGCCGCGGCGAGCGCAGGCGCATCGGTCGTGCTGCTCGGCCGCAAGGTGCGCGCGCTGGAATCGCTGTACGACGACATCGTCGAATCGGGAGCGCCGACGCCTGCAATCTATCCGATGGATCTGGCAGGCGCGACGGCGAGAGACCATGCGGAACTGGCGTCCTCGGTCGAACGCGAGTTCAGTGCTTTGCACGGGCTCGTTCACGCCGCAGCGCAGTTCGATTCGCTGCAGCCTTTCGAGCAACAGACAGCCGAAGAATGGGCGCGCACCCAGCAGGTCAACGTGACGGCTCCATTTCTGTTGACCCAGGCTTGCGTGTCACTCATGCGTCGCTCGGACGATGCCGCCATCGTGTTCGTCTTCGACGACCCTGCGCGGGTCGGAAAAGCGTTCTGGGGTGGCTACGGCGTCGCCAAGCACGCGGTGCAGGGTCTCGCATCGATCGTGCATCAGGAAACGGAATCTTCCGGCGTGCGGACCCATGCGATATTGCCCGGCCCGATGCGCACCGCCCTGCGTCGGGCCGCTTATTACGGAGAAAACACGATGGAGCATCCGGATCCGGCATTTGCCGCGGGTGCGATCGTGCATCTGCTCGGCGCAACCGCGGGTCCCCTGCGCGGCAAAGTGCTCGACTTGCGCGAATCGCAGCGGTCGTGAACGGCCACATCGTGAATCGCAACCTGGAGGCGTCATGGAGCACGCGATGAGCACGGTGTCCGCGGGAATCCTGCTGTTCCTGATCCTCGATCCGCTCGGCAACATCCCGCTGTTCATGGGGCTGCTGAAAGCCGTCGCGCCCGAACGCCGACGCTTCGTGCTCGCGCGCGAGCTGCTGATCGCGCTGGTGGTTCTCTTCGCGTTCCTGTTTTGCGGGCAGTACATGCTGGCATTGCTGCAGCTCAAGCAGCAGTCGGTCAGCATCGCCGGCGGCATCGTCCTCTTCATCATCGGTTTGCGGATGATCTTTCCGCCGAAGGACGGCATCTTCGGCAACGACGGACATGGCGAACCGTTCATCGTGCCGATGGCGATACCCGGCGTGGCAGGCCCGTCGGCGATGGCAGCGGTGATGCTGATTGCCAACAGCAATCCCGGACGCACCGTTGACTGGAGCGTCGCGCTGTTTGTCGCGTGGCTCGCGACCGCGTTTATCCTGATGTCTGCAACGTACCTGTTCCGCTGGCTCGGCGAGAGCGTTCTCACGGCGATCGAACGGCTGACCGGCATGCTGCTTGTCGCGCTGTCGGTGCAGATGTTCCTGGACGGCATCGTTGCATACGTGAAAATCGCCGGCCTGTCGTGATGCCCTGACGTGGTGGTCGCACGGCGGTAGACTGAAAGACACGGTCCCAGTGGCAGGTCTTTCGACAGACGGTCCCGCACCAATTTGTAACAAGCACGCGCTAGCGTGTCTGCGCCATCATCCGAGGTGCGCCTTGATCAGCGTCGAACACAGTTTCTACGAACGGTTTCCACGCTTCTCGTCCGGCAAGGCGCGCACCCTGTCGCAGCCGCTTGTCGGCTGGCTGCGCAGGATCGTCTGTGAGGAACGCATCAATGCGACGCTCGAATACGGCGGCGAGAGCACCGGATTCGAATTCGTCGAGCGCGTGCTCGAATACCTGAAAATCAGCTACAGCGTCGCCAATACCGATCGCGAGAATATTCCGGTTGAAGGACGGGTGGTGATCGTCGCCAACCATCCGCTCGGCGCCCTCGACGCCCTCGCGTTGATCAACCTGGTCGGCTCGGTGCGCCGCGACGTGAAGATCCTCGCAAATGACGTGTTGATGAAACTCGAACCGCTGGCGCCGCTGCTGCTTCCGCTGCCGGTTTTCGGCAACGGCAACGCGATTGGCGGCGCGCGCGAGGCATTCCGCGCTCTTGATCGCGACGAAGCAGTGATCGTGTTTCCGGCAGGCGAGGTGTCGCGCATGCGTACCAAGGGTGTGCGTGATTCCCGCTGGTCGTCCGGATTCGTGCGAATGGCGCTCAAGACCGATGCGCCCGTATTGCCGGTGCATATCAGTGCGCAGAATTCGCCGATGTTCTACGGCGTGTCGATGCTGGCCAAGCCGCTGTCGTCGTTGCTGCTTCCGCGCGAAATCTTCCAGGCCGAGCGCGCGCGCATCGGCTTCCAGGTTGGCGAAATCATCGCGCCGGCCGCCCTCACGAGTGCGTCCACGAAACCCGAGCAGATTGCCCAGGACATGCGCCAGCACGTCTATCGGCTGCCGCGTCGACGTCCGACGGTGTTCCCGACATCGGCCGCAGTGGCGCATCCGGAATCGCCGTTGCGCGTTCGCGCGGCATTGCGCGAAGCGACGCGACTCGGTCAGACCAACGACGGCAAGCAGATCCTGCTGCTGGTGCCGAAGGCGGATTGTCCGGCGCTGCGCGAGATCGGACGTCTGCGCGAGCTGGCTTTCCGACGCGTGGGTGAGGGTACGGGCGCGCGCCGCGATCTCGATCGTTACGATGCCTACTACCGGCATCTGGTGCTGTGGGACGAACCGGCGCTGGCCATCGTCGGCGCGTATCGGCTCGGCGAGGCAGGGCCGATCATGCAGGAGCGCGGCATCGCGGGTCTGTATTCCTCAAGCCTGTTCGAGTACGCGCCCGCGGCGGACGACTTTCTCCCACAATCGGTCGAACTTGGACGCAGTTTCGTCCAGCCGGCCTATTGGGGATCACGCAGCCTCGACTATCTGTGGCAGGGCATCGGCGCCTACCTGCGCAGTCAGCCCCAGCTCCGCTACCTCATCGGTCCGGTCAGCCTGAGCGCCACCATCGCGCCGGAAGCGCGCGAATGGATCGTCCACTACCACCGGCACTATTTCTGCGACAACGAACGGTTGGCACGCGCGCGCAACCCGTTTGTCATCTCCGAGGCGATCGAAACCGCTGCCAACGCAGCGTGGGCCGACAAGTCGACGACTGAAGGACTGGCGGTGCTGAAGGAACGATTGACCTCGCTCGGCGCTCAGCTGCCGGTTCTGTATCGCCAGTATGCCGACCTGTGTGAGCCATCCGGAGTCCGCTTTCTCGCCTTCGGCGTCGATCCGGCCTTCGGCGGGTGCGTCGACGGGTTGGTTCGCCTCGACCTGCACCAGTTGCGCCCGCAGAAGCGGGCGCGCTATGTCGACACGTCCAGGAATGCGTGACGCGGCGCACCAAATGACCCTCGGATGTTACAAATCCGTCATCTTCTCGGGTTAAACTCGCGTTAATCGTTCTCGGGTATCCGGTCGCTCGCAGCGCCGGCGCCCGATCGGGGAAGTCGCACCAAACCGTCGTCGAATGCGCCCTGCAACTACCGGCGCGGCCGGCTTGCCACGGTTCGGATCTTCGCAAATCCATCCAATGTGATGAAGGGCTACGCAATGAACAAGCAACTTCGCATGCACCTGCTGCCGTGGGTGATCGCCTCATTCTTCGCGGCGTCCTCGTCGTTCGCGCAGAACACCTCGTCGTCGTTGAGCGGCCGCATTGTCGACGCTGCTGGCCAGCCGGTGGCCGGTGCGACTGTTGAAATCATCCACGTGCCGTCGGGCACATCGCGCACCGTGCTGACCGACCCGAACGGTCGCTACAGCGTGCAGGGTCTGCGCGTCGGCGGTCCGTTCGAGGTCAAGGCGTCCGGCGACCGCGGTGAAAGCGTCGACCAGCCGGACGTGTATCTCAAGCTTGCCGAAGAAACCACACTGAACCTCACTGTCGCCGCGAGCAGTGCAACCACGCTCGAAGGATTGACGGTCACTGCCTCCGCTCCAGGCGCGACCTTCCAGGCCGACAACAAGGGGCTGAGCACCAACATTTCCAAGCGCGAACTGGCGGTGCTGCCGAATCCCGGCCGCTCGATCCAGGACATTGCGCGCCTCGATCCGAACGTCAACATCACGAACAAGGGCCGCGGCGAGATCTCCGCGCTCGGTCAGAACAGCCGCTACAACAACATCACCATCGACGGCGTGCCGACCAACGACTCGTTCGGTTTGCAGGCCAACGGACTGCCCGGCATCAACCAGCCGCTGTCGTTCGACGCGATCGAGGAATACAGCATCTCGACCGCGAACTACGATGTGACGAACAAGCGCGCAGTCGGCGCCAACATCAACATCGTCACGAAGAGCGGAACCAACGATTTCCACGGTGACGTGTATTACGCCTACACCAACGCCAAGGATCTCACCAGCGACGAGCCGAACGACTTCAAGGGCTACGACGCGAAGAAAACCTTCGGCGCCACGGTTGGCGGCCCGATCATCAAGGACACGCTGTTCTTCTTCCTGAGCTACGAAGAAGCGAAGACGCTTGCGCCGGGTCCGGATTACGGTCCGCTCGGTTCAGGCGCTGGCAACGTCGTCAATATCACGCAGGATCAGCTCAACTCGATCATCGACATTGCCAACCAGCAGGGCCTGACACCCGGTAGCCTCAGCGCCTCGAGCGCGAACCAGGACAACAAGCTCTACCTCGCGAAGATCGACTGGAACATCTCCGATGGCCATCGCGCCAGCTTCCGCTACAACCGCACCAAGAGCAGCCAGCCGACCCTGGGCGGGTTCAGCCCGAGTGCGTTGTCGCTGTCGAGCTACTACTACAACAACAATTTCGATTTCAAGAACTACGCGCTGAACCTGTACGACGACTGGACCGACACCTTCTCCACCGAAGCGTCGTTTTCGTACGCGACCTACGATTCGGTGCCGACCACGCTGGCCAACCAGCCGCAGGTCACCGTGCGCCTCGGACCCGACAACTCGAACACCAGCGTGAATCTCGGTGAAGAGCAGTTCCGCCACTACAACGTGCTCGGCGTCAAAACGTACACCGGCTTCTTCGCGGGCAGCTGGTTCCTCGGTGACCACACGGTCAAGGCCGGCGCCGACTTCCAGCGCGACAAGTACTTCAATCTGTTCGGACGTACCGAATTCGGTGCATACACGTTCAACAGCATTGCCGACTTCGCTGCCGGCAATTATTCGAGCTACAGCCTGTATCGGCCGGCCAACGGCGACATCAACAGCATCGCTGCGAACTACACATTTGACCAGACCGGCTTCTTCCTGCAGGACACCTGGCAGGTCACCCCGCAGCTGTCGCTGCAATACGGCCTGCGCTGGGACATTCCATCCCTCAACGACACGCCGCAGTACAACGCACGGTTCCAGAACGCATTCGGCTACTCGAACACCGGAAGCGTTGACGGCAACAGCGTGATCGAGCCGCGTGCGTCGTTCAACTACACATTTGATACCGACCTGAAGACGCAGCTGCGTGGCGGAATCGGCATCACCGAAGGCGTGACGCCGGGCGTCTGGCAGGCCAATCCGTTCACCAACAACGGCTTGACGCTGCAGACCTTCAGTTGCGGTCCAGGCACCGGATTCAATTCCGACCCGTACACGCAGCAGCCGCCGACGACGGGCTGCGGAACGGGTGCGCAGCAGACCGTCGATACTGTCGACAACAACTTCAAGCTGCCGACTGCGTTCAAGTGGAGCCTCGCGTTCGATCGCGAATTGCCGTGGTTGGGCGTCATCGCGTCGATCGAGTACGCGCACGTCGGCGTTCGCGATGCGATCCAGTACAACGCAATCAACCTGGGGCCGGGCAATGGCTTCCTTCCGGACGGCCGCATCAACTATTACGGCAATACGAATCCGGCGCTCTGGCTCAACAGCGCCGGCAATCCGCTCGGTGCGTCGAACCCGTCCAACTACAATGCCAACCAGCGGGCGGGCGCCAACCCGGCGTTCGGTGGTTCGTCCACCCTGCTCACCAACACCGGCAAGGGCGAAGCAAATTACCTGACGCTGTCGCTGCAGAAGAGCTACTCGGACACGTGGTTCGGGACGACCTCGCTGACCTTCGGTCGCGCCACCGAGGTGAACCCCGGCACGTCGAGCCAGGCATTCAGCAACTACACCGGTCGTGCGACGTACAACCCCAACGAAGACGTTGCGCGCCGTTCCAACTACGACATCAAGGCGCGTCTGCTGTCGTCGCTCACGTGGCAGCACAAGTTCTTCGGTGACTACGTCAGCAGCGTTTCCGGCGTGTACAACGGATACACCGGTCAGCCCTACACGTGGACCTTCAACAACGACGCGAACGGCGATGGCATTGCCCGCAACGACGTGTTCTACGTGCCGAACGTCGGTGACGTCGACTTCACGCCGGGGACTTCGCAGGCACAGATCGACCAGTTCTACTCGACCATCCGCGGCAACGATTACCTGCGCAACCATCAGGGTGGCGTGGTTTCCCGCAACGGGTCGACCTCGCCCTGGATCAACCAGATCGACCTCAGCCTGCGTCAGGAGGTTCCGGGCCTGTTTGCCGACAACAAGGGCGAGATCCGCTTCGACTTCTTCAACATCGGCAATCTGATCAACAAGAAGTGGGGACAGATCTACAACCCGAACTTTCCGTACACACGCTCTCTCGCGAACTTCGCTGGCGTGGATCCCGTCACCGGCCGTTATGTGTACAACCTGACCACGCCCGGTTCCTCGCAGTATGCGAAGCAGGACG
>NZ_JBDSWZ010000238.1:0-31974 GCF_039926425.1 Dokdonella sp.
TCGGCGTCTTGACTCAACGTTTCAGCGTCCTGGCTGAGGCGCGCATGTTCCTTGAGGATCGTTCGGATGCGGGCGATCTGCTCACTCATTTTTTAGTCCTGATGTACGAACTGCGGTGACTCCATTCACCGGGCTGCCGGCAAGGAACCGACGGAGCCTGTCAGCGGCCACCGGAGTCCATGGTCGGCGTTGGGCATTGCGTGGGCGCAGGGCGATTCGCATTGTTCCAATTGTTGCACGGACCTGCGCTCGCCACGAATGCACTTCAAGGTTTGGAGAGGATACCGGCAACCGGCATTTCATAGACTCGCGTCGAGGGATTTCGTTGCCGTTTCCCACGCGCCGGCCCATTCGTCGAAGATCGCGGTGGTGTCGAACGCGCGCTTTGTGTTCACCGCACGCGCGGCCTTGAGAACGAACGTTTTGGCGCCTGAGGAAATCGTCTCGTACGCAATGACCGCATCGCCGTACCGGCCGGTATCGGTCGAAACACCGTTGCCATCCGCTGCCAGCCAACGCAAGTAGACCGACATCAGCTCGGCCGCCGATCCGAGCTGGCGCAACGTGGCAAATGCCCATGCGTGGTAGTGGGGGAGTCCGCGTGACTGCAGTTCGGGCAAGTCGCGTTCGAACCGACGTGCGAATCGCTCGATGGGATTATCCGCCGGACGACGGGCAAGATGACGCATGAGCAGCTGCCGGGAAAGCGCGGCCAATTCCTGCGGCGGCCGTTTGACCAGGCGGTCGGTGCGCACCAGTTCGGCGAAGAACGGCAGAAAATCCGGGTCGCGTTCGGTCTGCTGGAACGTGCGGTCGAAGTCCTCCCCTTCGAGTGCGTAGAACGATGCGTTGTGGAAGTAGCCGAGCCGGCGCTGGTCGATGTCGACATCGACCAGCGCGATGGTGGACTTCACATGCTGGCGTCGGTAGTCCGTGCCGGAGACATCCGGCAACCACCAGGCATCGGCCTCCACGACAATCAGTTTGCCCGCAGGCAGATGCTCGACCGCGTGGTCAAGCATCGGCCGCCACGCATTGAGTTCATTGACCTCGATTCCATACAGATCGCGCAATTCGTCGTGCGGCGGCTTATAGAAGGTCCACTGGTCGCCTTCGAAGTCCAGTGCGACCGCCACCGGCAGCATTGCGTGCGGGTCGCAACCGAGTGCGTGCACCACTTCGATCCACACGTCGAAGTAGCAGTTCTTCTCGACCCACGCGCGATCTTCGGCGTGCAGCGAATGCCGCTGGTAAGTCCGGAGATCGAGGTCGAGCGCCGCGACGCGCATCTCAGGCCCAGAGCTTGCGGCAAACGGACTCGGGCCACGTGCCAGGGTCGAACCCGTGCGTCTGCAATAGCGCCATGACGACGCGCTCCAGACCGAACCCGAGGCACGCGGTGTTCGCGACGGCGCCATCAGGCGTGCGAATGTCGAACGCTTGGCCGAACTTGTCCTGGTGGAAATTGAAGGAGCAGACCGCGGTCGGTTTCTCTTGCGAAATGACCGGGACGAGCACCTCGAACTTCAGTTGCTGATCGACCTGGTTGGTCGCCAGCATCTTGCCGCCCTTGCCGAAAAACGGGTCCGATGCAACGTCGGTTCGTGCGGGAAGTCCGAGCGACTCGAGCAATTGAACCCCCCGCTGCAGCCACATGTCGCGCCACTGCACCACTTGTTCGGGCGTGCCGCAGCGAACGTACTCGCGGATCCGGAACGCCTGCATGCGCGTGGGTTCGATCGACGGCTCGTGGCGGAATACCCAGCCGACCAACGTGACGAGTCGACCCTCGGCGGGGACCGTGCCGGTAAACGTCGGATAGACCGGATAGCAGGCCGCCGGGTTGAGGCAGACGTGGGTCATCGACAGATGGTCGCCCCAAGATTCACCGGCCTTGACCTGCTCGGCCATCTTTCGCGATTCCGTTTCCTTGCCAAAAAAGCTGTACACGGCACCGACCAGATGGGGAAAACTTTCCATGTAATTGGTCTTCTCGATGATCGAGCGATCGATCGTCGGTGGAAACAACATCGCTTGCGCGCCGTCGCTCTTTCCAATGTCGAGGACCATGCGGTCGAAGCGCTCGAGGATGTCCTCGAAGACCGGGCCGCGGCCGAAGATGCCCTGCACGCCGGCCGGGACGATGAGGCCGTGTGCAACAAGGCCGTCGTGAAACGCGATTGGATCGTAAGCAGTCGCCGTCATGTCATTCGTCCTTGAAGACCAGAAGCATCGAAGCGCTCTTCGCCGCGATGCGCTCGTTCGACACCATCAGCGACGCGGACAACAGATCGCGGTAGTGCCGCCCGACACTGAATTTCGAATCGTTCTTGTAACCCATGATGCCGATGATCTGCAGCGCCTCGTGGCACAGCCGCGGTCCCATCTCGGAACTGGCCATCTTGAGCTGGTTCATCTTGAGCGCCCAGCCCATCGTGCCGAGTTCTTCGCGCGCGTTCGCATCGTCCGCCGAGGTAAGGTCGTCGAATTCGCGGGCGCACGATTCCCAGTTGTTGCGCATCGTTTGCAGGTCGACGTGCGCGCGTGCGAGACGTGTCGCGTTCGCCGGCACGGTACCTGGCTTGCGGCGCGCCTCGGCGCGTACGAAAGTCGCCGCGCGCGCAATGGCGTCGGACGCGATTCCCGACCACAGCGCGGACCAGAGGATGTGCGAGTACGGCACCATCGTCTGCGCGGACGAGTCCGCATAGGCACCCGGAAGGATCTGCGCCGCGGCGCCGCGGCCCGAAAATTTCGCGCCCGGGCTGCAGGTGCCGCACATGCCGAGCGTGTCCCACGTGCCGGTCTGCGCCAGCGTGTATTGATCCTTCTCGAACAGCACCATCACCTGATCGCTTGCCGCGGCATCTGCAACGCGGCGGCAGGTGACGAGTTGGGCGTCTGCGTGCGCGCCGTAGGACACGGTTGTCGCGTCTTTTTCCAGCGACATTTCGTCACCATCGACGACGACTGCACACACGCTCGATCGCGTGTCACCAAAAGTTCCATTTTCCGACGTGATCGACGCGACGAGCTCCTGGCGTTGAACCAGGTTCTCGCGCATGTAGCGTTGGAAATAGGCGGAGTCGGCGGCATGTCGGGCGATGCACGCGACCTGGATGTGGTGCATTGCCAGAACCATTCCCGAGGCGCCGCAGCCTTGCGCCAGCTTCGCGCACTGCATTCCCAGGTCGAGCATGCCGGCGCCGTCGCCACCGTACGCCGTGGGGACCGCCGTCGAAAGCAATCGGTCGGCCTTGAGCGCCGCGAACGTTTCCTGCGGAAAGCGGCTTTTCGCATCCACCTCTGCAGCGTTGAGGGCAGCAACCTCGGCCGCGATCGACGCGGTCCTGACGACCATGTCATTGGGGCTGCCGCTACCGCGTGTGGTCATGTCCGTATTCCTGCAAACGTGCGTTCAATGCAAAGAAGCGGCGAATCAAGATGTCAACCGAATGTTCTCCGCGGGTCGTCAGACCTGCGGTGTGCGTTCGTGCTCCACTCGCTGTCACAAACCACCTCTTCCGATCACACCGATGGTGCTGGCCGGAGCATCCGACCGTTCAAAGCGCACCGTCGAAACCTTCGTTCGGCCCGCTGGGTCAGGGGCGTGAGCGCCACAGAGTCAAACCCGCATTTCCGCAATCAACCACTCAACTTGCGCGAAACCGGCCGACTGGTCGTTTACAGTGGCCCTGGCGCAGACGGCAGCACGCGTCCAAAACGATCATTCAGCATTCCAGCATCATGAAATAAACGCCAATTGCGCGCAACTGGCATCCATTGTCCACTCAGTGATTCTGATGGCGTCTGCGACAGGTGTGCAGAGACACGCGCCTCCCGGAAGCCGTCGTTCTTGACCAGCGTGCGTGCGTCGTGATTGGGTGGTGACGTCGGGCATCACGCATCTCCGTTCCGAGAAGCGCTCCCGCTCGTCAATTCGGCCGATGTCCATGCCCTGTGATCCGTGACTTCCAATGCATTGCAGTGCGTGAAACGGAGAAGGGTCGGCGACCGCCGGAGCGTCGTCCGACTGGCAAAATCAATGGACACGTGTAAATGTCGGGTGCATCCTTCGCGCCGTTGCGCGAGGATCCTCACTGGATCGATGGCTGTTCGCGCTGCGCTGCGCTGGTTGTCGGCACTGGTTGAGTCGGAAAGGACGATCGATGTCGGGGAATCAGCAGCACGAAGGGTCGGGTCAACGTCGCGGCAAGCGCCAGCAACTCGCACAGTGGTTCAGTCGATTCGGCCTTTTGCCCCTGGTACACGGCGTTCGACAGCGGCTTCGGACCGAGCTGCGCATTCTTGCGTATCATCGCGTACGGGACGTGTCCGCCGAGCATTTCGACTTCGATCTTGCTCTCGTCAGCGCCTCTCCCGATCAGTTCCGGACGCAGGTGGCCTGGCTGAAGCGGGAATACACCCCGATCCGCCTTTGCGATGCTCTCGATTGTGCTCGCGCAGGACGATCATTGCCCCCGCGCTCCGTGGTCATCACGTTTGACGACGGCTATGACGACAACTTCCATATTGCGTTTCCGATCCTGCGCGAACTGGGCGTCCCCGCGACCTTCTTCGTGTCAACCGGATACATCGACAGCGGTGCGCCGTACGCCTACGACTGGCTGGTGCATCTGTTTCATCGCACCTCGGCAGATCGCGTTTCCATTCCCGAGCTGCGCATCGACGCATCGATCCCATTGGACCGTGTCGAACGCGCGGCGCTCGCCGAGAGCGTGCTGGACCGCATCAAGACGTTGCCCGAAGCGCGCCAGGCAGCCGTCATCCGTCGCCTCGAGGATGCGTGGTCGATTCCGCGTCAACCGCATCGCGACTGCCGTCCGATGACTTGGGATCAGTTGCGCGAAATGCAGTCAGGAGGCATGGAGATCGGCTCGCATGGAGTCCACCACTGGATGCTCGCCCAGTTGCCGCACGAACTGATGCTCGAAGAACTGGCAGGCTCGCGCGCTGCAATCGCGAGGGAACTGGGTGTGCCTGCGCGTGTCATTTCATATCCCGTGGGTGGTTCTGATGCATATAGCGATCAGGTCCTCGCCGCCGTTCCGGCGCAGCACTACGAGATGGGCTGCAGCTATGTGAGCGGCACCAATCCGTGGCCGCCGGCCGACCCGTATTCGCTGCTGCGACTTCCGGTAGAACGCTACATGGATTCCGTCTGGTTCAAGTGCATGCTCGCGTGGCCGGAACTGTTCAGTCACCGATCGCGTCAGCGCAACGGCTGAGTCGAAGGGATCGCCGCTGCATGATCTTCATTCTGATTTACATCGCACTGGTCATCGTGCGCCCGCAGGACTATCCGCAACTGGGCGACGGGACTTTGCCGCTGTTGACCGGAACACTGGCTGTCGCCGCAGGCGCCTGGCTGGTGGCGGGCCGCAAGACGTTTGCGCAGCCACAATATCCGCTGCTGTTTGCTTTTTTGATCGTCACGATGATCTCGATCCTGGTCAACGGGTGGGCCGGCGGAGCAATCGAACAGGCCGCTGACTTCGCGCCGACTGTCATCGCGTTCGTCCTCCTCGCCAATGCGTTGACCACGCCGCGACGCATGATCGTGACGATGCAGGTGTTTGTTCTGTGCAGCTGCGTATTGGCATTGCATGGAGTGCTGCAGGTGCAGAACGGCATCGGCTGGACCGGTATGCCGCTGGTGCAGGACGATGGGCGTATCCAATATGTCGGCATCTTCAGCGATCCCAACGACCTCGGGCTGTTGTTCGTCGCAGTCCTGCCGATGGCTTTTCACCTTGCACGGCGTGGTGGAATGCTCGGGTTGGTGCGATTGACCTGGCTCGCGGCCGCGGCGTTGCTGCTGTACGGCGTCTACCTGACCAACTCGCGCGGCGCGTTGCTCGCAGTCGCCAGCATGATCGGTGTGTGGCTGTGGCTGCGACGGGGCGTGATCACCGCGATGGTCGTCGGCGGAGGAGGGCTTGCATTGATGCAGATGCTCCCGTCGCGACTGCAGGACCTCGATGCGGCAGAGGAATCGGCTGCCGGACGAATTGACGCCTGGTACGAAGGGTTGCAGATGTTCCAGTCGCAACCGCTGTTCGGCGTCGGTGCACACAACTTTACCGAGCACAACTATCTCACGGCGCATAATTCCTTCGTTCTGGTGCTGGCGGAAACCGGTATCGTGGGCTATACGGTCTGGCTCGCATTTGTCGGGTACGGCTTCCGCATGATGTTGGCTCTGTGCAGGTACGCGCCCGCAGATGCGGACGCGTCCACCGCGGACGCCTGGCGCGCGGAGCGCGAAGCAGGCGTGACGTTACTGGTTTCGCTGGCCGGATTCTTTACCGCGGCCTTTTTCCTCAGTCGCAGCTATGTGATCGTGCTTTACCTTTTTGCGGCGATGGTGGTTGCCCAGTACACCCAGTCACGTGAGCGCTTCCCCGGCTTGCCGGAGTTCCGTCTCGGAGACGATCTGGCGCGCTGGGGGATGCTGTCGGTGGGCTCGATCGCGCTGCTCTATCTGGTCGTGCGAGTGCTGCTGTGAATACGCGCGCGCAGACGATCCGCAATACTCTTTTTTCCTCGGTCGGGATCTACACCGAGTATTTCCTCGGCATGATCGTGTCGATCGTGATTGCGCGGCATCTCGGCCCGCAGGCATTCGGCACCTACAGCCTTATCGTGTGGCTGGTTGCTTGCGGCGTGACCGCGACCAACGCCGGCACCACGACCACGATGATCAAGTTCATTGCGGAACTGCGCGGAGCGGATCGCGAAGATCTGCTGCGACCGATGATCGCCTATCTGCGCCGCGTCCAGCTGGCGTTCCTTGGCGTGGTGTTGACGCTCGGAGGCGCGGCGTTCCTGCTGGCCGGCGGTGCGCTCGCGCCGGACCTCAACCACTTCGCGCTGTGCGCGCTGCTCATTTTCGCGATCGGGCTGCGCGCGCCCTACATGCTCAACATCGCCGTCGCAAAAGGCTTTGAGCGGTTCGGCACGACTGCAGCGATCGCGCTCCTCACGACGCCGCTCAACCTTGCAATGATCCTTGTCGCGTGGTTCACCGGTGCGTCAATCGAGGTATTCCTCGGGGTCTTCGCACTCTCCAGCGCGTTGTTCTATGCCGTGTCGCGCTGGCAGGTGCGCGGCCTCCTGCCCTCCATCGCGGCGCATGCCCCGCTGCCGCCGCAACTGATGGCGCGCGTGCATCGGCACATGCGGTTCGTCGCGGTGATCAGCACGGTGAGTTTCTTCACCGCCAGCGAAACAGAGGTGCTGTTCCTCAACCTGCTCGACACGCCTGCAAGCGCCGGCCAGTTCAAGGTCGCTTACCAGCTTGCGACAGGCGCGGCGTTGTTGCTTCCTGGTGTTTTCAGTGCGGTGCTTCTGCCGATGATGGCGCGTGCATTCAGCGAAGGCCGGCACATTGCTGCGCGCCGCTTCGTCGCCTCGACGACGTATCTGACGTTGTTGGCCGGACCGCTGATCGGCTACGGCCTGGTCTTCTCCGACGCCACCATTGCGGTGCTCTACGGCAGCGCCTATCACGCAGCCTACCCGGTGCTCGCCGCCTGTCTGGTTGCCGGATCGATCAACGTGATCAGCACCGCCGGACAAAGCCTGTTGCTGAGCGCGGATCAGCAGCACAGCATCCTCGCACGAGTGCTCGCCTGCGGCGCGCTGAAGATTGTCCTCGATGTCATTCTGATCAGCCGGTACGGGCTTTACGGCGGAATGGCGGCGTATCTGGTGGTGTCGGTCGTAGGTGCCGTGGTCACGATCGGTCTGGCGTTGCGCATCAGCGAGACCCGCCTTGCGTGGTCTCGCCTCGGTCGCATCATGCTCGCCATTGCACTGGCGGCACTCCTCGTCACTCCGTTGCGCCTTCTCCATCCGCCGTTGCTGTCGATGCTCGCTGGCGTTGTTTGCCTCGGGGTGGTGTACGCAGCACTCACTGTGATTCTTGGTTGCTGGTCTCGAACCGACATCGGTTACCTCGGAGAATTCCATCTGAAGGCGTTGCGCGGACGGCCTGCCTTCGTCGCCGGGTTCTTGCGCTGGGCCGCTACCCGTGCGGTCGGCGACGCGCGATGATGCGCGCCCGGCAGGAGATGGGCGCGCGAGCGAACCGGAGACATCGATGAGTCTGCTGTACGAACGATTGTTCCAGCGCGTGCTGTTTCCATTCTACGAATCGCTTCTGCGACGACGGAAGACGATTGCCTACGGCCGCGAATATGATCGCAACCAATGGCTCAGCGCGGACGCGTTGGCGGCACTGCAGTGGACCAGGCTCAAGGCGTTGCTCGACCACTGCTATCGTGAAGTGCCGTATTACCGGCGCCTCTGGGACGCATTGGGAATCACGCCCGATGCCATCCGGTCGATGGAGGACTATGCCCGCCTGCCGATCCTGACCAAAGCCGACATCCGCGCCAATTTCGACGACCTGATCGCGCCGTCGTACCGCGCCGGACTCCTGCTCAAGTCGACCGGAGGCTCCACCGGGGAGCCGCTGCGCTTCGGCTACACGCGCGAGAGTCACGAACGGCGCACCGCTGTCATGTGGCGCGGATATGGTTGGGCGGGCGCCCGCATGGGGCGGCGGACGCTGTATCTCTGGGGAGGGACGGTGGGCAATCCTGGGCGTCTGCAGCTCGTCAAGGACCGACTTTTCCATGCCGCGTTTGGACGGCGCATGCTCGACTCGTTTCCGATGAGCGAGTCGAACATGGCGCAGTATGCCGACGCGATCGACGCGTACAAACCCGAGGTGATGGTCGGCTACGTCGGCCCGCTTGTGCGCCTTGCGCAATGGCTGCTCGCCCACAAGCGGCAAGCCGCGGCGCCGCATTCCATTCTGGGTGGGGCAGAAGCGCTGCTCGAATATCAGCGCGAGCTCATCCAGCGCGCGTTCGGAGCGCCTGCCTACAACACCTATGGCTGCCGCGAATTCATGCTGATCGCATCCGAATGCGAGAGGCGCGATGGCCTGCACATCAATGCCGATCACCTGCTGGTCGAAGCAGGTCGGGCGGAGCCGGGCGATGTGCTGATCACCGACCTGCACAACTACGGCATGCCCTTCATCCGCTATGCCAATGGTGATCTGGCGACGACATCGACGCGTGCGTGCGCGTGTGGCCGCGGATTGCCGATGCTGGAACGCGTGGACGGCCGCAAGCTCGATGCAATCCGCACCCGAACCGGGCAGATCCTGCCGGGTGAGTTCTTTCCGCACATGTTGAAGGACGTTCCTGGAGTGGTCCGCTTCCAGGTGGTGCAGCGCACGCTGGAGACGCTCGATATTTCGATCGTGCGCGGCGACGCGTTCGATGCGGCAGGTCTTGACTACGCGAGGAACGAAATCGCCAAGCAACTGGGCGACGCGCTCGACGTGCGATTCCATTTCGTCGACGCGATCGAAACCGGCAAAAACGGAAAATTCCGCGTCACCATCAGCGAGTTGTCTGCGGACGCCTCACCGTGAGTCGCCCTTGAAGATCGTCCACGTCGTCGAAAACCTCAACCGCGGTGGGCTCGAACGCGTCGTCATCGACCTGGTGCTGGCGCAACGGGCGGCGGGAGACGCGCCCCGGGTGGTGTGTCTGTTCGAACCGGGCTCGCTCGCGCCCGAATTGACAGCACAAGGCATCGATGTGATCGCCTGTCGCAAGGGAGCGGGTATCGATGTGTCCGCATTGCGTCGTCTGCGTCGAGCGCTGGCGCAGGATGCCGGCGACGCGGTGGTTCATACACACAACCTGCTTGCCCACGATTACACCGCGCTGGCCTTGATAGGCCTGTCGAATCGCCGACTGATCAACACGCGTCATGGCATGGGCGGCAACCCGGTCGGCCAATTGCGCTTCGCTGTGTATCGACTCAGCATGCGCTGGACCCACGCCGTGGTCGCGGTGTGCGAAGCGGCGCGGCGCAATCTGGTCGCACGCGAACGCATTCCATCGGGCAAGGTGGTCAGCGTCCCGAACGGCATCCACGTCGAACGCTTCATTCCCGCGTCGACGCTCGCCCATGCGCGCCTCGCCGAAGATCTGGGTCTGCCGGCGGCAACACAGCTGGTCGGATTCGTCGGTCGATTGAACTGGGCGAAGGATCTGCCGACGATGATCCGCGCGTTCGCGCGCGTGTGCCGGGACCGTCGCGATGTGGCGCTCATCGTCGTCGGCGATGGTGCGCTTCGCGCTGAACTGGCCGCGCTGGCCGACAGCGAGGGTGTTGCCGCAACAATCCATTTCCTCGGTGACCGCAGCGATGTGCGCGAACTCTTGCAGGGGTTCGATATATTTGCGATGTCGTCTGTGTCGGAGGGATATTCGATTGCCCTGCTCGAAGCCTGCGCGACAGGACTGCCGATCGTCGCGACCGCGGTCGGCGGCAACGCCGAGATCGTTGTGGACGGGGTCAACGGACGGATTGTTCCGCCTGGGGACCCTGCTGCGCTGGCGCAGGCGCTCGAAACGATGCTGGCTGACCCGGATCGTCGGCGGGCGATCGGAAGCCGCGGACGCAAGTGGGCGCTCGAACATGCCACCGTCGCGCGTATGCTGTCGGGTTACGCCGCGCTGTATGAAAGACCTTCGAAAGCCTGGCCGTGACACGCTTGCGTTGCCACGTTCCGCTCTGTCTGCATCCAGATGCTCCGGCCGTGCCGTAACAGTTTCGCGCGACGAATGGCGCCGCCGTTCTCCTCAGTGTCCGTCTCACCCAGATCCGGTGCTCCTTGAATCCCCGACCCAAAAAGCTGCATCTGCTCCGCTGGCTGCCCAAACGACTCATGCTCATCCAGCGGCCGTTGGGCGGGCAGGCGCTGTACCTGACCTTCGACGACGGCCCGCATCCGGACATCACCCCGGCACTGCTCGACCTGCTCGCCGAACACGGCGCGCGCGCGACGTTCTTCCTCCTCGGAGAAAATGCGGAGCGGTATCCCGACATCGCGCGTCGGATCGTTGCCGAGGGTCATGCGATCGGCAACCACTCGTACAGTCATCCGCGCTTCGCCAATATCGATCTCGCGGCCCAATGGGTCGAAATCGATCGCACCGACCGTATTCTTGAAGCGCTCGACGGCCAGCAACGCCACTGGTTCCGGCCACCGAGCGGCGCACTGCCACTGCGGATGCTGCGCGACTTTTCGCGACGGCGACGTGGCATTGCGTACTGGTCGTATGACAGCATGGACTACAAGCGCGACAGCACGGCGACGTTGTCTGCGCGCTTTCGTGACGTCCCGCCGCTGGCGGGCGACATCGTGCTGATGCACGACGATGATCCGAACACGCTCGCGTCACTGCGCGAGCTGATCCCGGAATGGCGTGCCGCTGGTCATTCGATGGAAGCGCTGCCGCCCGAGCCGAAGTAGCATGTGCGCCCGGCAACGGCCGGCGAGGGAGTGGAGCGTCGATGACGAGTGTCCTGCTGGCGGTGGTGCTGGCCGTGGTGGTGCTGGCTGTTCTGGCGATCGGCGTGTTGCTGCGCGCGCGCAACATGCAGATCTGGATCGTCGATTACCTGCGCAGGCCCGCTCGGCCCGTGGTGCGTGGTCCGACCCACGTGATGTTCTGCTTCGTCGATCACTACGAGCCGATGTGGGGACGCGCCGACGAGGCGACCCAGCGTGCGCGCGTTGACCGCTGGTGCCGCGACTACCGCGCGCTGGCGTCGCGTCATCGCGATGCCGACGGTGTCCACCCGCAACACTGCTTTTTTTATCCGGAAGAAGAATACGTCGAGGAACATCTCACGAAGATCGCGGCCTTGTGCGCGGACGGGTTCGGTGAAATCGAGATCCACCTGCATCACGACAACGACAACGAGGCGAATTTTCGCGCAACGATGACGCGCTTCTGCACGTTGCTGCACGAGCATCACGGCGCGCTCGCGCGCGATCCGGACACCGGTGCGCTGGCATTCGCGTTCATCCATGGCAACTGGTGCCTCGACAATTCGCGCGCCGACGGTCGCTGGTGCGGAATCAACAACGAATTGATCCTGTTGCGGGAGCTTGGCTGCTATGCCGACTTCACGCTGCCGTCCGCACCGAGCGACACACAGACGGCGAAGGTCAATGCGATCTATTACGCAACGGACGATCCGCAGCGGCCCAAATCGCACAATCGCGGCGTCGATGTTCGCGTTGGTGGAAAGGCCAGCGGCGATCTGATGATCGTGCAGGGACCGCTGGCGCTCAACTGGCGATCGCGCCGCTTTGGTGTTGTGCCACGGATCGAGAATTCCGATGTGCGTCGCTCCGGGCCGCCAACACCGGCGCGCGTCGATGCGTGGGTCCAGGCCGGCATCCATGTCGAGGGCCGACCGGAATGGGTGTTCGTGAAAATCCACACCCACGGCACGCAGGAGCGCGACATCGACACGCTACTCGGTCCCGAAATGGACGCGATGCACGCGCATCTCGAGCGTGTCTACAACGATGGGGGAACGTACGTGCTGCATTACGTGACTGCGCGCGAAACCTACAACATCATCAAGGCGGCCGAGGCGGGCAAGACGGGTGATCCGAACGCGTATCGCGATTTCCATCTGCCGCCGCCGCGGTCGTCTCGGCTTGGGTCGGGTACGGCGGATGCCGCGAAACGCTGAAACGCGAAGCGCGGGAAAGAATCAGGTGCGTGCGCGCGTGCGACGCCCCGGTGCGACGAAACGCGACGTGTTGCTCTCGTTAACCGGCATCCGTCGGTCGCGACCACGGCGGTCCATGCAAGCGAAAGCGCTCGATTCTGTCGTGCTCGCCGCGATTCGCTCGCGCTGCGGGCCTTGTGGTTGCCGTCAGGGTTTTACGGCGGTCGTCATGCGGACAACGAACTCGGTGCCGCGGCCTTGCACATCGACGCGGTAGCCGGAGGTGAAGTCGTTGTCCTGGAATTTCCAGTCGACGATACGGATGGTCGCGTCGGTCGGTGACAGCACATCGATCTGCAGGTCGCCTGCGCTCACGTGGTTGGCGCGGATCACCGGTTTGACCGGCACGTTGATCTGGAAGACCGCGTCGACATCTGACGCCACCGCATAGCGGTCGTGAACGGTGAGTGTGCCCGCGACGAAATCGACGTCGCGCTGCCAGAAACGTACGGCGGACGAGCCGAACACCTTGCCGAGGTCTGCGCTCGCATGGACCTCGCCGGAGGGTGCGGCTTTCGTCACGGTCATCGTCGCTCCGTTCGGCTGCCGTTGCGGAAGCGTCTTGCCGTTGCGCGAAAACCGCACGACGTTGTTCATCTCGCTCGACTGCTGGATCCCGCTGTGGCTCCAGATGTTTTCGGTGACCGCAAGCCAGCGATCGCGATAGAGCATGAAGCCGCCTTGTTCCTGATGCGCATGGCTCTGGTCGTAGGGCCCGGCGATCAGCGAGAACCACGTCGCGTGCGGGTCCCAGCCGGTGCGTGAAAAGAGCTCTCCGACCCCGGTTGCGCGATAGGTCAGCTCATCGGGCGGCGTGCCCTTGATGCCCGCCGGCAGGAGGTCGAAGCGAAAGTTGAACGAGCTCGTCATTTCCTGGATCGAAATCGCGTTCAACCACCAGCTTGCAGCCTTGCGTGCCTGTTCACTGGTCGTCAGTTGACGCGCTTCGAGCATCAGCCGGCGGTGATAGTCGTACAACAACGGCTGCGACGAGCGCGACTGGTCGCCGTACGGGGCGAACGCATCAAGGGTTGGCACGGTTGCATGGATCCAGTACGCAATGCTGTCGGTCAGGTGCGGGTTGGCGGCCCCGAGATCCTGTTTGGTCGAATCGCGCCACCACGAATAGATCTGGAACAGGCGCATGTGCGACGTGCCATAGCCGGTGCCTTCGCGACTGCCCCCTCCTGGCAGCGTCGCCATGTACGCCTGCAACGCCGGCAGCTTGTCCGACGTCAGCAGCGTCATCCATTTCCCGTTGTCGCTGGCGAATGCCCACAGCATCGTCGCCTCGACAAAACTGTAGTAGTAGTTGTTGCCCGGGTCAGTCGTCGACCAGCCGGTCCAAGGAAACAGGTGCCCACCCCACGTAGCGCCATAGTGGTTCCACACGTTCGAGACGGCCCGCTCCGCATACGCCGACCACGTGGTGCGCTGCTGCGGCGTCATTGCCGACGCACACGTGTCGTAGGTGATCGCAAGATCACCGATCATCGATCCGATGTTGAGGTATGAATCGGAGGCGACTTCCGGGGCCTTGCCGGCGGCGATGGCCGAAGTGGCCGCATCAACCTGCGTCTGCACCAGATCCACAGCGAGCCCGCAGTAGGTCGCGACGCCATCGAGTCGCGCCATGTAGGCGGCGTCCATCGCGCTGAAGCCGTAAGGCAAGTCATTGCGATGCGTGAGCGCACCGTCGACGTAGTGTTTGAACCGTTCGTAGGCGCGCGAGTGGTGATCGACGGACGACAGGTCGAGCGTGATTGCCGCATCCGCGGGGTTGGAGCACGGCAGCGCCATGGCGACCGCGAAGAAGATCGCCGCCTTCACGACGCGTTCGGCTGGTGAAGTTCTTCGGCGACGCGGGCGGTGCGCGGTGGCAAAAGGCGCTGGCGCAACCATTCCATTACCGGCTTCTCGAACCAAAGGTGCAGGGCAACCGCGACGCCGGTCGCGACGACGAGGAGGGCGACAATCAGACCCGTTGTCGCAACAACGCCAAAGTCCGACGCATGGCGGAACAGCGTGCGCAGCACACCGTAGACGACGTAGGGATGGATCAGATAGAGGATGTAGGAGGATTCGCCGATCAGGTACAGAACGCGGCTGCGGATCGACACGCCGTAGACGACTTCCACGACCAGCGTGCCGACAACCAGGAAGAACGCGGGCACACCGGCGCTGATCTCGCGCGACAGGCCGAAGCCGTGTCCGTACTCGCCGACGCCCAGAGCCACGCACGCCGTCAACATCACCAGCGCAATCAGCGCCAGTCCATTGCGGCGTCCGGGCAGGCGATGCCGGTTCGCCTCGATCCAGCGAAGCAGGTAGAACGCGACGATGCCAAACACGAATTCGAACACCAGCGGACGTGCATAGAACCGGACCGACGCGTTGTCAGTTCCCGACAGGTTGATCGCGACCAGCACGGTGGTAATCAGCAACGTGCAGACGATCGGCGCGCGCGCCTTGTCGACCAGCAGCGACAGCGCAAACAACGCGTAGAAATACATCTCGTAGTTGAGCGACCAACCGAGGATCAGCGTCGGGAACATGCCGGCGTAGTCGGTTTCGCGCGGAATGAAGAAAAGCGAACAGAGCAGTTGCGGAAGATCGGCGCGCGTGGTGTGGAACAGGTTGGGCGCCACCACCGCGAGCGAGAACACCGCAAGCGTCGCGACCCAGTAGAACGGCACGATGCGGATCAGTCGACGCAGGAAGAACTGGTCCGGACTCTTCGAGCTGGCGTAGGTGATGATGAAGCCGCTGATCACGAAGAACACGTCGACGCCACGCGTGCCGATGCTGATGGCGAGGTTGAGGCCTGCGTCAGACGTGATGTGGTAGTAGACGACGCACAGCGCTGCGAACGCGCGCAACGTGTTGAGGTTCATCAACATGGCGATACCTGGTGGGAGATGGCGATGATCCGATCGTGTATTCCGGTTCTGGCGATGCGCGTGGCGGAAGATCCGAGGTGCCGGAAGAAAGCGATCATGTCCGCGCCGCCTTTGCACGCATCGAGATCGCCGTCTCGCACACGCGCAGCGTATCGACCGCGACGCTGTGCCAGGCGCACGAAAAACGTGTCGACAATTCGGCCTCGTTCCAGCATCGATCGAGGGCCTGGGCAAGTGCGCCTGCCAACGCGTCGACATCGCGCGGCGCGACCAGGATGCCGGACGCGGCGTCGACGATTTCCGGGATGCCGCCGACCGTCGTTGCAACGATCGGGCGGCCGCAGGCGAGCGCCTCGACCAGCACGTTCGGGTAGCCTTCGGAGTAGCTCGGCAACGCGAACACATCTGCGGCGGTCATCCATTGTGCGACGCCTTCGGGTGGCAACGCGCCGGGCAGGTGCACGCGCAGGCTCGTCTGCCGCGCCACTTCGGCCGCCAGCTCGTCGTGCAGCGGGCCTGTGCCGATCATCGCCAGCTCGACGCCCGGGCGTCGTTCGACGAGGTCGCGCATTGAACCGACCAGTTCGCGCAGCCCTTTTTCCGCGACGAGCCGACCTGCGTACACGATGAGTTCCACTGATGGATCGATCGCGAGATTGGTGCGCGCAACTGCGCGATCGCCCAGATGAAACGTCATTGCATCGCAGCCATTCGCGATCGCATGCACGCGCGTCGGGTCCGCTCCGTACTCGCCCACTGCCAGCCTCCCGAGATCCTCGCTGACGACCAACAACTGGTCGGCCGATCGGATCACGCGTCGCGTCAGCGCCTTGCTGATGCGGTCGCGAACGCGGATGTCCGAACCGCGCGCACCGGCAACCAGCGGAACGCCGGCCTTGCGTGCGACCAGCATCGCGCCGTACGCATCGGGATAAAGCCAGTACGAGAGAACGACGTCCGGGTTGAAACGCGCGAGCTCCGGCGCGATCGCGCGCGCTGCGAGCCAGCCGTTGAACGGCCTCGACACGATCGGCAGCGCCGGATAGGTGACGTACGCGGTATCGATACCGGTCACTGCGGCGTCCGCGGGCTTGAACAGGTAACTTTTCGGTTGTGCCCACGATGGATACATCGCCACCGGACTCACGACGCGCACCTCGGCGAGCGTCGCGAGTTCGCGCGCGGTCTGATAGATCGGTCGCCCGCGGGTGGGTTCGCCCGCGATCGGAAACTGCGAGCTGACCAGCAAGATGCGCATGCTGCGAGAGGTCAGGCCGGATCCGAGGGCGTCGTCGTTGGAGCGACCGGCGGAACCGGCGGGACGGGTGCTGGTCCGAACGTGACGTCGAGGCCCCGCTCGACACCGACGCGCGGTTGCCAACCGAGCAGGGTGCGCGCCGCGCCGATGTCGAAATTGGCGAGTGGTCGCAGCGAACGCACCCGATAGCGCGTCAACGGAACGTCCCGCTTGAGTGCCTTGCCGAGCAATTCGACCCCTTGTGCAAGCACCATGAAAAATTGCACCGAGACGCGCGACAGCCGAAGGTCGGAACCGAGCTTGTGTTTCACGCGATCGAGGTACGCCTGCTGCGTGATCCCGGTCGGATCCACAACATTGATGGTCTGTCCGAGTGCAGGTTCCGAATCGGCTGCGAGCAGCAGCGCGTCGACGATGTCGTCGAGATAGACCAACGGAAGCGTCTGCGACGGTTCCCCCACGGCAATCCAGCGCCCCGCGATGGCGAGTGTTCCGTTCGGCGTCACACGTTCGGCGCCAGGCCCGAAGATCTGCCCCGGGCGAATGATCACCGCGGGCAGCCGCTTCTCGCGAATCGCCGCGCGCACCAGAGTCTCTGCAGTAAGTTTCGTCTGTGTGTAGGCGCCCCGGCGTTGCGCTTCCGGCTCGAGTGCGGATTGTTCGTTCATTGTCGCGGCGGGATCGCGTCCGGCGTGATCGAGCACGCTCAGCGAGCTCACGTACACCAGACGCTGCACCGCATACGCCAGACACGCGTCGATCACATTGCGTGTGCCCCACACCGTGCCGGCTTCGAATGCACGTGGGCTACCGCGCATTGCGGCACCGACGTGGAACACCTGCCGCGCTCCGTCGACCGCATGGCTGACGCTGCGCGGATCGCCGAGATCGCCAATGAGAACCTGCACGTCGTCGCCGAACGCCTTCGCCGCGGCGGGATTGCGCACCAGCACACGCACGGTTTTGCCACGTGCGCGCAGCGCGGTGACGACCGCACGGCCGAGGAATCCGGCGGCGCCGGTCACCAGCACATCGACCGGCGGATACGTGACGAAGCGGGCTTCGATGTCAGCACTGCGTTCGGCATCGGCGCCAGCGCACACCTGTTCCATCAGCGCGACCGCGCGCAAGCCTTCTTCGGCCGGTATCGGTGGCGCTGTCTTGGTGTGCAGCGCGGTCGCGAACCCCGCCGCGCCGGCCTGGATGCCGGGTGAGGGCCGCAGCATTCCGGTGGCGAAGCGCACGACGTTCCAGGGCACACGGAAGACGTCGGCAAAGCCTGAGAGGAACGCGGTGGCGACGATGCCAATGAATTTTGGCCCCGGCAGCACGCGATGGATGCGGCAGATCTGCAGGAAGCGATCGACCTCGATGATGCCGCGCGTGCCACGCACCACCAGCCGGCTTTCCATGGGTCGCGCGTTCCACGACAGCAGCATTCGGCCCAGGCCGCCCGGGCCATTTGCCGACGCGTGCCATTCGTCGAACTTGAGGTTCGGGTCGCGCCCAGTCGCGCGGTAGCGCGCGTCGACGTCAGTCAGTGTGCCGAGAAACGCTTCCAGCACGTACAGCCCATGCACGCCGAGATCGCGGAACGGATACGACCCCTGTCGTACGGCGGCGGGCAGCGGGCCGCCGGCATAGTCGGGATATTCGGAACTGCGCAGGATGTCGACCGACAGCAGGTCGCCGATCGCACCGTCGCGCACTGCGTCGAGCGCTTTCACGACGACAGGATCGAGTCGATCGGAATGATTGACCGAGATGACCAGATCGCGTTCACGCGCGCGATCGATCATCGTGGTGCATTCGGCCACCGATTCGGCCATCGGTTTCTCGACCAGCACGTGGCAGCCCATGTCGAGTGCCTCCAGCGCGATCGCACAGTGGCTCGCCGGTGGCGTGAGCACGTAAACCGCATCTGGCGACTGGACCGCGAGATCGGCGAGGCGCGCGGCGACGACCGGGATCGCGAACTTGTTCGCCAGCGCGTGTGCGGCGGCGCTGTCGGGATCGCAGATGCCGACGACGTCGACGAAGTCGAGCCGCTTCAGCGCGGCGAGATGGTGACTTGCGACATAGCCGGCACCGACGATCGCGATGCGCAGCCTGCCCGTTGTGGTGGATTGCATGAGGCGTTCCTGTGTCTGGATGGTCAGCGGCGACGGCGCTGCATGAGCGCCTCCGTCGTTGCATGGAGGATTTCGGTGACGCGTTGATCCCACGTCTGGTTGGCGACGGCGCCGATGCGTTCGGCCTGCGCCTCCGGGGTGTCATCGCGCAACGCTTGGTCGAGTCCGCGCAGGAAACCCTCGCGATCATCGGCGATATGCACCCAGCGTGCGAATTTTTCGATCTCGGCATTGCGCACGCTGACGACCGGCTTGCCGGTCGCGAGATACTCGCGCAGCTTCAGCGGGTTGGCGTTCTGCACCTGCCGGTTGAGCCGGTAGGGAATGATCGCCGCGTCGAACGCTTTGGCCCAGTGTGGCAATGTCGCATACGGCTGCGCGCCGACGAGGCGCACATTCGGCAACGCAGCCAGACGCGATACATCGGCGGCCGCGTGCCCGACCAACAGGAAGGTCCACGCGGGGCGCGCACGCGCGAGCCACTCGATCAGTTCAAAGTCGATCCACTCGTGCAGCGAGCCGAAATAGCCGATCACCGGGTGAGCGAGGTCGCGCGCTCCGGCAGCAATCGCCGTCGCTGGATCGGCGGCCTGGCCGAACAGATCGACATCCACCCCATGCGGCGAGAACAGTGTGTTCGGATTGAGCGCGCGCTTCGCATCGAGCAGCGCGGGCGGTGCGACGAACACCAGGTCAGCCCGGCGCGTGAGTTGCGCATCCCTTTCCGCGATCAACTCCGAGTCGACACCCGGATGCGCAGCGTAGTCGTCGATGCAGTAGTAGACGCACAACTCCTCGCCGAGGCGACCTGCCATGAAGCCGGGATGCGGCACGACGAACCAGCTGATCCAGCGCGTGAGTCCCGCGACTCGCAGCGCACGCCGAACCGACCACACGCCGAACCAGCGGTTGATGGCGTCGACTCCGGGAATGCGTCGGAACGGAATCTGCGGCACCGTGCACACCCACAACCGGTCACCCATGCGTTCGGGTGGCTTGAGCGCGGCGCGCAGTTTGCGGATCATGCGGCCGAGGTCGCTGGCACTCGCCTGTGGCTTGCGCATCCCCGGGCTCGAGACGTAGAGCACCGGCATGGTGGAGGCGAGGCGCGACGCGATGTGATGGCTGCTGGTACGATTTTCCGAGCGCCAGTCGTTGCCAAAATAGACGATGCCCAGCCCCGCGAGTTCGGCAGGGTGGGCCGCTGGATCGTCCTGATGCGTCATGCTGCGACCGACACCAAGGCCGGCACGCGCATCGTCGCGCGCCCGCGCGGCGCAAATCGCCGACAATACGTGCGCCGATTCATCCACTCCACGGGCGTGCATGCAGGCGCCGTCCCGGACTTTCGAAGATTCCCCAACGCATGACCGATTCGCTCGTCAGCATCGTAATGCCGGTGTACAACGCCGCCGCGACCCTTTGCAGATCGATCGATTCGGTGCTCGCCCAGAGTCATACGGAGTTCGAACTTCTCGCCGTCGACGACGGCTCCAACGACGCGTCGCCGCGCCTGCTCGATGACTATGCTGCGCGCGATCCGCGCGTGCACGCGCTGCGCATGCCCGCCAATGGCGGCGTCGCGGCAGCGCGCAATCACGCACTCGCTGTCGCGCGCGGAAACTACATCGCGTTCCTCGACAGCGACGACGGGTGGCATCCGGACAAGCTCGCCCGCCAGTTGGCGGAACTGCGTACACAGTCCGCGCAGGTCAGCTACACCGCCTACGATCGGGTCGCAGAAGACGGGTCGGTTCTTTCGCGTGTACGGCCGCCCATTTCGGTGACCTATGCCGACATGCTGAAAAGCAACCGCATCGGCAATCTCACCGGCATGTACGACCGCACACTTGGCGACGCGCGCTTTCAGAACGTCGGCCACGAGGATTACGTGTTCTGGCTCGAACGTGTGCGACGTGCCGGCCGGGCGATCTGCGTCGATCCCGGCGTGCCGCTCGCGTGGTATCTGGTGCGCGCCGGATCGGTGTCGTCGAACAAGATCAAGGCGGCGCGCTGGCAGTGGCATATCTACCGTCACATCGAACGGCTCGGCCTGGCCGCGTCGATCGGCTACATGGCGCACTACGTGGTCAATGCGCTGCGCAAGCGCGCCTGAGCAACGCGCTGCGATCATGGCACCAGCATCTTGCGTTCCCACAGCAACGCGCTGCGCACGATGAAATCGAGGTCGTCGTGTTGCGGATGCCAGTGAAGTTCACGCTGCAGGCGTTCGCTGCGCGCGATCAGCATCGGTGGATCGCCCGCGCGCCGCGGATGCTCGACCACGTCGAGCATCGTGCCGCTCGCCCGTGCAACCGCATCGATCACTTCACGCACGCTGTAACCATGGCCGTAGCCGCAGTTGAGCGTCAGCGAGGCACCCTCACCACGCAGGTGATCGAGCGCGCCGAGGTGCGCGCGCGCGAGATCCTCGACATGGATGTAGTCCCGAATGCCGGTGCCGTCGGGAGTTGGATAATCGGTGCCAAAGATGCCGATCTGTGCGCGCTTTCCGACCGCGTGCTCGCACGCGACCTTGATCAACAGGGTCGCGTTTGGCGTCGACTGGCCGATGCGCCCTTGCGGGTCGCAGCCCGCGACGTTGAAGTAGCGCAGGATCACGTGGCGCAGCGCAGTCGCCGCGCTGAGATCGCGCAGCATCGTCTCGCTCATCAATTTTGACCAGCCGTACGGGTTGATCGGCTGGGTCGGCGTGTCTTCGTCGGCGAGACCCGATGCCGGCATCCCGTAGACCGCTGCAGTCGAGGAAAACACGAAGTGCTTCACCGTGGCTGCGGAGCATGCCGCGAGGAGGCTGCGCGTCGTGCAGGTGTTGTTGCCGTAGTACTTCAGCGGGTCGCGTACCGACTCCGGCACGACCGTGTGTGCGGCGAAATGCAGCACGGTGTCGATCGCGTGCTCGGTCAGCAGCCGATCGACCAGCGCGCGGTCGCCCACGTCGCCGACGACGAGCTCCGCATCGAGCACCGCCTCGCGAAATCCGCTGCTGAGATTGTCGAGCACGATGACGCGCTCGCCGCGTTCGCGCAGCTGGCGCGTGACATGGCTGCCGATATAGCCGGCACCGCCGGTGAGAAGAATGGGGTTCATCGGAGTCGTTGGGATGCGCGGGAGTGGAATGCAGTGGCGGAAACGCGGTGGTCAATCAGCGTGAGTACGTGAGTTCGACGAAGACGATGTTCTGGTCTGCGCTCTGGCCCGCGACGGTGCTGTCGCGCTCGTAGCGCGTCAATGATCCGCGCCAGCTCCAATGGCGGGTGAACTGCTGGCGCAGAAATGCCTGCAGATTCCATGTCTTGTCGCTCCGCGAAAGCTGGTCGTAGCGAAGGTTTTCGCCGCTCGCGATCACGCCAATGGTCAGCAACGGGCGCAGCAGCCATGCGGCGCTTGCCGTCGCGCCGTGCGCAGTCTGGCTGATCGCTGCACCGCCAACGGAGGAGTCTGCCGGCGCGACGACCGACAGTGAGCCGTAGTCGAGCTTTCGATAGTACGGCGCGACCATGAAGAGTCCCCGCACGCCGCGATAGCTGTAGCCCACGTCGATCCGATTTTCGAGATAGGCAGCTGACGTCGTTGTGGCGCTTCCGGTCGAGAGCTGCGCCGGGATCGGATTGACCGTGTCGGGGACGGACGCTGTGGTGAGGAGAAGTCCGGAGGCGGCGTCGGACAACTGGTGCGCGAGATCGACGGTGAAGGTGCTGCGGTCGGTCACATGCCAGTCGAGGTTTGCGCGCGCGAGCGCGGCATCGCGATCGGTCGCGCCGGTGACATTGCTGGTGCCGTACTTGATCCACGAGTAGCCCGCATCGGCGACCAGATCGAAGCGTGCCCATTTGCGCGTGTAGCGACCGAACGCGCTGTAGCGGTTGTAGTCGGCGGCGGCTTGCGAATCGCGGAAGCTGATGCGTTCGCCGAGCACATTGGCGGCGAGCGTGGTTCCGGAATCGAGGTCCTTGATCGCCCGCAGCGCGACGCTGGCGCGATCGGAATTGAACTGTTTCGTTTCATCGGCGTAGCTGTTCGTGTAGAGCAATTGCGCCTGGCCACGAACCGTTGGTCCGAGACGGATGTTCAATGTCGGACCCGCGGCGAAGACGTTGGTCTGCTGCTGGTTGCCTGGCGTATCGGGTGTCAGGTTGTTGATCGGTTGCACGCCAAGGTAGTCCTCGACACCGAAGTCGAGCCAGCCGGGGATCGCGGACCAGTTGAGGCGGGCGTTGAGCTGGCCAAGGAAATCATCGCCGAAACGCCCTTGCAGGAAGTCGCGGTACTGGAGGATTCCGCTCGCGTTGGCCTGGATCGTCGAACCGCTTTCGGTCACGGCGAACGCCAGGGTGGGTTCGATGATCGTGTCACCGGCCGGCGCGTTCTCGCTCAGATTGATGTTGTCGTTGTGTTCGACGCCCAGACCGATGGTGTAGTCCACACGTGCACCGTGCGCGCTCGATCCCAGTGTCGAAAGCAGGCACAGGACCCACGCATGCGCGGCTCGAAACGTCATGACTTCCCCCTTGCGTGACGTGGAATGATTTCAAGGAGGCCATCCTGTGGCCCCCCGGACGCCGCGCATTCCACCGGTCTGCGGAATGCGCCCGCTGTGATCGTGTTCATGGCGCGTGGTTGAAAACCACGCCTGCGAGTTTCGCCGGATCGAAATTCGCAATGGCCTTGGCGATGGCTTGCGGGGTATCTCGCCCGTAGCCGACGACGAGCACGACGAAGTCGACGAGGTCGGAAAGGATCCGCGAGTCGGGCGAGTTGTTGACCGCAGGGCCGTCCAGAAAGAGGTAGCGATCGGAGTAGCGGCTGCGCAACGAATCGAGCACCGCCCGCATGCGGAACGACGAAAAGTATTCGGCACTCATTTCGCGTTGCCGTCCGACCGGCATCAGACGAAGGCGCGGGATGCCCGTGTGATAAAGGATTTTCTCGACACCGAGAGAGGGATGCTCCAGGTAGTCGATCATCCCGCCATTCACGGGGTCGACACCCAGTGCCGTGTGCTGCGAGGGGTGACGCGCGTCGCAGTCGAGCAGCAACGCGGTCTTGGCTTCGTCGAACGCGAATGCCGCGGCCAGGTTGCGCGCGACGAAGCTGCCACCCGAGCCGTGGCTGATGGGTGCAACCAGCGTGACGAAATTCGACACGCCGCCGAGTGACAGAAGGCGGGTGCGGATCTCGCGGAACGCGTCTGCCTGCTCGCGACCGCTGCCATCCTGGTGGATGAGGCGACGGTCTTCGAGTGCGCGCACCGGCAACGTGCGAGGTTCGACGATGCGTGCGATCGACCGGCTTGCGCTGGTGCGCTGTGCGAGGTCGGCGCTCGATGCGGGCAGACTCCCGTTCGGAACGGGATCGTGGTCGGGAGAAGAAGAGTTCATCGCGTAAGCCGATACCAGTAGGTCAGCGCGAAAATCGCTGCGGTGGCGATCAGCAGCAGGACGACGATCGCCATCCGCGCCGTCTCGCCGCGGCGCTCTCCGCGTGTTGCGTACACCGGCACCGATGCGAGCACCGGAAGGCCGGTGATGCGCTCGAGTTCCAGCACCGAACGAATACGGCGATCGAAGCGCGCCACGAGAAACAGCAAGCCGAGCGGGAGTGCAAGCGCGAGGCCCAGCCCGGCAGCGGCAAAGTGGATCGTGCTGAGCCCTGCGGGCCGCAAGGGTTTCGTCGCCGGATCCTGGATGCGGAACGTCAGGCCGCGGCCCTCGGAATCGAGATTCATCGACACGCGCGCATTCTCGCGTCGCTTCAACAGATCCTGATAGATCTCGCGATTGACGTCGTAGTCGCGCGTGAGTTCGGCGAGCGCGCTTTCCGATGCCGCGATCCGCCGGCTGCGATCGAGCTCGCTGCCCAGCAGGGTTTCTGTTGCGCCCATGCGCGAATCGGTGGCAGCGATCTGCCGGCGCACGTCTGCGAGCTTGCTTCTCAGCTCCGTGTAGAGCGGATTGAACTGCGAATTCTGGTCGATCGATGTGGGGACGCCGGCATTCTTCGCCTCGGTCCTGCGCCGCTCTTCGTCGGCGATCTGCTTGCGCACGTCCTCCATCTGGTGACGTATGCGAATCACGTCCGGATACTGGTCGGTGTAGTTGAGCAGCAGCTTTTCCAGCTGGGCCTGGAGGTCGGCCATCTGTGTTCGGTAAACGCCGGCGCGGGTCTGCACTGCCGTCACTTCGGATTCGCCCGACAACTGCGACATCAACGCCGACTCGGTCGAGCGAAGTTCCATCACATTCATGCGCGACTGTTCGACGCCGGAGCGGAGCGCGCCGATGCGCGTGTTGGTGTCGGCATCGCTGCCCGGATGCGCATCGACGTTGTCGGCGCGGTATTTCTTCAGGTTGTCTTCCGCCTCGGTCAGCTTGTGGTGATACGCCTCCACTTGGCTGTCGATGAACTCGTAGGCTTCGCGACTCTCCCGCTCTTTCGCTGCGAGACTTTCCTTGATGAAGAGATCCGCCAGGCGTTCCGTGACCTTCAGCGCGCGAGCAGGTTCCGCGTCGCGGTAGGCAATGTGGATGAGGTTTTCGCGCGGACTGGTGATTTGCGTGCGGCTCTTGATCGCCTCGCGCAGGTTGTCCTGCTGGAGCGGATCGAGCTTGGTCAGGTCCCAGCCGCCCGTCTTCAGGATTTCGTCGATGATCCCGCGGCTGAAGATCACCTGCTTGGCGATCGTCGTCCGGTCGGCGGTTCCGGTCGCGACCGCGCGTCCTTCGAGCAGAGGCTGGATGATGTCGCTCTTCTGCGCGAGGATCGTCGTCGCAGCCGAGTAGCTCTTCGGCCACACGAGGCCGAACAGCAGGCCGGTGAGCGCAATCGCCACGAACGCGAACGCGAGAGCAAGCGCGTGTCTTCGCGCCTGCGTGAGCATCACCGGCAGAATGTCGCCGAGCGAGACGGGGGTTTGCGTCACGTTGCTGTCCCGGATTCCGTCAGAACGTGCGTTCCGGCACCGTGATGACATCGCCCGGCTGGACCGGGTAGTTGGTCGTCAGGTCGCCTTTCTGCAGCACCTTGTCGAGTCGAACAGCGTAAGCCTTGGTGGTTTCACCGTCCTTTCTGTACAGCTCCGCACGATCGGACGCGGCAAATTCGGTGGTGCCGCCCGCGGCGAGCACTGCATCGAGCACGGTCATGCCCTGGCGGAATGGCACGGAAACAGGCTGGCGCACGGCGCCCGTCACGCGCACACGCGACAGATACTCGTGGCTGCGCAGCTGGGTCAGGATCACGGTCACCTGCGGATCACGGACAAACGCCTGGAGCTTGTCCTTGATGTCGGCAGCGACTTCTTCTGGAGTTCGCCCACCGGCGGCGACGTCGCCCACCAGCGGCACGGAAATCTTGCCGTCCGGCCGCACCGGAACGCTGACATCGAGGCCGGGATTCTGCCAGACCGAGACCTTCACTTCGTCGTCGACGCCGATCCGGTAATCGGCGACCGCCTGGCTTTCGGGATTGACCACGGGCGCCTGTGAAGACCCGGTTCCACCCGTTGCGCAGGCGGACACGATGAGGACGAGAACCAGAAGAGCGGGCCACCTGAACAGAGTCATCGCTGCCACCTTGGCGTAAGAAAGTGTGAAACGTATCACATTCTGAACGCCGCTTCGCCGCCGCTCAGTTGCCGAATTCATGCAAGAAACGATCCGCTGACGGGTTCCGAGCATTCATGCTGACGGCCGCTGGATCAGTCGGTTACCTCGTAAAACGCCCGGTACCAGTCGACGAATCGGCCCACTCCGACCTCAACCGACGTCGCCGGCGTGTAGCCGGTGTCGCGTGAAAGCTCCCCGACGTCCGCATAGGTGTCGGGCACATCCCCCGGTTGGAGAGGCAACAGGATTTTTTCTGCCTTGCGCCCGAGCTTCGCCTCGAGCACCTCGATGTAGTGGGCCAGCTGCACCGGTTGGTGATTGCCGATGTTGTAGAGGCGGTACGGCGCCGACGAGCTCGCCGCGCTCGGCTCGAGCGGATCGAATGCCGGGTCGCCGGCGGGAATCCGGTCGAGCGTACGGATCACTCCTTCGACGATGTCGTCGACGTAGGTGAAATCGCGTGTGTGCTTGCCGTGGTTGAACACCTCGATCGGCTCGCCGGCGAGAATCTTGCGGGTAAAGAGGAACAGCGCCATGTCGGGTCGACCCCATGGGCCGTACACGGTGAAGAAACGCAGGCCGGTCGTCGGCAGCGAATACAGATGGCTGTAGGTGTGCGCCATCAATTCGTTCGCTTTCTTGGTCGCCGCATACAGGCTGACCGGATGGTCGACCGGGTCGCGTACCGAGAATGGCAGCTTGCGATTCGCGCCATACACCGAGCTCGATGATGCGTACACGAGATGTTCGACCTTGCCGTGCCTGCACGCTTCGAGCACGTTGATGAAGCCGACGATGTTGCTCTCGATGTATGCGTACGGATTCTCGATCGAATAGCGAACGCCCGCCTGCGCTGCGAGATTGACGACGCGCTGAGGACGGAAATCCGCAAACGCCTTCTCCAGTGACGGCCGGTCTTCCAGCGACGCGCGCACCAATCCGAAATTCGCATGTGGAGTCAGACGCGCGAGACGCGCTTCCTTCAACGACGGATCGTAATAATCGTTGACGTTGTCGTAGCCGAGCACCTCGTCGCCACGCGCGAGCAGCCGGCCGCTCAGGGTGGAGCCGATGAAACCCGCAGCGCCGGTGATCAGGACTCGCATCTGTCGCTCCGTGGAGCGGTCGCAACCGTGCGCGACCGTTGAGGGTGAAGGATCTGCCCGGGGCAGCGCGCCCCGGTCGGCAACGGAAGGCTACAAGCGGTCGTCGACGCTGTCTCGCGGCAAGGCCTGCTTCACGTCGAAGAGCACGCTGCCGGTTTTGCCGAGCGCGCGAATGCGCTCCGCGCCAAGCTCGATGAACTGCCGATGCGCGACCGCGAGAATCACGGCGTCGTAAGTCCCCGGCACGAGTTCCGGCACGAGGTCGAGGCCGTATTCGTGGCGCGCTTCCTCGGCGCTGACCCACGGATCGTACACGTCGACGTCGGCGTGATAGTTCCTGAATTCGCGCACCACGTCGACGACGCGCGTGTTGCGCAGATCCGGGCAGTTTTCCTTGAACGCGAGGCCAAGCACGAGGATCTTCGCGCCCGCGGTGTGGATGCGTCGCTGGATCATCAGCTTGATCACGCGCTGCGCGACATGCTCGCCCATGCCGTCGTTGATGCGTCGACCCGAGAGGATCACTTCGGGGTGGTAGCCGATCTGCTGCGCCTTGTGGGTGAGGTAATACGGATCGACACCGATGCAGTGGCCGCCGACGAGACCTGGCCTGAATGGCAGAAAATTCCACTTTGTACCGGCCGCAGCGAGCACTTCGCTGGTGTCGATGCCGAGGCGATGGAAGATCAGTGCGAGTTCGTTGACGAGCGCAATGTTCAGATCGCGCTGGGTGTTCTCGATCACCTTCGCCGCTTCGGCAACGCGGATGCTCGATGCCTTGTGCGTTCCGGCGGTGATCACGCGTCGGTACAGCGCGTCGACGAAATCGGCAGCGTCCGGGGTCGAGCCGGACGTGACCTTCATGATCGTCTCGAGGCGATGCTGCTTGTCGCCAGGATTGATCCGCTCGGGGCTGTAGCCGGCGAAGAAATCCACATTGAACCGGAGTCCCGATTCGCGCTCGATGATCGGGACGCACACTTCCTCGGTTGCACCGGGATACACCGTCGACTCGAACACCGCGACACCGCCGCGCGCAATCGCGCGACCGACGGTGCGACTGGCCGATTCGAGCGGCTTGAGATCGGGGCGTTTCGCATCGTCGATGGGTGTCGGCACCGTCACGATGAAGACGTTGCAGGCTGCGAGATCGGCCGGATCGGCACTGAAGCGCAGTCGCGTCGTCGCCTTCAACTCTTCCGGCGATACTTCGAGGGTGTGGTCGCGGTGCGCCTTCAACTCGTCGATGCGCGCCGCATTGATGTCGAAGCCGAGCGTGTCGAGCTGGCGTCCGAAACCAACCGCGAGCGGCAGGCCGACGTAACCGAGACCCAGCACGGCGACGCGCGTCTCTTCGGAACGGGGCAGGGCGGCAGCGTCCATTCAAGGCTCCAGATGCAAGGGACGCGAGTCTAGCAAGACCGCATTGCATCCGGCATGGCAACGTGACGCCATCCGCGATCTAGGACGACGACCGCTGGCGACAGCCGAATTCGAGCGTTGTCGCGCGCGCCGGATCCGGCATCGCGATCTGCCAGCCATCGGCGCCGCGCGCGAGGCGCAGCGGAATCGCATCCACGCCCGGCTTGCCGGTGGGAAAGAGCACCAGGTCGAATTCCGCCGCATCGTGCCAGCCTTTCATTTGCACGCTTGCGACACTGCGTTTGGCGGCCGCGCAGGTCATTGTCAGACGAGGGCCTGTGATATCGAGGTCGGCGACGCGCACCGAGGCGGGCGGATTGATGCTGTTGAAGGTGACCAGCCAACGGCCATCCGGTGACGGCGCGACCACATCGCTGCCGTTGTGAACGAATGCAACGCCGCCGTCGCCGGGATTGATCAGGAAATTCCCCGGCGCGTCGTGACCGAACTGCACTTCGACGCGATGGTAGCCATTGCCCGGCAGCGTTCCGAGATACCAATGCGTTTCCGAATCCCCATCGCCCTTGCGCGTGGACGGCTGCGTGAAATCGATGAACTGCAACGGCTTGCCATCGTTTGCCGCAACCACGAGTTGTCGCCCGTCGCGTTTGACCTTGCCGAGCGACGCGTCGATCAAGCCGCGCTCGTGTGCGGGCACGCACGTGCGCTCGCCGGGCCTGCAGCCGAATGCCTGTTCTGAAAACGTGAGCGACGGATGTTCTTCGTCGACCACGGGCGCCGCAAGGATCGCGGCGGCCACAGTTGCGTCGAGTTGCACCACGGCAAGCGCATCGGCGTTCGCGATATCGCGTTCGCGGTCGGCGAGATTGAGCACTTCGGCACTGCCAAAGCGCAAGCCTGTGGACGGCACGGTGGCCGCGAGCAGCCGAGTGGTCACCGACGCACATCCCAGAGTCGCGCAAGCCAGCACGAATTGCACGACAGGGCCGCGCGTCAAATGGGATCTCCGTGCGCGAGTGGAAGGAAGGTGGCGCATTTTTGTGCAGTCCGGAATCGCAAAGGGTCGAATCGATGGAATTGGAACGGAGCGTGCGCTGCGCGTCACGTGCCAAAAGGCCCGGCAGCCACATTCTGCAGCGCACGAATGGCAACGATGATACGAAGCCGTGCGTGAACGTACCCGCCAATGTGGATTGCGGTTTCGCCCGCCATGCCGTTTGGCGCCGGTTGATGCGGTCGTCCAACCGTCTTCTTCCGCCCTCCGCAAAGCCATGTCAGACGGTCGGAACGATTCGCGCGCACTGGAAAAGCGCGCTGCGGATCATGGCGGGGCAAAAAGCGGGCTACGGCCCTTCGAAGCCGTCGCTGAAGATCAGGTCGCCGCCGACAAAGAGCGCGGAAACCATGCAATTGGCGGTGACAGGCGCGGTTGTATAAGTCATTCCTGTGAGCGTGCCCCCGCAGCCCGATACATGGGCGACGTAATCCGTCATGGCGGTCACGGTGAAGGCGGTTGTCGCGCCCTCGCTGACGGTCTGCGGTGTGGAAGGAGAAATCGTGCCGTTGGCTCCAGCGCTTGGCGTCACCGTAAACGTCATCGACGTGCCGTCGGTGCCGAATGCCCGCAGCTTTGAGTTGGCGTCGAACACGTACACGCCGCCATCGACGACGATCGGGCTCTGGAAATGAAGGCCGCCCAACGCGGCCGACGAATACAGCACGTTTCCGGTCGCAGGGTCACGCGCAACGAGGCAGTTCGAGTTCTGGTCCGGACAGCTGCTGACGTGGTACATCACGCCGTTGGCGACGACCGGCGAGGTCGTATCGGTTGACGAGCCGCGATACACATGCCACTCGCGCGTGAGGGTCGGCACGTTGCCTGCGCCGAGACTCATCTTGAACGCGGTCACGCCATTCCTGAAGCTGGCGAAGAACACCCAGGTGGACCCGGAGCCGTCGAGCCAGACCGCCGGTTGCTCGCGTGCGCCATCATACTCACCGCCCGCATCGAGAATTTGCATCTCGCCGCCGACGTGGCGCGGGCCGCCACCGCCGCTCATGTCGTCAAGATTGATCACATGCAGCGTGTCGTCCTTGCCACCCTGCAGGCCGACGTGGGCAATGCTGCTGCCCGCAGGGACCGGCAACAGCGCCATCGACATCGAACCAAGATCGCTGTCGCTGTTGTCGAGGCTGGCGTAGTCGGTCGGCGTGTAGCTGTCATAGGGAATTCCAGGCGTTGCGCCGACGCCATCGGGTGCGAGTGACAGCACGCTGTCGCCCCACTTCATGGTGTTGCCCGTACTCGCGTCTGCGGTGTACGGACCGTTGCCCGAAACGATGTAGATCTTGCCGCGTGCCGCGTCGAAGGTGGCGCCGCCGCGTCCCCAGATGCCCGATTTGCCGGACGAACTTCCGACGTCGCACAAGTAACCCGCGCCGATATGAGTGGTGACGTTGCTGCAGATCGTATTGAAGACGGTCTGCGTTCCGGTCGCCAGATTCACGGTCGTCAGGTGGCCCTGGTAGTCACCGCTCTCGCCGTAACCGCTGGTCACCGAGTAGAGATAGCTGGTGCCGTTCCAGGTTCCGAGCGCGAGGCTGCCGTTGGCGTTTTCGGAATCCGGGCGGTTCGTGTAGAGCTGCGGCCAGCCGCCGCCGCTGATTTCCGTGCCGTCGCCGACCTGGTACTTGTGGATGAACCCGTCCATGCCGTGGCTGTAGACATACAAGCGACCCGGATCGATCGCCGGCGCCGAGGTGATCCATTGCGCGCCGCTGCCGGTCGCCTTCGACCACACGACGGCGCCGGTGGCGGCATCGATGGCGAGCAGGGTTCCGCTTTGGCGAGTGAGCGCGAACAGCAGATTCTTCGTGCCCGAAGACGTCGCCACGCCAGCGAGATAAACAGGCGCGCTG
>NZ_JBDSWZ010000239.1:0-4694 GCF_039926425.1 Dokdonella sp.
TTCGCACGCGATCGCGCAACGATTTGCAGGCGCACATCGACGACCGATCGGCAACGCTCAGGATTCAACCACCACGCGAGGACAGACCGATGGACTATGACCACCTCGACACTCCGATCGGACGCCTGCTGCTGGCGGCAGACGAACATGCGCTGCGCTCCATCGGATTTCCGCACGCGGATCAGGACGCGCGAATCGGGGCCGACTGGAGGCGCGACCGTCGCTATCTTGGCCCGGCGATCGCGCAACTCGAAGCGTACTTCGATGGACGCCTTCACGCGTTCGACGTGCCTCTCGCCGCACAGGGAACCCCGTTCCGCACGACCGTGTGGCACGAACTCGTGCGGATTCCGTATGGCCAGACGATCAGCTACGGCGAACTCGCGCGGCGCATCGGCAATCCGGTGGCAAGTCGCGCGGTCGGTGCGGCGAATGGTGCGAATCCGCTGCCGATCATCGTGCCTTGCCATCGGGTGATCGGCAGCGGCGGCAAGCTCACCGGTTTTGGCGGTGGTCTGCCGATCAAGCAATGGCTGCTCGATCACGAACGTCGTCATGCGCTGTCGCCTGCGTGAGGCGACGACGTCGACGAGCTTGAACCCACCACGTCGATCCGGGCAGCTCGTCCGTCTGGACTGCCACGGCGAGCCCTCGGAACGATGCGTCTCTCAGCAGCCGCGGAGCTGATCGCGCAGTTCGACCTGCTGTTGCTTCAGCGTCGACTCGGTGTCGCTGAACGCGCGTTTGAGCCGGTCCTCCACGTCGTCGAGTTCCTTGCGGAGAAACGTGCAGGCTTCACGCGGACCGGCGTGATGGCATTGGTCGTCGGCGCGCGTATAGGCGTTGCCGAGCGATGAGGGCACGTTCGGCGGCGAACGCAAGCCGGGCGCGGAGACGCCGATTCCGTTGCGCCCGCCGTACGCGCTGGCAAGGTCGCCTTGCAGTTCGCCCTGCGCACCGAACGGCACCAGACGACTGGCGCCGATGCCGGTCTCGTTGCGATAGCGGCTGCCGTCGAAGCGGATGCAGACAAAAAAAGTGGGCGCGGCGATGCGAGGTGTTGGTGGCGCTGGCGCTGGCGGCGTGTCCGTCTCATCGGCAATCGGATCGTTCGCAGGTTCGGGCTCCGGTGCCGCCACGTCGTCTGCCAGCGGCACGACGCGCTCGGTCTGTCCGGCTCCGCAGCGATGGTCCTGGAAGCTGACCGAGCCTCGGGCGTCGACGCAGCGCCACGCATGCGCGGCCTCGGCGCTTGTTGCCGATACCATCAACACGGCGAGCAGGAGTGAACGCGGACCGCACATGAGGCCATCGTAGCGGATGGATCACGCCTTGACCCAGCAGATGCTGGCAGCGTCAGGCCTTTACACTGGAAGACCGCCGCATCGCGCGACGCCCCAGGAATCCGCTCGCATGTCCGACCCCCTGATCGATCTCGCCAGCGACACCAAGACGCGCCCGACGCCAGCGATGCGCGCCGCGATGGCGGCCGCCGAGGTCGGCGACGAACGCGCGCACGAAGACCCGACCGTCAACCGCCTGCTCGAACGCTGCGCCGGTTTGCTCGGCAAGGAAGCGGCCGTGTTCCTGCCGTCCGGCACGATGGCGAACGAGATCGCGCTGGCGGTGCATTGCCGACCGGGCGAGGAAGTGATCTGCGACGCCACGTCACACATCATCGGCTTCGAAGGCGGCGGTCCGGCAGCCATCGCCGGCGTCATGATCCAGCCGCTCGCCGGACGCCGCGGCATCTTCGATGCAATCCAGTTGCGCGCCGCGATCCGCAACGATCGACCGTACGCACCCCGTCAGCGCCTCGTCCTGGTGGAGCAGACTTCGAACCTCGGCGGCGGAGCCGTGTGGCCGCTGGCGACTCTCGACGAGGTCGCGGCAGTCGCGCATGCGGCGGGCCTCTCGACACACATGGACGGTGCGCGCCTGCTGAACGCCTGTGTCGCGAGTGGCATCGCCGCATCGGTGCACGCGCGCGGATTCGATTCGGTATGGATCGATTTCAGCAAGGGTCTTGGTGCGCCGGGTGGCGCCGTGCTCGCCGGGTCGCAGGCATTTTGCGAGGAAGCCTTTCGCCACAAGTTGCGCTGGGGCGGCGCGATGCGCCAGAGCGGCATCATCGCGGCGGCATGCGATTACGCACTCGACCATCACGTCGCGCGTCTCGCCGACGATCACGCCAGCGCGAAACGACTGGCCGAGGGACTCGCTGCGTCGCCGGGCATCTCGATCGATGTCGCGGGCGTCGAGACCAACCTCGTCTACTTCGATGTCGCAGGGACCGGACTCGATGCCGGATCCTTCGTGCGGGAGCTGCAAGCCCGCGGTGTGCGAATGACGGAAATGGGAACCTCGAACGTGCGTGCCGTCACCCATCTCGACGCAGACGCGTCGGCGATCGAACGAGCCGTGCGGATTGTTCGGACTCTGTGTGAGGAGAGTCTCAAAAAATCGTTGTGAAAAAGGAGGTTCGTCCAGCTCGGATCGTGCCCTGCATGGAGTGGCGTTGAGGAGTTCAAGTCGCGACCTGTGTGCTTGGGCAATTGCCCGCCGGTCGCGGTTCGACGCGTGGGAGCCTCGAATCCTGTCCGTCTCCGCCAAGGCGAACGGGTGCGGTTCGTCCGGCAAGTCGTCGATCCTCGGGATCGCATCGTCGCCTCGGAAAACGATGCGGTGGATCGAGGGTTGCTGCACGATCGTCGTCCGCGCTTGAATTCCCCTGCGACGTCATTCCCGCTTTCGCAGGAGTGACGATCCGAAAGTCCTGCACGACGTGTCCCTCCGTCGACGTCGCCCACGCACTTGCGGCCACACCGAAGCGATGCGTCGCGCCCCGTGCGTCGGCTTGCAGCGGTCGGCCGGAAACTGCGACGATCGCGCGCATGAAAAACAAGAACGACATCGTCGGCAACTGGCTGCCGCGCTACACGGGAACGCCGCTCGACGGATTCGGCCAGCACATCCTGCTGACCAATTTCGGCCACTACGTCGAACTCTTCGCGCAATGGCACGATGTGCCCGTCAACGGCCGCGACAAACCGATGCCGAACGCGACCGCCGACGGCATCACGATGATCAATTTCGGAATGGGTTCGCCCAATGCCGCCACCGTGATGGATCTTCTCGGGGCGATCTCGCCGCACGCGTGCCTGCTGCTTGGCAAGTGTGGCGGCCTCAAACGCAAGAACCAGTTGGGCGATCTGGTGCTGCCGATCGCGGCGATCCGCGGCGAAGGCACATCAAACGACTACCTGTTGCCGGAAGTGCCGGCGCTTCCCGCGTTCCAGTTGCAGCGCGCGGTGTCGACGATGATCCGCGATCTCGGCCACGACTACTGGACCGGCACCGTCTACACGACGAACCGGCGTGTGTGGGAACACGACACTGCGTTCAAGGAGTACCTGCGCAAGACGCGGTGCATGGCGATCGACATGGAGACCGCAACGATCTTCGCCGCGGGCTTCGCGAACCACATCCCGTCCGGTTCGCTGTTGCTCGTATCCGACCAGCCGATGATCCCCGAAGGCGTGAAGACCGAGGCGAGCGATCGCTCGATCACGTCCAACTTCGTCGACGCACACATCAGGATTGGCATCGAAGCATTGAAGCTGGTGCGACGCAACGGGCGCAGCGTGAAGCATCTGCGCTTCGAGGAAGAGGTGGAGTAGTCTCGCGCGGCGCTGCGTGCTTCGCCGGATCGCCGGGGCGGGTGTGGCCGTTGGACAGAACTGAAGCAAGGAGAGCGCGTCATGCGCGTGTGGATCGCAATTGCGGCGGTGTCATTCGGGGTGGCCATGCCGGCCGTGGCGGGCATGCTGCCCGATGGCGACGACCTCGGCATCACGCTGCGCGTCGAAAGCATGACCGATCCTCAATTTCTTGTCGGCACGCGCGCCACCCTCGCGTTCGACGTGACGAGCCGGGGTCCGCAACATTCGGCGACGTATTCAATTGTCGGTCACGAAGAACCGTATGCCGGAAACAGGCGCATCAAGCTTTTCCAGTCGCCCGGTGCAGGCTGCACGCTCGTCGATCTCATCGGCAGTACGTCGCCGCCAGGATTGGCCTATTTTCTGGTCGGGCCTTCTCCGCCCATCGGCTCGACGGTGACATGCAGGGTCGAGCTGCGGGTCGACGCGGTACCGGTCGGGAACGTGTACGCGTTCGCTGTGTCTGGGTCTGTCGTGTACGGAAATGGTGCGATTGGGCCGATCGCCGATCCCGACCCGACGAACAACCGCATCCTCCTGCCGATCGGCGATGGAGCGCAACCGGTGCCGGCACTTTCCATCTGGGCAGCGCTCGCGCTGCTGGTCACGCTTGCGGCGAGCGCTTTTTCGTTCCTCGATCGCCGCATCGACACACGCCAACCCGCGTCGAAACGTTCGGGATAACGCGCGTTCCGCGTTTGGATCAGTACCGCGGAACGGTCGAATCGATTTCGAGCGCCCACGCCTCGATGCCGCCTTCGACGTTGTAGACATCGCGGAAACCATGGTCGTGGAAATGTTCCGCTGCATTGCGGCTGGAGATGCCGTGGTGGCAGAGGAACGCAAGCGGCGTGTCTTTCGGTAGCGCAGAGAGGCGCGCGTGCGATTCGGGCGTCAGCACGTCGGCTGGCGCGAACGGTGCGGTTGCGCGGTCCGGTGCGGGACGCACATCGATCACCGTGATGTCGCCGG
>NZ_JBDSWZ010000240.1:0-10738 GCF_039926425.1 Dokdonella sp.
CGGAAGTTCGGTCCGCCGCGTTCGAGCAGGTCGAGCAGGTCGTCGACGTGGAGCTGGGCCAGCTGCACGAAGCTCTCGACGCCGTGGATGCGCAACAGGTCGTCGATCTTCGGTCCGATGCCTTCGATGATCGTGAGGTCCTCGGCATGTTTCATGTTGAAGCCGCAGGCGCGCGCGGCGCCGACATCGACCATGCGTGAGGGCGACGGCGACGGACCGATCGATGCAACTGCGGCCGGGGCATCGGCGACGTTGGCAGACGATGCCGGGGACGAGGCGTGTTCAGGCACCGCCGATGCCGTTTCGATGGCACGCACGGGCCGCTTCGCCAGCATCCGCGCGAGGACGAATCCGGACACCAGTCCCAGCACGAACCACAGCACGCGCTCACCCACGGTCGTCATCCTCGTTTCCTCGCTGCGTCGAACACGAACCGAGCCTAGCACCGGCCATGTTCGAAGAGGGTCAAGATCGAATCGGCATCACCTGAATGACGCGCGCGGTCAGATCGGCGCCCGATTTCGCCTGCCGGCGGTCGCGACTGTCGCGTCCAATGCGTCGACGACTTCCAATGGAGACAACGATGGCGCCGCAATGGATCCACGGTGTGATGTTCAAGGTGCTCGGCATTGCGGCGCTCGCGCTGCTGCTGATGATTCCGCTCGGACAGGTGAATGACCTGATCGGCGAACGACAGCAGCGTGCCGCGGAGGCGACCCAGCATATTGCCGAACGTTGGGGTGCATCGCAGACAATCGGCGGGCCGGTGCTGGTGGTGCCGGTGCGCTATCGCCAGCAGCAGGAAAAAGGCGTGGTCGTGCTGGAAGAGAACGAATTCCTGCTGCCCGACACGCTGGACCTGCAGGCGACGATGGCGCCGGAAATCCGCCGCTACGGCATGTACGAAACGGCCGTCTATACGGCCGACGTCAAAGTCAGTGGACGATTCGCGGGCGCTGACGTTGCCGCGCTGACCAGCGCGGGACGGGAGCCGCAATGGCAGCGTGCGCAGATGAGGGTTCCGATCGCCGACGTCCGCGGGATCCGGCGCGTCTCCACCTTGCACGCCGGCACGGCTGAGCTCACGTTCGGTCCCGACGGCAGCGGGCTCGGTGGTTTCGCGGCGATTGCCGCGCCGATCGCGATCGATGCCGCATCGGTCGACCAGCCACTGCCGTTCGCATTCGATGTGACGTTGGCAGGCACCGAACGCCTCGCGGCATTGCCGCTGTCGAGGCGCACGGCATTGCGTGTCGAAGGCGCGTGGGCGGATCCGGGGTTCGACGGCGCGTTCCTGCCACTCGCCCATCGCGTGACGGAGTCCGGGTTCGAAGCGAACTGGCAAGTACTCGACCTCAGTCGCCGGATCGCGCAACACTGGCGCGCAAGCGAGGCAAACGAGCTGTCCCTTGGTGAATCGACGTTCGGTGTGAGCCTCGTCCGACCGGCAAGTGCGTATCAGCAGAACGTGCGGGCCGGGAAATACGGCGTGTTGTTCATCGCGCTCACGTTTGCCGCATTCTTCCTGTTCGAGGTGCTGCGCGGATTGCGTGTGCATCCAGTGCAATACCTTCTCGTCGGTCTCGCGTTGTGCACGTTCTACGTCGTGCTGCTTGCGTTGTCGGAGCAGATCGGCTTCGGCCCCGCCTATGCGCTGGCCGCCGCGGCCACCGTCGTCATGGTGGGCGGTTACGCGGCGGCGGTTCTGGCGAATCGCCGCGCGGGGTTGATGCTCGGCGGCGTGCTCGCGCTGATTGACGGTCTCCTCTATGGCCTGGTGCGGAGCGAGGACTACGCGTTGCTGATGGGAGCGCTCGCGCTGCTGTTCGCGGTCGCGGCGATGATGGCGCTGACCCGCCGCGTCGACTGGTATTCGATGGGCACGCCGGCACGCGCCCGCTAGACTATGCCGCATGAACCTGCTTGCTCTGGAAACCGCGACGGAATCGTGTTCGGCCGCGTTGCTCGTCGACGGACGCCTTTACGTGCGCAGCGAGATCGCGCCACGTCGGCATGCCGAACTGCTGCTGCCGATGTGCGACCAACTGCTCGCCGAGGCCGGGGTCGCACGCCGCGATCTTGATGCAATCGCGGTCGGCGCAGGCCCGGGTGCGTTCACCGGTGTGCGCCTCGCGATCTCTGCCGCACAAGGCATCGCGCTCGCGCTCGGAATTCCGGTGATCCCGGTGTCGTCCCTCGCGGCGCTTGCGATGCAGGCGCCGATCAACGGTTCGCCCATCCTTGCGGTGATCGACGCACGCATGGGCGAGATCTATGCCGGAAGGTTTCGCCGTGCGGACGATGGACGGGTCGAGGCGATCGGTCCCGAGTCGGTCGGTCCGGCTGAATCCCTCGTGCTGCAGCGTGACGTGGCGTGGAACGTTGTCGGTACTGGCTGGGCGACGTACTCGGATGTCCTTCGTTCGCGGCTCGCGATGGAACCGTGCTGGGCGGAAGGCGATCATTATCCGCAAGCCGCCGACGTTGCTCGCCTCGCGATGCCGATCGCACGCGCAGGCCGAGGCGTCGCGCCTGAGGCGGCGTTGCCGGTCTACCTGCGTGACAAGGTTGCGCTGACTCTTGTCGAGCAGGAAGCGCAAAGAGCGCGATCACGCGCAGATCGCTGAATTTACGGCGATGGGGGCTGCGCGTCGGGCACGCGCAGCGGAACAGAGCCCAGGGCCGCCATGGTTTCGGAGTCCAGAATTTCGATCTGCAACTGTTCTCCCGGCTGTGGATCGAGCACGTAGCCGTCGAAACCGCGCAGGTGCGCGAAACTCCAGCGCAAGTCCTTGGCGGCAGGGCCGATGAAGCTGAACTTCGCGAGGCCACGCAACCGGCCGGCGGCGTCGACGACCGCAAGAACCGACGCATCGCTCACGTTGCTCGTCAACGGAACAGCGCCATCGAAAGCTGCAACCTCGCGCTGACCGAGCGTGTCGTGGAATTCGCGGACGACTTTGGCGGCTGCGCCTGCGAAGGTGCCGGACGCGAACGACGGTCGTGGTGCATTGGCTTGAACCAACGCGAATGCGGGTTCCGCGAACATCGACAGGTGTGCGCTCTTCAGGCGACCGAGGGTTTCGAGAACGATGGCGCGTCGGGCATCCGCTCCGTCCGGAAAGCGCTCCGCGTCCCAGATGCCCAGCTGTGCCGCGACGGCGGATTGTTGGATGTGTTGATGCACGATCGCGCTCCAGATGGCCAGCGCGTTATTGCTTGGCGCGAAAACGAGTGCGGCCGACATCGCGACCAGCGGGAACAGTGCTTGCCGAAAGCGACGTCGCTTCGGGTTTCCCGCGCCGATGTACAGGGCGAGGCCGAACCAGAAGAGGCAACTCCACGGCAGGTAGCGGTCGGCATAAGCGTCGAGCGGAGTCTGTGCAAACACCCGCACGCGGGCGATGCACACCAGAGCTCCGGTGACGAGCGCGAACGTCGCAAGGCCGATGGCCGCGATGCGGGCACCGTGGAGAGTTGCGCGATTCCTGCACGCATGGGCGGCAATCGCGATCCACCCGAAGAGGCCGATGCCGCCGAGCAGCGCGCTCTCGCGCGCCAGCCAGTCGCTGCCGAACGCCAACGAAACGCCGCGCGCACTCGACACCAGAAGCGCGCCCAAGGTGCCCGATCCTCGCACCGCTGCACTCAGCGTTGGTTCGAGTGGCGGATCCGCGTAGCCCAGCCACGCGTGGATCCACGGCGCGCTCAACCACCGACACAGGGCGCCTGCAATCGATCCCGAGTCGAACAGAAGCGATCCGCGTGCCTCGCCGCCACCCGGCAGCGCGAACAGGTAAACGACCATCACGCCGGCAAATAACAGGATCGGAAACGCGACGTTTGCCGGGCGTGTGCGCAGTACCAGCGCTGTCACGAAAACCGCTGCGAAACTCGCAATCCCATTGCCAAAACTGAAGGTTGCAAGAGTGCAACAGGCCGCGCACAGCAGGGCCCACATCCATTCACCGGTTGCGTGGGCGCGACCCATCGTGAAGATCGCGAGCGTGACGAACACCATCACTCCGTAGACCTGCATCGCCTCGTTGCCGTGCATCAGCATGCGTGCGTTGCCCAGCCAGAAGAGCGCCATGGTCGCAAGCAGGCAGCAGGCCGCGCGTCGGATCGGCGTCATCGTGTGGTCGCGTAGGATGGTCGTGCAGATGAGGAGCAGCGTCATCAACGCAGCTGCGCAACCGACCACGATCTGAAGACGCTGGTTCGCGTCGAACCAGCGGATTTCTGCAAGCCTCACCAGCGTCGGGATGATCGGCCGATGGCCGTTGTCGATCTGGACCGCGTTCGCGGGAAATGGCAGCGAAAGGTAATTTGCGTAGGCCCGATACTGGTCGAACGCCGGATAGCGGAATGCGAAGTTGGAGATCGCGACGATCGAAAGCCACAGCCAAGCGAGCGCGAGCGCCGAGAAGGCGGCGACGGCCAGCAGCGACCGCTTCGAGCGCGATGCCCAAGGTGGCTGGCCGCGGCTGGCGCGAATGTCGGTCGACGATGTCTGGACGTCCATTGTCCGTTTCCAAAGGGAGGGGGAACGGCTCAAGACCGTCGCCGGGGCCGGTGGTTCCGCACCCGAAAGGCAGAGTGTCGATTCAACAGCCGCAGTGCCGGCATCGGCGCGCACACGGCGGTATGCAATCGGGCGCGAATCCATGTGCCGGCCTCAATCACGACGCGTTGCCACGGCCCGGCCCAAAACCCCGTTCGCGCACTGCATGCCAGGGTTTGCACAGAACCGACGTTGCTGCAATCGTTGGTTCCTCGACGAGGGACCGGGACGCAAACACCTGCACCCAGTCGCGCGCAAGCGCAGAAGCGATGGGAATGCAGAAGCCGGGGGAGTCATTCTGACGCGCGTTCCATCGACGATAGTGAAATCCGGCGTCGCACTTCGCGTGCGCAGGTTCGACGCACAGCATGCGGCATCGGTCAGATTAGCCGCACCGCGTGCACGGAACAAGGAAGCGTCACTGCGGAGCGACGGGAAGCGCGCGCGACGTCTCCCGGCCCGTCGTGGAATGCAGCAGCGGATTGGCTGCACAGAACCTTGCGCAGCTTGCAGAAAATGGTCAACCTTCCATTTTTTGCAGGAACGCCGTTGGATATCAAACAGATTGCCACCGAGGCGCAGACGTACCGCCGGCATATCGAGCGTGTCAAGAAGGATTTGGCACCATCCGATTTTTCATGGTACCCGTACGGAACGCTCGACAACTTCGTGCATCTGCAGAACCTGCTCACCGGCGATTCGCGCAATCTGCTTGCGCTTGCCGGTGATCTTCCGGTTGCCGACATCGGCGCGGCAGACGGGGATACCGCGTTTTTCCTCGAAACGCTGGGACACAAGTCGGATGTCATCGATTTTCCGCCGACCAATTTCAACAGTTGTCGTGGACTGCGCCTGTTGAAAGAGGCGTTGAAATCTGGCGTCTCGTTGCATGAGGTGGATCTCGACGCGCATTTCGAACTGCCTGGCCAGCGGTATGGTCTCGCATTTTTCATGGGCATTCTTTATCACCTCAAGAATCCGTTCTCGGCGCTCGAGAATCTTTCGCGCATCGCGCACCATGCGTTGGTGAGTACGCGGATCACGCGGTACAACTGTGCCACCGCGTCGAAAGGTGGCGAAATCAACGCGCACAGGGTCGAGTTGCGCACAGTGCCCGCGGCGTATCTCGTGGACAGCTATGAAACCAACGGCGATCCCACCAATTACTGGATCTTCTCGGACGCCGGCTTGCGTCGCATCCTCGACAGGACGGGGTGGGATGTCGTCGACTTCATGACCGTCGGCAACACATCGCAGTCGGATCCGGCCAGTGCGGCAGGTGACGAGCGCGCGTTCTGCCTGATCCGAAGCCGCACCTTCGTCTGACGTGATGCGCGTGCAGTCCCGTCACTGCTGGCGCCGATGGCGGTGAGCGCCGCGCCTTGGCGGGGAATGTCCGCGGCGCCGATGATGGTGGTCGCCGTCCTTGTCGTCTTCACGGGAATGGCGTTCTGGGACTGGAATCTTCCCGGTCTCTACATGGATTCGGTGAACCCCGAATACATCGTTTCGTCGATTCTCCAGCCGCATGCGGCGGGAAGTCGGGCGTGGGTATTGCCCGGTAATTCCATTCAAGGACGTTTTCCGGTATTCACCGGCACGCTCTATCACGGCAGCACCCAACTCTATTTCGCGCTGCCGTTCATGAGCGCATTCGGCGAGACCGTGTTCACGATGCGACTCGTGCAGACGATCGTCGGCTGCGGCATTCTCGCCGGGTGCCTGCGCTTTGCGGCCTTGACCGGATCACCCCGTCGCGTCATTTTCGTTGCTGTGGTCGGACTGCTGGCGATCGATCCCTCGTTCGTTCTGCCACTTCGGACTCAGGCGTACAGCTGCCTGTTTCCCGTCATGCTGCTGCTGCCCGCGATTGCGTTGCTGCATGGGCGGCGGTGGCAACACGCGCCGTCGTGGCCCGTGCTGGCGAGCGGCGTGCTGTTCGGGTCGGCGGTCTTCGGGTACTTCATCTTCGCGTTTTTTCTTCCGGTGATGATCGGGCTGGTACTGCGGCGGTCGCTGCCCGGCGGTGCGGGCGCAACCGTGCGTGCGGGCCTCACGTGGTCGGCCGGCGTGCTTCTTGGCTTGCTCCCTTTTTTTTGCGGCATTGCGTTGATCTCCGACGCGCTCGGCGGAGTCGACCCGCTGCTTGCGTGGCTGAAGCAGCACGGCGACCAGATGCAGATCGTCAATACGCATGCTCCATGGCTGTCGCGCACGGCGGACGCAGGCAGTGACTACTGGAGCGTTGTCAACGGAGACTGGCCGTTTCTTGCAATGCTCAAGCAGTATGCCGACGGATCCTGGGGAGACATCAAGGCAGGATTGATGCTCGCTGTCGTGCTGCTCGCGCTGGTCCGTGGGCATCGCGATACGGAGCAGCGCTTTCACATCGCATTGCCGATGCTCCTGACACTGTCGTTCCTTGCGTGTGCGTCCTACTTCGGCAATCGTCTCGATGGACATCACTACACGGTATTGCTGCCGCTGCTCTACCTGTCTTTCGCCGGCGCATGCGTCGCATTGATCTGCCGTTCCGGAGCGGACGCCGTTACACCCGGACGGATCAAGACGGCCGCCGTCGCCATCGGATGTTGCGTCGTCGTGCTGGTCACCAATATTTCCGCGCAGCGGAGCGCCCACGCGCAGCTCGATGTGAGCGGCGGAGTCGGCCTGTACTCCGAGTCGATCAACCTGTTTGCGCTCGATACGGCGTCTCGGGAGCCCGATGCGACCGCGTACTTCGCGGACTGGGGATTAGAGATGCCGTTCGTGTATCTCACGCGTGGAATGCTTGACCATCGCGATACGGTGGATCCTTCGCGCATTCGCGAGCTCGCGTGTCGTGGTCAGCCGCAGATCGTCGTGTTTGCCGGTGACGACAACGCCGCCCGCAGTGCCTACGTCGCGAGACTTTCCGGAATGGCGGCACCGATCCTGGTCGACTGGACACAGCGCGATGGCAGGATGGTTTTCCAGACCGCGCGCTTTACTGGCCGGGAGTGCGAAGCGCGTGCAGTCGCTGAGGCCCCTGCACCACGCGTAGCGCCATTCGTCGCGACAGATACTCCAAGCGTCTCCGGATGTGCGTTCATCACTCCGTCGACGACCACGGTCCACTGGGATGCAGGACGTGCGCAGTCCGATGCTGCGAGCGTCTGGATCCAGCCGGCCGGCGGCGAACCAAAACTCTGGAGCGGCGGGAAGGCGAGAGACGCAAAGCGGACCGGCGCATGGGTGACGCCTGGAATGCAATTCGTGCTGAAAAACAGCGCAGACGAGGTGGTTGCGCAGACCGTGGTCGGCGCAGAGCCATGTCCATTTCCATGAACGACCCGCCACGCCTGCGTTTCCATCCGACGTGCTCAACTCTCGTCGCCCGGCATAGATCGTTCCCCGTGCGCTCCGACGTGGCTGCCGTAAACGCCGGCTAGCGCCGCCGCCCGATGCTCGCGACTGCGCGAGTAGCGAAATACCGAAGTCGGCCCAGTAGCCCCGCATTGAGTGCCGCCTGCGACTGGCCCAGGCGGCGGGTCAGCTCGGTCAGTTTGCGATAGAGCCGCTGGTTGTGCTGGTCGCGGCGCGCCAGCAGCACACGCAGCTCTTCCACATCGGAGCTGGACAGGATCATGCCGGCTTGGAAGCGTTCCGGCAGTGGTCGGTCGACGTAAATGGTCGAGTGCGTGTCGGCCAACTCGTCGTCGGGGCGCTCCCGCGTGTAGAAATACAGCGCCACCGATTTGCGCGAGAGGTTGGCGTGTTGCGCGGGCAATTGGATTCGGCCGAACCCGTGCCAGCTCCACTCGGTTGTCTCGAAGATGACGCAGCGGTTGAACAACGGAGTGACCAGTCGGACGCGATCGTCGGGTGAACGGGGATCGGTGTGGAGCTCGAGCGATCCGCCCCAGTCGTCCTGCCATTGGTGGTTGAGGTACACGATCAGATTCAGTCGACGGTGCCAGTTCTCGATCGGATGCCGATTGAAATCGACATGTGGATCAAGGTCCTGTCCGGATCTGTTTTCGTGAGTGCCGCCCCCGAAATAGTACGGGTCGTACAGCAGCCCTGGAACGCCGGTCACGCGGCTGATGAAGTCGAGGAAGTCCGGCGACTGGATCAGGTCGTCGAGTGCGGCATAGGACGGACCGAGGTCGCGAATGCGTTCGACCGTCGACTTGCCGCCCAGCTCGCCGGCCTCGTTGCGCGCATTGCCGCGTTCGAATGGCGGAAACTCGTGCAGCAGTCGTTCTGCGTAGGCGGCGTCGAGAAAACCGTCGATGACGACATGGCGGAACGGCTCACGTCGCGCGAAGGCGGCGGCATGGTCGTCGACGCGGGCGACGACACGCGCGTCGATGGGCGAAAGGTGGGCGTTCTGCATGGGCGCGGATGATGCCACCGTGTTTCGTGGTTTGCTAACTCGCGCGCATGGCGTGCGGGTTTCGCTGTCGCGGTTCGGAAAAGAGCGAAACGAAGCAACACGAAAAAACACGTGCTTCCCCGCAGCGCTGCCCTTCAATCAATGCGTGGCATCAACGCGATCCCTTCCCTGCGCAGCAGGGACAACTGCCCGAGTGCGTGAGTGGCGCTTTTCGTGAGTGCTCAGATCAAGAGCGCCCCCATCCGCCTTCGGCACCTTCCCCCGCTTCGCAGGGGAAGGACAAGCAAAGCGCTTGCGGCTTTGCAGGGGAAGGACAAGGGGCGCATTGCCTCACTGGACACTCGGCACGGTCACCTCATGCGTCATGCGTTCCATCACGTCGAGGATGCGTTCGCGTGTCGGCGCGCGCAGCAACGCCGGTGCGTGTTCGCGCAGTCGTGCGCGATCGAGGGAATTGACGACTTCGCGGACTTCAAGGATGAGCCCTGGATGCATGCTGAAGTCGGTCAGGCCAAGAGCGATCAGCAGCGCCGTGTACCGTTTGTCGCCGGCCATCTCGCCGCACAGCTTGACCCGGCGCTTTGCCCGGTGCGCCACCGAGATCGTATGCGACAGCAACTTCAGTACCGCCGGATGCAACGGGTCATACAGCGAGGCCAGATGATCGTTGTTGCGATCCACGGCGAGCGTGTACTGAACCAGATCGTTGGTCCCGATGGCGATGAAGTCGACCGACTTGATCATCCCCGACAGCGCGATTGCTGCGGCCGGCACCTCGATCATCGCGCCGAGTTCGACGCGGGTCGCGATCTCGTGCCCTTCGGAGCGCAGTTCGCGTGCGCACTCGTCGAGCATGCGGCGGACGACGGCCATCTCTTCGGCAATGGTCACCATTGGCACGAGCACACGCACAGGGCCGTAAGCGGATGCACGCAGGATTGCGCGAAGTTGCACGGAGAGCAACGGCGGATCACGCAGCGACAGGCGCACGCCGCGCACTCCGAGTGCCGGATTCTCCTCGTCGTCCAGCACGATCCCGCTCGAGTCGGCCTTGTCGGCGCCAAGGTCGAGCGTTCGAATCGTCACGGGAAGTCCCTGCATCCCGAGCACGAGATCGCGGTAGACCAGAAACTGCTCGTCTTCGCCCGGAATCTCGCGGCGCTGAAGGAACAGGAATTCGGTGCGGTAGAGACCGATTCCCGCCGCGCCGAGTGCGTGTGCCTGGGCGATGTCGGCCGTCGATTCGGCATTCGCGTAGAGCGCGATCGGTACCCCGTCGCGGGTGATCGTCTCGACATTGCGCAGCAGTGCAAGGCGCTTGCCCTTCTGCACCATGTCGCGTTGCCAGGTGCGAAAGCGCGCGAGATCCTGCGCAGCTGGATGCACGACCACTTCGCCGCGCTCGCCGTCGATCAGCACGAGATCGTCGTCCTGGATGTGCGACAGAACCTCGTGCGCCGCGACGATCATCGGCAGGCGCAGCGAACGGGCAAGGATCGCACTGTGCGACACGAGGCTGCCGGAACTGAGAACGACGCCGAGTACGCCGTGTTCCGCGAGCGGCACGAGCTCCGACGGAGACACGGTGTCGCTGATCAGGATCTCGCCGACGCGCGAGGCGAGCTTGCGTTCCTGCGGGCTCGAGTCGCGCATCAGCTGCGCCTGCACGCGCGCGATGACGTGGTCGACGTCTTCGCGGCGGCTGCGAAGGTACGGATCGTCCATGGCGTCGAAGACCGCCACCAGACGATCACGCTGCATCTTCAACGCAGCGCTGGCCCGATAGCGTCCGAGCC
>NZ_JBDSWZ010000241.1:0-9737 GCF_039926425.1 Dokdonella sp.
ACCAGCGTGTAACCCTTGCGTTCGATCGCGCCGATCAGTTTGTCGATCTCCTCGCGATGCAGCAGCAATTTGCGCGTACGCCGGTCGTTCGCGATGACGTGCGTGGAGGCGGAAATCAACGGCGGAATCGATGCGCCCTGCAGGAAAATCTCCGAGCCACGGACAACCGCGTACGACTCGCTGAGATTGATGCGACCCGCGCGCAGACTCTTCACTTCCCAGCCTTCGAGCATGATGCCGGCTTCGTAGTGTTCGTCGATGTGGAACTCGTGGCGCGCGCGCTTGTTCTGCGCGATCGTGCCGCCACTGGTCTTGTCCTTGGATTTTGCTTTTGCCATGTCCGATACAATTGGGGAATGCACTGCGACCGGTTGCCGCCCACGTGATCCAGATCCGCCGCCATGCCCTGGTTCGCCAAACGCCTGAACGGATGTTCGATCTGGTCAACGATGTCGAAGCATACCCGACGCGCTTCGGGTGGTGCTCCGGCGCGACGGTACTGGACCGTGTCGGAGACGACTCGCTGGTCGCCCGACTCGACCTGCGTTTCGCCGGCCTGACGCAAAGTTTCACCACGCGCAACACACTTGAACGACCGCGACGACTGCACTTGCAACTCGTCGAGGGACGGCTGAACGCACTTGAAGGGGAGTGGACGTTCGATCCGCTCGGCGACAATGGCTGCCGCATCGCGCTTGCCCTCGACTTCGACTACTCAGGCATTGGCGGAACGGCGCTCCGACTCGGTTTTCAGAGCCTTGCCAACCGCATGGTCGACGATTTCTGCAGCGCTGCGGGCAGAGCCGATGGATGACCCGGCGACCGCGACGGTGTCCGTCGAAGTGGCTTACGCCGAACCGCGATTCCAGTTCCTCCGCGGCGTCGAGCTGCCTCGTGGCGCGACCGTTGCCGATGCCATCGCCGCATCGGGGGTTGCGCTTGCATGTTCCATCGACGACACGCTGCTGGACGCGGGGATCTGGTCTCGTCGCGTTGCGCGCGACACCAGCGTCAAGGATGGAGACCGGATTGAACTTTACCGACCGCTCACGGCCGATCCGAAGGAGTCGCGACGCAGACGCGCCGCGAATGCGTCACGCCTCAAGCCGCCTCGTCAGCCTTGACCGCCATTTGGCCTTTTCTTTTCCTCTGCGGGACGCTTTTCGTCCGGATACTGGCGCTTGTACTTGCGCGCATCCTTGATCAACTGATCCGGATCTTCCGGGAAGTAGTCGCCGTCGATCTTCACCAGCGCCTCGTCCTTGAAGTAGAGGATCAGGTCCTTCGACGCCATCTTGTGTCGGCCACGGCTGATGGTGGAGACGTAATCCCAGCGGTTCTGGTCGAACGGACTGATCACCGCAGGCGATCCCATCACCAGCAGGACCTGGCGCTTCGTCATGCCGGGCTTGAGTGCTTCGACAGTGGATTTGTCGAACAGATTGCCCTGCTGCGCATCCACCTTGTAGATGAGGCCGCAACCGCTGAGCGGAACGAGGGCGAGAAGGGCGAGAAGGGCGAGCCAGCGAAGTCGCATGCGTGGGAATCCGGAAGGTCGGTCAATCGCCGATGATACACTAGCGCCTGAAATTTCCGGTTTTTCAGGCCAGGCCGCAGGGAGGATGAACGTGGAATCGACAGAACTGCGCAAAGCCGGCCTCAAGGTCACCCATCCGCGCATGCGGATCCTGGAAATCCTCGACACCGATGACGGCAAGCACTTCACCGCGGAGGACATCTACCGCGAGCTGCTGGACAAGCACGACGACATCGGCCTTGCGACGGTCTATCGGGTGCTGACCCAGTTTGAAGCGGCCGGCATGGTGCTGAAGCACAACTTCGAAGGCGGCCAGGCCGTCTATGAACTCGACCGCGGCAAGCACCACGACCACATGGTGGATGTCGAATCCGGCAAGGTCATCGAATTCTCCAGCGAGGAGATCGAACGCCTGCAGAAGGAAATCGCCACCAAGCATGGGTATGCGATTGAGGATCACAGCCTCGTGCTTTATGTGAGACCGTTGAAGAAGAAATAGGCGTCACGGTCCGTTCTGTGGGGGACCCTCTTCAACCCTGCACGGGCGCCACAGCACGACTCAACATCTGCTTCGCATGCGCAAGCGTTTCGCGCGTGATCTCGATGCCGCCGAGCATGCGCGCGACTTCTTTCTGCCGTGCTTTTCCTTCGAGCGGATCGATGCGGGTTTCGGTGGACGCGCCGTCGCTGGATTTGCGGACCGACAAATGACGGTGACCCTGCGCGGCAACCTGTGGCAGATGGGTGACGCACAGCACCTGGCAGCGCGCGCCGAGTGCGCGAAGTTTCTGGCCGACCACTTCGGCGACCGCGCCGCCGATGCCGGAATCGACTTCGTCGAACACCATGGTGCCGACCGCGTCGCTTCCGAGCGCGGCCACTTCGATCGCCAGGCTGATGCGGGAGAGTTCGCCGCCCGACGCCACCTTGCGCAGCGCGCGCGGTGGCTGGCCCGGGTTGGCGCTGACCAGGAATTCGCAGCGTTCGGCGCCTTGCGGATCCGGCTCGTTGCCTGGCTGCGCGTCCAGCTGCACTTCGAACCGGCCGCCGCGCATGCCGAGTTCCGCCATCAACGCGCTGACCGACCCAGCCAATGATTGTGCGGTTTCTGCACGTCGCTTGCCGAGCTTTTTCGCAGCGATGGCATGTGTGGATGCGAGGCGATTCTGTTCTTCGCGCAACGTGGCGATGCTGGTGCCCGCGCCGCGCAGGATCTCCAGTTCTTCGCGCAGCGAATCTGCATGCGCCTTCAGCTCCGGCATGCGCACGCGGTGCTTGCGCGCAAGTTCGTGCAACTTGCCGAGCTGCGATTCGGTTTCGGCAAGGCGCTCCGGATCCAGATCGAGAGCGCTCTGATAACGTGCCAGCGAATCGCCCGCTTCGTTGAGCTGGATCCGCGCGTTTTCGAGCAGCTCGCCGATCGGGGCAAGACGTTCGTCCAGCGCGCCGAGGTGCGCCAGTTCGGACTGCGCGCGCGCGAGGAGGCGCGGCAGCGCGAATTCGCCGTCGCCATCCAGGCGGTCGGCGAGGGCGGCGCAGCCTTGCAGCAGCTGGCCGGAATTGGCAAGGCGCTTGTGATTCTCCTCCAGCGTGGCAAATGCTTCGGGTGTGATCGCATGACGATCGAGTTCGTCGACCTGATGGCCGAGCCACTCGATCCGCTCGGCATGATCGACCCCGCGCGAGAGTTCGTTGATCCGCGCGGTCGTCTCGCGCCACGCCTTCGCGGTGCGCGCGACCTCCGCAAGTTCTGCGGCGTGTTCGCCAAAGGTGTCGAGCAGCGTCAATTGCTGTGTGCGATCCAGCAACGCCTGGTGCTCGTGCTGGCCGTGGATCTCGATCAGGCTTGCAGCCAGCGTCTTCATCTGGGTGAGGGTGACCGGACGGCCATTGATCCAGGCGCGCGAACTGCCTTCGCTGCGGATCACCCGGCGCAACTGGCAAGCACCATCCTCGTCGAGGTCCTCGGCGACGAGCCAGTCGCGCAGATCCGGATGCGGAGCAAGATCGAATGCGGCGGCGAGTTCCGCGCGCTCGCACCCGTGGCGCACCATCGAGGCTTCGGCACGCCCTCCGGCGAGCAGCAGCAGCGCATCCACCAGCAGCGATTTGCCCGCGCCGGTTTCGCCGGTGACCACGGTCATCCCGGGGCCGAAAGCGATCTCGGCTTCGCCGACGATCGCGAAATCCTTCACGTAGAGACTTTCCAGCATGGCTCGCGTTCGACCCCGGGGTCAGGTGGGCGTTGGGTCAGATCGGTGAGGTCGGCAACCGGCGATTGTCGTTGGCGACGCGCGGATGTCCGCCTCGACCGGAACGCACGTGCGGACCTTTCTCCGCCGCTTCAAGGGCGATCCGCGTGGGTGCGCCAGAAGGTGCTGGCCGCGCGGTCCGTCGATGGAAGCCGCGGAACGCTAGCACGCGCCGGTGACGCAACCAAGCTGCCGCGTTGAAATCCTGACGCAGCGCCCCTATTGATCAGGGGTCACGCGCTTGCTAGCGTCCGCTGCATCATGGGTGCCACGCACCTTCCCGGACCTCGATGAACTCTTCCAGCCAGCACCTCGATGCGCGTTCCCGCCAACTGCTGCGAACGCTGATCGCCCGCTACATTTCGGAAGGCCAGCCGATCGGTTCGCGCACGCTCGCCAAGGCGTCTGGGCTGGACGTCAGCCCGGCGACGATTCGCAACATCCTGTCCGATCTCGAGGAATTCGGGCTCGTTGCTGCGCCCCACACGTCGTCGGGGCGGGTGCCCACGTCGCAGGGGTATCGCGTATTCGTCGACAGCCTGATCGAGATGCGGCCGCTCGGCGAACCGGAGGTCGATCAGTTGCGCCGGGAGTTGCCCACCGACGTGTCGACGCCGGACCTTCTCGAAAGTGCGACGTCGCTGCTGTCGGAGATGACCCACTTCGTCGGCGTGGTCAGCGTGCCGCGTCGCGAGGAGTTTCCGTTCCGTCACATCGATTTCGTGCAGCTCGATGGCGGTCGCGTGCTGGTGATTCTCGTGTTCACCGATGGCCAGGTGCAGAACCGCGTGATCGTCACCCAGCGTGCGTACGGTGCGGGGGAGCTCGAACAGGTCGCCAATTATCTCAATACGCATTTCGCCGGAATGCGTTTCGACGAGATCCGCGCGCGCCTGCTGCACGAGATGCAGGACGAGAGCGCGCGACTCAACACGCTGCTCGGCGCTGCGGTCGAGGTTGCGCAGCAGGCGTTCGAGAGCAGTCCCGTGAACGACATGCTGGTCGCCGGCCAGACCAAGCTGATGGGCAAGCAGGACGTGTCGGACGTCGACCGTCTGCGCGAGCTCTTCGAGGCGTTCCAGCGCAAGCGCGACCTTCTGCAATTGCTCGAACGCTGCTCCCACGCCGAAGGCGTACGCCTGTTCATTGGCGAGGAGTCCGGCTTCGCCGCGCTGGACACATGGAGCCTCGTCACGGCACCTTACGGGGTTGGCGGGCGCATTCTCGGCGTTCTCGGCGTGATTGGCCCGACCCGGATGGCCTACGAACGGGTGATCCCGGTCGTCCAGGCAACCGCGAATCTCATCTCCGGCGCCTTGAAGCGGAGCCAGCCGGCCTTATAAACGGGCGCATGGCGTGCAGGAAGGCACCGTGGCACGCGGCCGCGGGTCTGCCGATTGCCGACGTTCACTCCGGCGCGAGGCGTTCCGCGTCCGGCTGCCGTGACCGTGGGTTTTTGATGTGCGCGCTGCGCGATCAGCTGTTTCAGATACGGAGGAGTCATGGAAAATACGGATCCACGAACGAGCGATGCAACGGAGTCGGCCGACGAGGCCGTCGCCGGCGAACTGGAAACGCTGTCGCGGCAGCTCGGCGAAGCGGAAGCGAAGCTGGCCGAAATGCGTGAGACGGTGCTGCGCGAACGGGCGGAACTGGACAACCAGCGCAAGCGGTTGCAGCGCGACGTCGACCAGGCGCGGCGCTTCGCGAACGAGAAGCTGCTCGCCGACCTGCTGCCGGTGCTCGACAATCTCGAGCGCGGACTGGCAGTGGAGGGTGGCGATCCGGGCCTGTTGCGCAACGGTGTCGACCTGACGATGCGCGAGCTCCTGCGGGTCGCCGAATCCAACGGCCTCAAGGTCGTCGGAGCCACCGGCGATGCGTTCGATCCGGAGCGCCACCAGGCGATGGCGATGGTCGATTCACCCGGCCACCCGGCCGGACAGATCGTGTCGGTGATGCAGAAGGGCTACGTGCTGAACGAACGCCTGCTGCGACCGGCGCTGGTGTCGGTGTCCAAATAGGCGATGCGGGTCCAAGCGCTTGAAACGCAAGCGCGGACCCCCAGATTTCGCCACAGTCGCGGCCTGCGGGGCCGCATCGAATCATTTGAATCAAAGATCGGGAGAGCAACGTAATGGGCAAGATCATCGGTATCGACCTCGGCACGACCAATTCGTGCGTGTCGGTCATGGAAGGCAACACGGCTCGGGTCATCGAGAACTCCGAGGGCGATCGCACCACGCCGTCGGTGGTTGCGTTCAAGGACAATGAGGTCGTGGTCGGCGCGACGGCCAAGCGCCAGTCCGTGACGAATCCGAAGAACACGTTCTACGCGGTGAAGCGCCTTATCGGCCGCAAGTTCACCGACGCGGAAGTGCAGAAGGACATCGGCATGGTGCCGTACAAGATCGTCGCGCACGACAACGGGGACGCGTGGGTCGAGACCGCCGACGGCAAGAAGATGCCGCCGCAGGAAGTGTCGGCGAAGATCCTGATGAAAATGAAGAAGACCGCAGAGGACTTCCTCGGCGAGGCCGTGACGGAAGCGGTCATCACCGTGCCGGCGTACTTCAACGACTCGCAGCGCCAGGCGACCAAGGACGCCGGCCGCATCGCGGGCCTCGACGTCAAGCGCATCATCAACGAGCCGACTGCGGCCGCGCTTGCGTACGGCATGGACAAGAAGGGCGGCGATCGCAAGATCGCGGTGTACGACCTTGGCGGCGGCACGTTCGACATCTCGATCATCGAGATTGCCGAAGTCGACGGCGAGAAGCAGTTTGAAGTGCTGGCGACGAATGGCGACACGTTCCTCGGTGGCGAGGACTTCGACAAGCGAGTCATCGATTATCTCGTGGACGAATTCAAGAAAGACCAGGGCGTGGATCTGAAGAACGATCCGCTCGCGCTGCAGCGTCTGAAGGATGCCGCAGAGCGCGCGAAGATCGAGCTCAGCACGGCGCACCAGACCGAAGTGAACCTGCCGTACATCACTGCGGATGCGGCTGGCCCGAAGCATCTCAACATCAAGCTGACGCGCGCGAAGCTCGAGGCGCTGGTGGGCGATCTCGTCGAGAAGACGATGGGTCCGTGCCGCACCGCGATCAACGATGCCGGTCTCAAGGTGTCCGACGTGCAGGAAGTGATCCTCGTCGGCGGCCAGACGCGCATGCCCAAGGTGCAGGAAGCGGTCAAGGATTTCTTCGGCAAGGAACCGCGGAAAGACGTCAATCCGGATGAGGCGGTTGCAGTCGGCGCCGCGATCCAAGGCGGCGTGCTTGGCGGAACCGTCAAGGATGTGCTGCTGCTCGACGTGACGCCGCTGTCGCTCGGCATCGAGACGATGGGTGGTGTGTTCACCAAGCTGATCGAGAAGAACACGACGATTCCGACCAAGGCATCGCAGGTGTTTTCGACCGCGGAAGACAACCAGTCGGCAGTCACCGTGCATGTGCTGCAGGGTGAGCGTGAGCAGGCGCGGTTCAACAAGTCACTGGCGAAGTTCGATCTCGCCGGAATCCAGGCGGCACCGCGTGGAACGCCGCAGGTCGAGGTGTCGTTCGACATCGACGCAAACGGCATCCTGCATGTCGGTGCGAAGGACAAGGCGACCGGCAAGGAACAGCGCATCGAGATCAAGGCGGGTTCGGGCCTCAGTGAAGAGGAAATCCAGCGCATGGTGCGCGATGCCGAAACCAACAAGGAAGAAGACAAGAAATTCCACGAGCTGATCGCGGTGCGCAACAAGGCCGACCAGCTGGTGCACTCGACGCGCGCTGCCATCAAGGAACACGGTGGCAAGGTGGCCGGTGACATCGGCCGCATCGAGGAAGCGCTGGGCGATCTGGAGAAGGTGATGAAGGGCGAGGACAAGGCGCAGATCGAAGCGCGCACGACCACGCTTGAGGAAGCCGCGAAGCCGCTGTTCGCTGCGGCATCGCAAAGCCCGCCCGCCGGTGATGCTCCGGACGCTGCGGCGCAAGCCGCCGGTGCGGGGAACGACGACGTCGTCGACGCCGAGTTCACCGAGGTCAAGGACGAGAAGTAGGTCTTACCGACGGATCGATCGTCGGGATGACCTGACCGTATCGATCGCCGCGCGCGATCGATACGGGCTTACCGGCTTGGGAACGCAATGGAAAAAGGACGAGTCGAGGCATTCACCGACGGCGTGATCGCGATCATCATCACGATCATGGTGCTCGAGCTGAAGACGCCGCATGCGCCAACGTGGGACGCGCTGCATGAGTTGTGGCCGGTGTTTGGTGCGTACGTCCTCAGTTTCATCTATGTCGGCATCTACTGGAACAACCATCACCACATGTTCAAGGCGGTGGAGGTTGTGAGTGGTCCGGTGTTGTGGTCCAACCTGCATCTGCTGTTCTGGCTTTCGCTGTTTCCGTTCACCACCGCGTGGATGAGCGAAACAGGATTCTCCACGCTCCCGACCGCGCTCTATGGCATAACGCTGCTGATGGCGGCCGTTGCATGGCCGATCCGTCAGGCGCAGCTGATCCGCTGCAACGGACGCGACGGCACGTTGGCGCGGGCGGTCGGCACCAACGTCAAGGGCTGGATCTCCATCGTCGGCTACGTTCTCGGCATTGCGGCTGCCTTCATCCATCCACTGCTCGGCTGCGCGCTTTATGCCGCGGTCGCGCTGGTCTGGTTCATTCCGGACAAACGCATCGAAAGGGTTCAGGCGACATGAGCAAGCGGTGTTATTACGAAGTGCTGGGCGTCGCGCGCAACACGCAGGACGACGAGCTCAAGAAATCGTTTCGTCGCCTCGCGATGAAATATCACCCTGATCGATGCCCGGACGACCCTGCCGCGCAGGACAAATTCAAGGAGGCGAAGGAGGCGTACGAGATTCTCGCCGATGCGCAGAAGCGTGCGGCCTATGACCAGCATGGCCACGCGGCGTTCGAACACGGCATGGGCGGTCGCGGCGGCGCCGGATTCAACGGCGACGTCGGCGACATTTTCGGCGACATCTTCTCCGACATTTTCGGCGGCCGTGGCGGTGCGCGTGGCCGCACGCAACGCGGCTCGGATTTGCGTTATCTGATCGAGCTCGATCTCGAGGAAGCCGTGTTCGGCGTGGAGAAGGAGATCGAAGTGCCGACGCTGGTCGAGTGCGGCACCTGCACCGGCAGCGGTTCCAGCGACGGGAAGACCTCCACCTGCAGCACCTGCCGCGGGCAGGGTCGTGTACGCATGCAGAATGGCATTTTTTCGATCCAGCAGGCGTGCCCACACTGCGCCGGCAGCGGCAAGGTGATTGCGAACCCGTGCAAGGAGTGCCGCGGCGAAGGACGCGTGAATGACGAGCGCACGCTGCAGGTCAAGATTCCAGCCGGCGTCGACAACGGCGACCGGATCCGTCTGACCGGGCAGGGCGAGGCGGGGCCCCCAGGCACCGTTCCGGGCGATCTCTATGTTGAGGTGCGCGTGCGCGAACACGCCATTTTCCAGCGCGACGGCGACGATCTTCACTGCGAGCTGCCGCTCCGCTTTGCACAGGCGGCGCTCGGCGCTGAACTGCGCGTGCCGACGCTGGAAGGCGAGACGGAAATCAAGATTCCCCCGGAAACGCAGAATGGCCGACAGTTCCGCTTGCGCGGAAAGGGCGTGAAGTCGGTGCGCAGCGGACGGACCGGCGACCTGCATTGTCGCGTCGCGATCGAAACCCCGGTGCGCCTGACCGCGGAGCAACGCGAACTGCTGCAGCAATTCGAGGCGACATTTTCCGGCGAGGGCGCCGCAGCACACTCGCCGCGCAACACGTCGTGGATCGATGGCGTGAAGCGGTTCTGGGAGCGCGTGACGTCCTGAGTGGTTGGTGACGCGTCGTCTTCAAACGACATCAGCGTCTCCTGCAATTTTCGTGGGAGCGGCTTCAGCCGCGATGCTCTATCGATGGTTCACGAAGAGCATCGCGG
>NZ_JBDSWZ010000242.1:0-5130 GCF_039926425.1 Dokdonella sp.
TGCCACTGCGGGCGAAGTGGTGATCGAAGTCGCCGCCTCCGGCGTCAACCGGCCCGATGTGTTCCAGCGACAGGGAAACTATCAGCCGCCGGAGGGCGCGTCCGACCTTCCGGGTCTGGAGGTGGCCGGCACCATCGTCGGCGGGGATCTGTCGGGCGACAATCCATTCGGTCTCAAGCGTGGCGATGCCGTGTGCGCGCTACTCACTGGCGGCGGCTATGCGCAGTACGCGAGCGCGCCGCTGGCGCAATGCCTGCCGGTTCCGACCGGGCTTTCAATGATCGAGGCGGCGTCGTTGCCGGAGAATTACTTCACGGTGTGGAGCAACGTGTTCGATCGCGGACGGCTCGGTCGCGGTGCAGGAGGTGCGCACGAATCGCTGCTGGTGCAAGGCGGTTCGAGCGGAATCGGCGTCGCCGCCATCCAGCTGGCGCATGCGCTTGGCCATCCGGTATACGCGACTGCGGGCAGCGCGGCAAAATGCGCTGCCTGCGAAGAACTGGGCGCAACGCGCGCGATCAATTATCGCGAAGAAGACTTCGTCGAGGTCGTCCGGCAAAGTACCGATGGTCACGGCGTCGACGTGGTCCTCGACATGGTCGCCGGCGATTACCTGGCGCGCGAGTTGAATGTCCTCGCCGACGAGGGTCGCCTCGTCATCATCGCAACGCTCGGCGGACGACTCGGCCAGGTCGATGCATCGACCATCATGCGCAAACGCGTAACGCTCACCGGCTCGATGCTGCGTGGACGCACCGTCGCTTTCAAGGGCGCAATCGCTGTCGCTCTTCACGAGCACGTGTGGCCGCTGTTCGAGGCGCGCAAGATCCAACCGGTGATCTTCAAGGTGTTTCCGGCCGCGGAAGCGGCGCAGGCACACGCGTTGATGGAGAGCGGAGAGCACATCGGCAAGATCATGCTGCGCTGGTCGCGGCTCGCTTGAATCGCGCAGTTCTCATCCATCGCGACCTCGCGACCATCGTGTTTATCGCGTTGAGAGCCGCCCGTCGAAAAGCAAAGCGCCGCTGGTCGCTGCGACACTGCAACTCGTGCCGCGCAATGCCCGGCGGGTCTACGCCGGGTTGTCTCGCCACGGCGACCGTCCGTATTTGAAGGACGCCACCATGCCTCAAATCGAAGCTCTCGCCTGCCGAAAATAATTGGGACGTCGCGGGCGGAAGTCGACTCTGACCCGAAGGGTTGGCGTCGGACGCGCGCGGCCGCGGATGACTCAGCGGCGATTGGTCACTCACGGTCGACCTGTAGCTTCTTACAGGTTAATGCGTTTACTTGTGGATGATTGCACTTGTTGCAACATTCGCGACGTAGACTTGTGCCGCTACATTCCCAGTTACCCGGCTTGGAGCCAACATGAAAGGATTTGTCGCTAGCGGCCTTTGCACTGTGTTTTCTCTTGCTTCCTTGGACGCGTTCGCGCTGTCTGATCCGTCTTTCCACAACTACACGACGACAACGACGATTTCGGCTAGCGGCCCTGCAGTTCCGGGAACGACGATCACGCTCAACGCGACGGTTCAGGCGCAGAGTGGCGGTGCTATCGCCGTCCGACGACTGAATCCAGATCTCAGCCAGAATCTCATTGGCGGCACCGTCAAGTTCTTCAACGGAGCGACTCAAATCGGGTCCGTTCAGGTCACGCCGACCAATACCAACACAGGATCTCCGCTTCTCTACACGGATCAAATTTGCATCGGGCTCGGACTTCCTGCTACTGCTTGCACGTTCTATTACTACTCTGCGCCATCGACCCACTTGACGTCGACTTTCGCCGTTCCGATCAACGCCACCGGAACATTGACCTTTAGCGCTCAGTTCTCCGGCGACATGACGTTCTCCACTCGCTCGACATCCACCACCCTCACCGCGCCAATTCCGGGCGGCGCCATAACCATCTCGCCGCGCTTCGACGTCGTTCCCACTTCGGCTACCACGGCAAACGTATTGGTCCCTTCCACTCAGACGTCCGGTTCGTTCGCTTACGCTTGGAACGCACCAGGTTACGGAACGATCGATCTCCAGGGCAGGATCAACGGTGGCGCTTGGCTGACGCCACTCCAAATTCCGGCAACGGGAAACAATGGTGACAATCTTCCTTTGGGCTCCACTTATACCTTCAGAATTCTTCCTCACGGAGGGAACACCGTACTCGGACAAATAGCGTTCACCGCAATTGCGGCACCGGCGCCGACATTCACCATGACGCCAACCCACGTGATCGTTCCGCTTGGTCAGACATCGGGTCCATTCAATTATTCGTGGAGCGCGCCTGGCTACGAGACTCTCGATCTGCAAGGCCGCATCAACGGTGGCGCGTGGCTGGCCCCTCTCGAGGTACAAAGCACGTACAGCACGGGCGACAATCTTGCCGTCGGCTCGACGTATGAATTCCGCTTCCTGCCTCACGGAGACACGACTCACGTTCTCGGTACGATCTCGGTGACCGCGAGCCACTGACGTTTGTTACATCGTTGAAACCCGCGGCAATCGCCGCGGGTATCTCGTTCTATCGATTCAGGCTCGCCGCGAGGCGATGCAGAGTCGCATTGGATCTCAGCTTCGATGGTCTGGTTTCGAAGCCGGAGTTGGAGTGAGGAACAAGATCAGAGTGCAGTTGCTACTTCATCTTCAGTAGACAAACAGATTACCACTCTGGAATAGTCGCTCCGATCCTGCTTCCCATTCTGCAACACGTCCACCAACAAGGCGCACGTGGCTCGCCGCGCCCTAAGGCAGCAATCAAGGTCTTGGCTGGACGTTGCGTCTCCGGAGTCGACGTCTCCTTTTTCCTCGCCCGTCATCGGCGGGTCGGCCGCCTGGCTGTTCGAACCCGAAGTCGGCGGACCTTCGCATGCGTCGCCACCCATTAGGGGTTTCGCTGCCGATTCGCGTAATGGATGAGAAGCCTCCACTGGAACTCACGTCATGCGCATATCCCTTCCTGCCGCTGCCCTGCTTGCGTCGTTCACGCTCGCCGTTTCCCATGTGCGTGCCGAGATGGCGATCGGCGGCTTTGCGCCGGCGATCAACTTTTTCGAGCCGGATGCGCAGGGGATTGCGACGCCGTCGTCGCAGGTCGCCGGCGACGTCACGATGCTGGTCGAGCCGGCGTTTGGCGTGTACGAGCCCAACGAGCAGGTGATCTACGTGTCCGATTTCAGGGGCCAGGCGTTGCGCGTCTATCTAGCGTTTGCGCGCGGCAACGTGGCTCCTCTGCGCGTGTTGAACCCGCCGGTGATGGCCCAGACGCGCGCGAGCGCGCCGGTGTTCGCGCACGACGAAATCGGCATCATCATTTCCAACTGCTGCATCGCGACCTGGCCTCTGCACGCGTACGGCGACGCAGTGCCCAGAGTGCGCATGATCGGCTGGGGTGGCGGTAGCGGCAGTCAGACCGATCTCAACAATCCGCTCTCGCTGCGCTACCTGCCGGACACCGACGAATACGTGGTGTCCGAATACGACCGCATCGTGTTCCACGCGCGCACCGACGGCTACGACGACCCACCGACGCGCCGCATCACCGGCGCCGAGGTGGCCAACACGATCAGCCTGGCGCACGATCCCGCCACGCATCGCCTCTACCTGCTGCAGCAAGCGCAATGGGACGGCACCAGCCCGACCGTGCACGGGCGCATCGCGGTGTTCGACGACAGCGTCAGCGGAGACGCGTTGCCGCTATATACGATCGAGGGCGCTTCAACCGGCCTCGATCTTCCGCCCGGCGACTACTTCACCGGCATCGGCCACGACCCGTATCTCCATCGGCTGATGGCGGCGAGCTCCGGCAATTCGGCGGATTCGACGCGCAACCGCGTCGCCGTTTTCCACGATGATGCGATCGGCGACGCCACACTCGCGCATGAGGTCGAAGGCGGCGGGATCAGCACGGGCAGCCCCGGCACGCCGTTCGCGGTGCCGACTGATGCGATCTTCGTCAATGGCTTCGACGAATAGGCGTCGGCGGCGCCGGACGCATTGCACTTCGTCCACGCAATGTCGATTCATTCGACGGATGACCTGACGAAGCCGTCGTTAAAACCCGGTCGTTGCTCCAACCCGAGTGGACCCGTTCAAGGAGACAGTCGAGGCACTGAACGCGACTGTCTTCGAACGAAGCGCCACTCGACGGTGCAGCGGTACGCCCGACTGCGCGACATCCCATGCGGCCTACAACTCGCTGGACGGGTCAACGCGTGCGCGACCCTCTTCCGTTTGACCAATTCGCTTTCTTGAACTGCCAGCCGTGTCCTTCGAGTTCCGGTGGAACGCAGCAGCACCTCACCTTTTATTTCGCTGGCCGCGTCGCATCTCTTTTTGCGCGCAGCCCGCGAGTCCCGCGTTGAATCACTCGAAACCGCTACGGAAGATCGGTTGTTCGACCAGATTGCCGCGGATCTCGCCGCCGGGAAACGGGATGGTATGGATGTCGATGTAGGCCGTTCCGTTCCCCATGCCCTCCAGCAGGCGGCCCAATGCTGCCGCAACACTCCCGCTCGAAGTCACGAAGCTCGGGTTGTAGTTGCTCGCGAGCGACATGTCGAATGTGTTCGCGTACGTTCCTGCGGTGACACCCGCCGGAAACCCCGCGAACGATGGAACCCCGGTCGCAACAGCTGTGTTCTCCGCCCCCGCATTCATGGTGCAACAGTGGATATGCGCAGACGTGGTGCCGCTGGCCAGTCCTGTGAAATTCATCGAGACGATCATCATCGATGTCTCAGGGAAATACGTGATCGTCGCCGATCCTGTGCCGGTCGTGGAGTTTGGTGGCACTTCAGCAGCACCTGAAAGGATGGCCGTATAGATGACCTGTGCATCCGCCCGGGACGTACAGGCAAGAAGACACAGCGCCGCGATGCTGGACATGAATCGGCCGTTCGACATCTCGGGGTCTCCCTGCAATTGAACCATCGGGCGATGAAACCAGAAAACCGAAAACCGGTCACCTAGTGCGCTTTTCTTGCAACTGGTCTCAGAGTCTGAGGTGTCCATTGCGCAAGCGAAGTATTGCAAAAGCGGCTGGGCGATTCACTGAACACGATGCACGCGCGGGGAAGCCGCGTCCTTCTTCTTGCGGCCGAGGCGTTCGTTCGCGGGCGTCGGTTGACG
>NZ_JBDSWZ010000243.1:0-20459 GCF_039926425.1 Dokdonella sp.
CCGGCAGCGACGATGGCGGATGCGGGGCTCGAGGCAACGCCAACGACCTTGAATCTCTCAGCCAGCTTTGCACCGGCAAAGGTGGCGATGGTTCGGCCGTCGCCGGCATCAATGACCTGCATGGAACGGACGTCAACAGGGTCACTCGCAAAATTTGTCAGATGCAGCTCGAACGCAAGTAGCGAACCCTGCTCGAACGAAACAGGGGACGACAGCACTGGAACTGCAATATCGAACGACTGACGCGCGCCAGTAGCACTCGATAGCGACATGATGGCTGCGAACAAGAGGCCAACGATCTGCTTCACATAGACCTCGGTCGTTCCGTGGGACACCAGACGGGGTTCAAACGCAAACGATGCAACAAGGTTGAGAGTCTGTCGGTGACTCGGGCGCATCGTGCGAGACGTCGTTTCATCTGGGCTGGCCGCTCGCTCGGGCCGCTTGGCATCCAAGTGGACGGATGAAGAGGTCACGCACGACCCGTGCTTCGACCGCAGGTGCAAAGCGTGCCGATTCACAGACGCGTTGCTCCTGATCGCGTTGACGAGTGGAGTGGAGATCGTCATCGCGGACCGACTCGTCGCCCCACTCTCGGCCCGCATTGCAGTGCTCGGTACCCGAGGGCGCCAACGCAATGAAAACCGGTCACTTCCAGACCATGCCGTCTGGATGATCACGCGCATGGCCGCATCACTTTTCAGCTGTCGGGCGTGCTGATGAGCGGGGTGCCCAGCGCCCGCATCATGCACGAGAGCGACGGGCAGCGCACGGCGTGATCACCAAGATCTCCATGCGTGGTGTGCGGTGGAGGCGACGGGTTGCCGGCCCGCAGCGACACGGTGCCCCCGACATCAACTGAGCACGGACTCACTGCGAGAAATCGCCGCCAATCACGGGATGAATGGATGCCTCGCCGGGATGGTGGTCGCGCGTTGGCAATCGGGCGATGGGTCAGATTTCGCGGACCTCGCTGTCGCCTGCAGTGGAGATCCCCACGGACCTGAAAGTCTGAACTGCCGGAAGTAGTCCCGCATGGCAGTTGGGCCACCTTTTCGTCGTTACCAGGAACAACCACCCGGCCGGCCCGAACCCGCCGCGACCATGACGACGCCTGACTGCAACGGAGAGGACACCATGAACGCATTTGACATCGCCACATCCCGCCACACTTCAGCACCGTTTGCCATCGCGAGTGAATGCGCTACGCCTTGCGATGAGGCGGTGCCGCACACTCCAGCGAACCATTCGCGAGCAGCCTTTTCGAAGCCATGCATCACGCCCCTTGCGCTTGCGCTCGCTCTCGCGCTCGCCGTCGGCACGAGCGTCGCCGCCGACCGCGCGTCAGGATCCAACACCGCCACGCCCCGACCCGACGGTTCCATTCTCTGGGTGGTGGAAAACTGCAATGACTCCGGCGCGGGCAGCTTGCGCGACGCCGCGACGCATGCCAATCACGGCGACGGTATCGACCTCGGTTCACTCGCCTGCAGCACGATCTCGGTGACCTCCGGTGCGATGACGCTGCACGATGTCGAACTGGTCGGCCCTGGCGCCGCGCAACTCGAGATCAACGGCACCGGCAACCAGGGCCGTCGCATCTTCAATCACGTAGGCGCAGGCGGCCATCTCGACATCAGCGGTGTCACGATCAGCGGGGCCACCTACGTCTCCAACGCGAGTCTCGGTGGAGGTTGCCTGCGTTCGGATGGCGGCAACCTCAACATCACCGATTCGGTGTTCCGCTCTTGTGCGGTGGTGACGCCGGTCGGGCAGGACGGATACGCGCGCGGGGGCGCCATCGCTGTCTACGGCGACGGTGACGTGCTCCTGCAGCGCACGACGATCGCCAGCAACATTGCACGAACCGATCACCAGATCGCAGCGGGCGGCGGTCTGTATGCGCAAGGGAACGTCTTCATCTACAAGAGCACGATCACGAACAACTGGGTGTCATCGGCGGCCCCCGGCAGCGGCCTCGCAGGTGGCGGCGGATTATTGACGAACGGGTCCGCATGGATCGAGGACAGCACCCTCGATGGAAACCTGGCATCCCGTGACGGCGGTGCCGCGTGGGTGGCCAAGGGCGGCGTATTGGTGCGTTCGACCGTGTCCAACAACATCGCCACCACCGGCACGTCGGGGGTAGTCATGCTCGGCCGGGAGACCTCGCCGGTCTTCATCATCAGCAGCACGTTTTCCGGCAATGTCAGCGAGCAATCCGCGCAAGAGTTCAGTGGCGCCCTGTACGTGAACGCGGCGGACACCACCGTCACCAATTGCACCATCACCGGGAACAGTGAAACAAATCAGGTCAGCATGAAATTCGGTGCGGGCATCGTGTTTGGCCCGGGCGTCGTCAATGCGTCCATGACCAGCACCATCGCCGCCGGGAATTACTTCGACGACGGCAAACCCCCGTTTGCCGCGGACGACATCGACGCTCCCGCTTCGCTCACCATTCTCGGAGATACCAACATCGTCGGATGGACGCACCGCCCGGTGCCCGCCGACACGATCTTCGAATCCCAGCCTGGCCTCGGTCCGTTGCAGGACAACGGCGGTCCGACCCGGACGCACTTGCCGCTGTCGAACAGCCCGGTGATCGACCACGGCGCCGCGCACAGCGCCACGATCGACCAGCGCGGGCTGCCACGCGTCGTCGGTGCCGCCGCCGATATCGGCGCCGTGGAGACGAACGATGATGGGATATTTGCCGACGGCTTTGAGTAAGTGGCATTCCACAAGTCCCGTCGCCCGCGCTGTGGACTCGAACGGAGACGTGTTTTTTCTCATTCAGGGTCGGACCACGAATCGGAGGATGGACGTGCTCTGAGAACAGTCAGGCTCACCCTCAGCTTTGCGCCGAGGGACTCTTCAGGTGAGCGCGTTGCGTCAATGCCAACGCCCGCTGAATACCGGCTTGGCGGGTGAAATGAAAACGTTCACAGGTCCGGTCGAATACTCTGGATGCGGTCGTCGTGATCGCAACCACGCGAAGCGTCCATGCTCCGCGTTTTGTGAACAAGCCATCCAAACGGAGAATTGCATGAAGAAGGTCAACATCACCATGATTGCTGCACTCATGTGCGCCTCGACGGCGGCATTCGCGCAGGATTCGATGAAGCATGATTCGATGAAGCAAGATTCGATGAAGCATGATGGCGCGATGAAATCGGACATGAGCATGAAAGCCATGGACACCGACGGCGATGGCATGATTTCGAAGGATGAATACATGAAGTCCGATGGTGCGACGGCGGCAAACTGGTCGTCGATGAAGAAGAACAAGGATGGGATGGTCCCCATGAAGGACATGGAGATGCAGCACGACAAGATGATGAAGAGCGACGGGATGATGAAGAAGGATCACTGATCCGCCACACTGGATAACGCAGCACTCCCACCAGAGTGAAGAGCGGACCGTCGGCGAGAAGCCGGCGGTTTTTCAGACATGTCAGCGGTGACTTTTCCGACTCGCCTTGCAGTCTTGCTCGAGTGCGCCGATGACGGACGGTCAACCTTCGCCCAAAGTTCGGACGGACCCGTGCGCGTTTCCCCGGCGTTGGAGTCGTCGTAAAGAGCCGAACGAGGACTCGCGTGTCGGTTTTAGTCCAGTCAGGGTCCGATGCGGTGAAATGAAACCCGCCTCGCGCGCGTGATCGACATGTCGAGAGCTGCGACGCGTTTGGAAATCCGGCGAAAGCGGAGTGTCCAGGATGCGTCGGGCGCATCGAACGCATCTTGGTAACTGGGGGCGAGACGGTGTAGCACTCCGGCTGGATCGCGCCACGCCAAGCCGTCGCCCGCAAGTTCCACGGTCTGCACGCCATCGATGTCGTCGCTCTGGTAGCGGCCGACGAATGCGGAAAGTTCAGCGCGTGAAGGCTTCCACGCAGCGGTGCGTTCGAGGAACACGGGCGAGTTGCCCGCGCGCGTGACCGTCAGTCCAATGACCTCATCGCTCGCGGTTCGCAGCACCGTTGCGGTCCGCCGTCCATCAGCGGTCGCAAGATGGTCCACGTCGATCGAGCCAAAACCAGGGCCGCCGTTGAGATGCAGGCCGGATGCGTCGATCTTTGCCTCGACGACGGTGTCATTCGCACGATTCCGGTAGAGGCCGGCAAGGGCGACCGGCGCCGTGATCGCCACGCTTGAAACGTTGGGAGCGGGAGTCGAGCGAGGCAGAAAACGCGACGCGACCTGTGGGCCAAGGTCCTCGGTGTTCACCGCGCCAGAGTTGCACAGCAGCGCAACCGACACGCGTTCCGATGGAAAGAAGCCGAGCCATGCGCGGTAGGATCCCGTTGAGCCGGCGTGACTGAATGCGGCAACGTTGGCGATGGCTGCCGTCTCGATGCCCATGCCGTACATGAGAGCCGTGCCGTCGCCAAGTGCTCCGGAGCGCAACAGCGCAGCGACCCACGTCGCATCATCCGGCCCGGGCGCCGCCAGCGCAGCGTTCCAACGCTGCAGGTCATCGACCGTGGACAAAAGACCGCCCGCGCCGGCGACGCCATTGAGCGGCATGTCGAGCTGCCATCCACCGCGGTCGCCCGGCCCGTACGCTTGAGCCCGTCCTTGCACAATCTCACGGAAGTCCGTTCGCCAGCGCGTGTGCGTCATGCCGAGGTGCGCAAACAGCGCCGTACGATAGAAGTCATTCAGAGGCTGACCCGACGCACGCTCGATGATGATTGCGGCGAGCACGAAATTCGAATTGCTGTACAGATACTCCGCACCGGGCGCGTTGTTCACGCCATGCTGACGAGCGACCGCACGGAGCACCCACGCATTGTCGTAGCCGGTCGAGTCTTCTCCCCGACCTGTCAGCTCGGCCAGGTTGTTCCAGTTGCGGATGCCGCTGGTGTGATGCACCAGCATCGAAATGGTCACGCCGCGGTAGAGCGGGGGCAGTTCGGGCAGCCACTTCACGATCGGGTCTGCAACGTCGAGACGGCCGCGCTCGGCCAGCAGCGCGATTCCGGCACCGATGAACTGCTTGGACACCGAGCCGATCTCGAACACGGTGTCGGTGGTGAGGGGCGCCCCGTCTTCGAGGTTTGCGAGGCCAGTGGCCGCTGCCTCGACAATCACTCCATTGCGCCGCACGTCGAGTGCACAACCTGGCGCATCTCGGTCGTTTGGCAAAAGCGAGGATGCGCCCGATACCGTGGCTGCCGCAGTGAACAACATCAACAGGCTGAGCATTTTCGAGGTCTCCGTCAGGGGAAACCCAGGCTGCGCGCAGCAGCCACTGACGTCGCCTCAGGTCGCGCCAGACGTACCGGTTGGCGATATCTGAGGCGCCGATGCCCGCCAGAGTGACGGTGTGGTTCCCGTGTAGCGAAGGAACGCCCGGTTGAAGCTGGCCTTCGAGCTGAACCCGTAGTCGAAGGCGAGAGACAGAAGGTCGTCACGCGCTCCGCCCGAGATCGCGCGCATGACCGCCTCCACGCGGAGTCCGTTGATGAACTCGTTGAAGTTGCGGCCGGCGCCCTCGCTCAGTCCACGCGACAGTGTTCGCTCGGACGTGCCCAGTCGCTGGGCAACCTGCGACAGCGTCAGCCCTTCCTCGCGCCACCAGCCCTCCGTCTCCACTCGCATCGCCCACGCAGGAAAGATGGCCGCTGGTCGGGAACGTCGCGGATCGGGCGCATCCGCTAGCGCGTGCGTCAAAGGCTGCGGCGGAAGAACAACCGTGGCGTGACGCCACCCGAGCAGGCCGAGCAAGTAGGCGAGGAGCGAGGACGCAAGGATGACGGGCGTGCGGCCGAAATAGTCGACCGGCACTGAGAAGGCATTGATGACGGCGGCCGTTGTGGCAAACGCCAGCGTCACGGCGAACGCACCGAGAATCGCCGTCAGCCATGCAAGCCGCCACCGCTCGCGATTCGCGAACGTATCGTCAAGCCAGCTCTGATACGCACGCTGACGGCGCCAGCAGAGCGCGAGATACGCCGCGCAGGAGCCTAGTACCGCGATGAATCCGATCGGTTCGATCCAGTCAAGATGAGGTCCGCGAAACCACCGCAACTTGACGTCCAGCGGCAGCGCGAACGCTGCCGCGGAATAGGCGAGCTGGACGCCTGCGGGTAACAGATGCAGGCGCCAGCGTTCTGGCGGCAGCCCACGCGTCAGCGATTCGACGTAAAGCCACAGCAAAGCTCCGAACGCGAGCGATGCGTCCAGCGGAGCAAACGTGATCCACGGGTGGTCGTCGTAGACGCCCGCAAAGCCAAGCACGTAGATCGCCAGCCTCAGCGAGATCAAGCCGACGAGTGCCGCAAGAAAGCCGTTGGCGATCCTGTTGATGCGCGCAACAGCGAGCAGCACCGCCATCACCGCGCCATTCAACGCGAGCAGCGTGAAGATCCAGCTCAGTGCTCCCATACGTTGCTGCGCCCCACCTCGGATACCAACGGCTGCGTCGTGGAGACTCGGGTCGCGAGCGTATCGCGTGATGATGGAGTTGGGGAAGGAGTGCAGTGCGGAACGGGGCGGAACTCGGCAGCACAAATTTCAATCACCCGGCACGGCGGTTTTTTTGTGTGGCTGCCCGCTCGGGGTCGATAGAAGAGCGTCTCTTCGTGAGCACTCGCGTTGTACAAGCGCGATAGATCCGTCCCACGTCGATGGCGACGAGAAAAGCGGTTGCGAGCGTCGGGATGCCGCAAATCACGGTGTCGGCATCAGTCGCGCTCGGCTCCGTAGCAACGATGCGTGAACCTCCTCAGGATGGCGATCGAGGCAAGCGAGTCCCGCAAAATCCTCGCATCGCACGACGCCTCACAGCGCTACTCGGTGATTCCGCTCCCTCAGCGCGCAGTCTTCTTCATCCGAGCGCCGAGAGTATCCAACCGCTCTCAACCATCGAGGCGTCAGCAACGTGTCCGTTGCGTCCACAGAACGTCGCACGAAGCTGGGACGCGTGGCACCACAGGCTTTTTTGTCTGGATCAGCAGGGAAGGATACGACGCTCGTCGCGCGCGAACCGCAGCAGCAGTGTCGCTTCGCGCGGTTGACGACTCGCAAGTGAGCAGGCGACGGGGAGGCGACCGTACAACGGCCCGAAGAGCCCGTGACATGACGGCATCCATGCCGGGGTCTGCGAAGCGAATCCAGATGTCATTCCATTTTGAGGGGATGACGGCGTTGGCCCACCGCGCACCCGCCGGCCTGGCGAACGCGCACGTCCTGCCTATCGCATCGGTGTCTGATGGAACACGCGCTGATCCGGACGCGCGCTGCTGACCGATGTGCCGACGCATGGAGCGCGGTCATCAGCGCCGATGAAGTACCAACCTGCGGCCAGTCGGCGTCGCCGGGCACACGCAGCGTCCGCCACTCACTGCATCGTCCACACCACATTGATGCCGATCGAGCGTTCCTGCGCGAACGTCGACAGTTCGTCGGACGTTGCGTAGTACTGCTCGTCGAATGCATTGCGCATGTAGAGCTGTACGTCGAGGTCGGGACGAAGCGGATAGCGCAGCTCTGCATCCACCACGTCGACGGACGCTCGCTCCAGTTCTTCGAAGCCCGGGCGGGTGACACTCCAGCGGTGGCTGTAACGCGCACCGAGGGTGACGTCGGCAAGTGTGTACCTGGCTTCGAGCGCGGCCGATAGCGGCGGGATGCCATAAAGCGTGGAGCCGTCGCCGTCCTTGCCGCGCACGATGGCACCGGTTGCTCGCAACGAGAAGTCCGCGCTGGGGGCCCAGTCGACAGCGGCTTCGAGGCCGTGCAGCTTGCCTTTTCCGACGTTCACGTAGCCCTGGATATCCGGCTGCAATTCGATCAGCTGGATCAGGTCATCGACATTCATCCGCCACGCGTGGATCTCGGTTCTGAAGTCTCCGGACTGCAAGGCGTAACCGAGGTCGATGCCCAAGGAGTGTTCGGAGCCAAGATCCGGATTGCCGATGATCCCGCCCTGGGCGGTGACGCCGGTGTAGAAACGTTCCTCCAGCGTTGCAAATCGATAGCCCGATGCAAGATTGAATGTCCAGCGGCTGGCATCTGTCGGCGTCCACACTGCGCCGGCGGTGAAGGCCTTGTCCGAGTCGCTCGATCCCGCGCCTGATTGATCCTGCTCGGTGGTCGTGTAGCGCCCGCCGAATTCCAGCGCGAACTGCGGCGTGAGACGCCAGTCGGTGAGGGCGAACAGCGACCAGGAATCTTCGCTGGCATCACGGAGGCTGTAGGTGCGGTCGTGCACGGATTGCACCGCGTCGTAACCGGTGACGTTGCGCCGACCGAGATATTCGATGCCGACGTCGTTGCTGAAGTCGCCGATGTCGAAGGTCTGCTGCACGGTCGAGCCGATGTCGGTGCTGCTGATTGCAGCGAACGTATCTGGCGTGTTCGGGCGCTGGTTGTGCGTACCGAGATACTGCGCGTGGGCCTGCACGCTGGCCTGGAAACCGCTGTCGTGACGCAGGCGCACGCGGCCGAGCGTATGGCTGTCTTCCGGATACGTGGTGTCGCGGGTGGGATACCGGCTGTTGGACTTGCCGATGTTCTCGGTGCGTGACGGCATCAGCAGCGCGTCGACGTCGAACTCGCCAACACGGGTGCGGTACTGCGCGGTCGCGCTCTCGCGCTGGAACTGCGTATTGAGTGGAGTGCCGTCGGGGGCTTCGCTGTCGCCTGCCTGGTGCCGGGCGACACCGACTGAAAAGGAGTCCGAGCCGATGCCCGCCATCACGTTTGCCTCATTGCCGGCGCTGGCATAGCCGAGGGCCGCGGTCGGCGCGCCGAACCAGCGCGGTTCGATCGATATCGCTCCGCCGAGCGCGCCGGCGCCAAAGTGCACCACCGACGGACCGCGCGTCACGTTGATCTCGCCGAGCAGGGAAGGTTCGACGAACGCCACTGGCACGCCGGCCCGACGCTGCGCGGTGACCGGCATGCCGGCGACGAGAATCAGGATTTCGTTGCCGCCGCTGCCGCGAATCGAAAAGGTTTCGAAAAGACCGTTCTGCCCGGTGGCGCCGACGCCGGGAACGCGGGTCACGAGGTCCTGGAAATCGCCCGGCGCACCGATCGCGTCCTGGTAGTCGAGCAACTCGGTGGCGAGGGTCGTCGGCCAATCCGCCGCAGTGCCTTTCGCGGTCACTTGCACCGCGTCACCGAGCCACGGTGTCGCACTTCCCTGCACGGTCGGCGAGCGTGGTTTACGCGGCGAGCGGCTGTCGTCCTGTTGCGCGTTCTCCTCGAACAGGGCCTCGGTTTCTTCGGCAACAGCGGGCGCGATGCCGCACGCGGCAAGACCCAGGGTTGCAGCGAGCGCGCTACGCGGAAACGAAGACAGCATGGAATTCCCCGGAATGAACGCAGCGAACATGCCGCGCAGCACCCGAGTCTAGGCAAACATGCGCACGACAAGATCGATCGGAAGGCGGGCAGCGAATACGCCTAAAGACCTACGACGGGTCTCGATCGACGGCGACTCGAGGCGAGCAGCCGAACCCGACGTCGACGCACGATGCGCGCTTTCCGCTCTGCGGGATCGGTAATGATCGTGCGGCGTCGCGCGATAAGGTGCAGCGCTTCGATGAGCAAGCATGTCTCGCAGTCGACGACGCTCGACGTGCAGCGTCCGTCTCGGCGCACAGGTTCGTCAGTCAGTTCGATGGAACCAATGCACGTCACGCGTGCACTGGATTTTCGCAGGTTGGGAAACACCGCAGGCGGAATCGGGAGTCACCGGACGACGCGCGTGGTTGGTCATCATCACGTTCTTGGATCCAACAATGCCATCGGCGACGCTCGCGAAGATCAATCGACGTCGCCGCGTGCTCAGGGCTCCTCGAATCCGTCGCCAAAGAGATGATCCGGCAAACGCTCCACTGCGCCCATGTCGTACATCCCGGCGGCGTCGGGTTTCGCAACGTCCTGCGGTCTCGCAGTGCCGAGAAAGTCGGTGATCGTTCCCGGCCCCGGGCCGCAGGCGTCGACGGCGGGGGAGTCGGGACCCGGGACGTACAGGCCCACCGGATACAGCCCGCTTGTGTCCCATTGCGGATCGGCGACGACGAGGTTCGTGACGCCAGCTTCGCCGGCGAGTCCCGTGTCGTTGCCGACCAGAGTGCAGTTGACATAAAGCGTGGTTCCCGTCGGTGCGATCACGACGACGCCCGACGCCGCGCCTTCGAGATCGTAGAGGATCGAGTTGGTCGCGCCGAACGAACCGGGCGCGTCGAAGCGGATCAAGGTGTCGTTGTCCCCTCCGTTGTCCGCGATCGTCACGTAACGCAAATCGATGGTGCCGCCCGACGAGCGCAGCAATTCGGGTGCGCCGTGGTTTCCTGCAATCTGCGCGTTGGTCAACGAGAGCCCGGCACCGGCGACGCTCGTCTGGAGAACGCTTGCGCGCATGGCATCGTTGTCGGTGAACATCGTGTCCGACACCTGGCCTTGCGCGCTGCCCGACAAGGCGATGGCGCCGCCGGAACCGCCCGCGTGATTGCGAAGGAATCGGGGACAGCCGTCGAAAACCGTGCAGCCGGTCCAGCCGAAACCCGCGCCGAGCTGCAGGAAACCCGAGTCGGCGAACAGCGCTCCGCCGTCGCCGTCTGCCTGGTTGTCGTCGAACTGCACGCCGTTCTGCGTGTTCGAGAACGCTCCGGCATTGGTGAAGTACAGTCCGCCGCCATTTCCCCCCGCGTTGTTTCCCACCACCGGTGCCGGTTTCAGCGGCGGCGAACCGCCGACGGCGAAATACCCACCGGAAGCCCATGCGCCACCGCCGTCACCCACCGCGGAGTTCCCGCGCAGTCCGACATTGAAGTCGTTGCCGCCGGAGCTTTTGGTCGGATAGATGGCCGTTTCACACGACTGTTGTGCAACACCGCCACCGTTGCGGCCGGCCGTATTGCCCGCGATCAGGCAATAGCGATCGCAGTACGTCGTGGCATCCGAACAATAGAGTCCGCCACCGTCCTGCGTCGCTGCGTTGTCGCGGATCGTGGCAGCGTGGTCGTTGCCCACCATGATCAGGTGGGGCGCGCCGGCAGCGGTTGTCTCGACAGACACGCCGCCGCCGTTCGCGGCACTGTTGTCGTGGACGATGGTTTCGAACAGGCTCGCGACCGCGTTGCCGCGGAGTCGAAGGCCGCCGCCGTTGCCGGCGACATGTCCACCAGTGATCTCCAGAGCCGGGCCGAGCGTGATTTCGAATCGGTGATCGTCTCCCGCCACCGCGCCGTCGATCGCGACAACGGGCTCGCCGCTATTGCCGGCACCGTCGAGTACGACATGCCCGGACGGAGCGCTCAGCCGGCATCCGGGCATGTCCCCGCGCAATCCCAACTGCGTGCTCGCCACGGGCGTCGGTATCGTGATCGCCGATGCAGGGTACGACTGCATGTTGGAAATGACGATCGTGATGGCATCGGAACTTGGCGACGCCGCCCACGCGTCCACGGCTGCCTGGATCGTGGTGTAGTCGCACTCCGGATCGCTCGCCGGGCCGACGAAGATCCATTGCGCGAACGCGAGCGGTGCAAAGGCGCAGCCGAAGAGACAGGCAAGAACGGTGGGAAGACGATGGGGCGATGAAAGACGAAACATGGGTTTTCTCCTGGTCGTAACGAAAAACGCCAAAGAGTTCCCGGTTAAGACATGTCGCCGATGGAGTCGCCGCGCCGGCCGAACCGGCGCCAGCCACACGATCCACCAGGCGGGTGTCAATCCGGCCGACAGGCGCAGCAGCGCGGCGCGTCAAGCGGCCACCTCGCATTCTTTCGAGATGCAGTTTTTTTCCTCAGGGCAAAGACGCTGAAGAGTCTGGATAATCCATCGGTCGTTCCCTCCCTCGATGCTCGGAAGGCCATGTCGGACTTCACCATCCACAACCTGCTCTCGACGCCGCTGATCGTCGTCCGCGACGTGCTCTGCCTCGGCACCTGTCGCGACAAGAGCGCGATCGAGCGCGCGCAGCGCATGCAGTTGGTGTTCCCGTATCGCGGCACCTACGTGCGTCATGTGGGCGCTCAGGAAGTGGTGGCGGACGCGAGCCAGGTGCTGTTCTTCCATGCTGGCGAGGACTACCAGATCAGCCATCCGAACCCGGGCGGCGACGCCAGTCTCGCGTTGACGGTGGACGAGGCCCTGCTGTGCGAGGTCGCGCCGGCAGCATTGCTGCGCAGTCGCGATCCGCTTCGATTCTGCGAGCCTCGCCTGCGCATCGATTCGCGGGCGCAGGTGCTGGTGGCGCTGTTGCGCCACGTGCTGCGAGAAGGCATCGCCGAGGCGCTGGAGGGCGAGAGCCTGGCGCTGACGCTGATCCATCGTGCGCTGGCGCCGCGCACGACCCATGCCGCGCAATCCAGCCACGGTCGCCAGCGGCTGGTGGACCGCGCCAAGCTGGTGCTGGCGCGCGATCTCGCACGGCGCTGGACGCTGGCCGAAGTGGCCGCGGAGGTCGGCGTGTCGGCGGTGTACCTCACTCAAAGCTTCCGTCAGGTCGAGGGCGTGCCGCTGTATCGCTATCAACTGCGTCTGCGCCTCGCGCGCTCGCTCGATCTTCTCGGCGAGTACGGGGACCTCACTGCGCTCGGGCTGGATCTGGGGTTTTCCAGTCACAGCCATTTCAGCGCGGCTTTCCAACACGTTTACGGGCGCACGCCGAGCGAGTTCCGGCAGGTGGCACTGCATCGCTAAAGTTTTCGACAGCGCCGGTGGTGCCGCGCGCGCTCCAATGGCGCTGCCCGATCCCGGGCATCTCAACTGGAGCATCAAATGAACGAGAAGACCTGCGCCGCCTGCGACTGCCCACTGGACGACACCGCCATCGAGGTTCGCGTCGGCGGACAGACCGTCGAGGTGTGTTGCGAGGAGTGCGCCGTCAAATTGAGGCAAGCACACGCATCGGCCACCGCATCGCTCCATGGCGGCGCGGCCGCATGACGGACATTGCGGTCGTTGGCGCGTATGGGCACACCGGGCGGTTTGTGGTGGCCGAACTGGTGCGGCGCGGTTTTGCACCAATCCTCATCGGTCGGGACGTGGACAAGCTGTCGACGATGGGTGCGAGGTGGCCATCATTGCGGCGGCGGGTCGTGACGATGGTCGAGTCGGCTTCGCTCGACGCAGCGCTGGATGGCGCCAAGGCGGTGATCAACTGCGCCGGCCCCTTCCTCGACACGGCGACGCCGGTCATCGAAGCCGCGCTGCGGGCACGTATCCACTATCTCGATCTCAGCGCCGAGCAGCGCGCAACCCAGGTCGCGTTCAACCAGCATGCGGAAGCCGCCAGCGACGCCGACGTCATCGTCATACCTTCCATGGCGTTCTTCGGTGGCCTGGCGGACCTGCTGGCGACCGCAGCGGCGGGAGACTGGATCGCGATCGACACGATCGAGGTTGCGGTCGCGCTCGACAGTTGGCATCCCACTGTCGGTACCCGACTCACGGGACAGCGCAATCACTACCCCCGGCTCATCGTCGAGAAAAGCGAACTGGCAGTGCTGACCGATTCAACAGTGCCTGCGCACTGGTATTTCGAGCCGCCGTTCGGCAGCCAATCCATGGTTGCGCTGCCGCTCTCGGAAGTCATCACCATATCGCGACATCTGCAAACGAAGTCATTGCATTCCTACATGAATCTCGCGGCGCTGCAGGACATCCGCAATCCGTCGACACCGCCGCCGGTTGCCAGCGACGTCAGCGGCCGTTCGTCGCAACGCTTTGCGATGAGCGTGCATGTTCGCCGCGGCGGAGAACTCCGTCGTGCAGACGCCAGCGGACAGGACATTTACGCGGTCAGCGCGCCGCTGGTGGTGGAGGCGCTTGAGCGCATCCTCGCCGGCGCGATACGCGGAAGGGGCGTTCTTCCGGCTGGTGCAGCCTTCGACGCGCACGCGTTCCTCGCGGCCCTCGCGCCGCACGTTACAGTCCAGGTGTGTTGATGCCCAATCACCCAATCCCTTGCAAGCGGGGAACGGCGCGCCGATTCAACGCGTCACGGCGCGAGATGTTCCTCGCCCGATTCAGGTTGTGGAATGCGGGTTGTCATCGTCGGTCAACGCGATAAAAAGGGCGCTGTCGCAACACGCGCTGCGGATTGCGCGAGCGGGTCCTGGTTTGCGCGGACGTCAGCAAGACTGCGTTGGGCTACATCCCCGTCGCGTGTGCCGACGCGGGGTTCCCGTTGATCGCGCCAGTGCGTATCGAATGCGGACACACCACGCGGTCGACCCACGTTAGACGGCGCGCACAAATTTCACGATCAGAGCCCACCTTCGAATGTCGCGGCAGGGGCGTGTTGTGACGACTACGGCAGCCCATGCACGGAGACCCGGGGGGCCTGTCGCCGATTGCCTTGATCGCCTCGCTCCATGCGAGCAAGATCGGCCCTGCCGTTCTGGTGCTTCGCCAGTGGGAACGTGCGGCATCCCAGTACGTAACGCGGGCGCTTTGAATGCCAATCATCGAACACAATCCGCCCGCCGTCTTCCCACCGTATCGTGCCTACAGCCACGCGGTGGAAGTCAGAGGTGAATCTCGCCTCCTCTTCATCAGCGGACTCAACGGGTACGAGAACGACGGCAAGACCATGCCGGAGTCGTTCGACGGTCAGGCCGAACTGATCTGGAAACACTTGGCCACGATCCTCGCCAGCGCCGGTATGACCGTCAGCAACCTTGTCGCTCTGCGTACCTATCTGGCAGATCCAAAATACGATGAAGCCAATGGACTCATGCGGCTGAAGCACCTGGGTACGCACCGACCCGCCTCGACGGTCGTGTGCTGTCGGTTGCTCGAACCCCGCTGGAAGCTTGAAGTGGAAGCAACAGCTGCGACGTAGGATGCGTCGTTCTCGAAATCGCGCGGAGAACACTCGAACGTCATCGAGGATGTCGACCCGCTCCTTCTTCGAATGGACGATCGCTCCCGGGATCGGGTGGCTCGCGTGATTTCCATCTGTAGCGCCGGCGCGACGGGTGCGGGTCACGACGAGGAGATCGCGCAGGATTTTTTCAACCGTGCCCGATGCAGTGCGAACCGCGCGCTCCCGCAGCCCACTTCGCGGCGGTTGCGTTCTGGCTTCGGTGATGGTGTGCAGCGCGATCAGAAACGGGATGGACGCGCGCTGCGCTGGAACCGGCAAGAGCGCGTCGATGGCGGCCCCATCCGCAGACTCATCGTCAGTGGTTTCCCGTTGCGCCGCGATTGATATCGCGCACTGCGGTTGTAATGACGCTGTCGTATCGATCCGCCATCGTTCCGCCGCTGATCACGTGGGTTTTCGCGGCTGATCGAACGCAGTGCGCTCTCGCGGCGTGCCTGCAATGTCGCGCAAACCTTGTTGTAGACTTTGCACGCTGCGCCAGCCAGCGCGGTATTCCGGGGGTATTTCACGATGTTGTTTCCAATCTTCTGCGCGCCGATTGCGCGGGTCGCTCGTCGTTTTGCGTCGCTGCGCATCTCTCCGGCGTGCGCGTCGATCTGCGTCTTCGCGTTCGGCTTTGCGGCGCCCGCCGTTGCACAAGTGTCGCTGACCGCGCTCGATGTGCCGTACGCGCAGACGTTCGACAGCCTTCCGTCGAGCGGCACTGCAACCTGGGTTGCCAACGCGACGATTCCCGGCTGGTATGCCGTTCGCACCGGAACCGGCACGGCGATTGCTGCGGACACAGGGACCGGCAATGGTGGCAACCTCTACAGCTATGGCTTGGCTGCCAGCGCCGATCGTGCACTCGGTTCGATCGGCTCAAGCAACGCCGCCGCCGGAAACTTCTTCTGGGGCGCGCGTCTGCAGAACAACACGGGCGGGACGATCACCTCGCTCGATGTCGCCTACGCGGGTGAGCAGTGGCGCAACAGCGCTGCCGCCGCGCAGACGATTGCGTTTTCGTATCTTGTCGGCACGCCTGCAGTCACTGGTTCGCTGACCGAATTCCAGTCTGCAGGAAACGCGGTTGCAGACCTCGATTTCACGAGCCCGGTCACCGGTGGTACCGCCGGTGCGCTGAACGGAAACCTCGCAGCGAACCGCACGCTCAAAACGTTCACGATCAGCGGGCTTTCGCTTCCAAACGGTTCGGAAATCATGCTGCGCTGGTCGGATCCGGACCACAGCGGTTCAGACCATGGGCTGTCGATCGACGACGTTTCGGTCACTCCTCACGGCACCGATGGCACGGGTGGCCCGACGCTGGGCATCAACGATGTGTCGCTCGATGAAGGCAATGCCGGCACCACGACGTTCACGTTCACGGTATCGCTGTCTGCCGCGTCGCCAACCGATGTCACGTTCGACATCGCCACCGCGGACGGCACCGCCATCGCGCCGTCCGACTACACCGCCGCGTCGCTGACCGCGCAGACGATTCCTGCCGGCAGCACCACCTACACGTTCACTGTGCTCGTCAACGGCGATACGACAGCGGAGGCCAGCGAAACGTTTTTCGTGAACCTCGCCAACGCAACCGGCGCAACGGTCGCCGACGCACAGGGCCTCGGCACGATTGTCAGTGACGATATTGGCATCATCAGGATCCACGATGTGCAGGGCAGCGGCGCGACGACCCCGATCCCCGGTGCGACGGCGACGGTCGAAGGCGTCGTCGTCGGCAACTTCCTCGGCGCGACGAAGCTCTCGGGGTTTTTCCTGCAGGAGGAGGACGCCGATGTCGACGCGGATCCAGATACGTCCGAAGGGATCTTCGTGTTCTGCGGACTGTGCGCGCCGAACGCCGTCGCCGAAGGCCAGCGCGTGCGCGTCACCGGGGTTGTGTCCGAATTCCAGGGCATGACCGAGTTGACGCCGACCGCGGCCTCCACGGTCGTCGTCACCGATGCCGGAAACCACATGGCGGACGTGACTCCGAGCGCGATCAGCCTGCCGATCGCCGGCGACGTCGACGCCTTCTACGAAGCGCGCGAAGCCATGCTGGTGACCTACACGAACACGTTGACGGTGTCGGAATACTTCGAGCTGTTCCGCTTCGGCCAGATCGAACTGGTCCAGGGCGACCGGCCGCGCACGTTCACCGAAGACAACACACCGGATGTGGCTGGGTATGCCACGCACCTGGCCGACCTCGCGCGCCGCCAGGTGATCCTCGACGACGACAACAATTTGCAGGAGGCGCCACTCAGCCAGCCCAATGGCAGCCAGTCGGTGTTCTACCCGCGTGCAAACGGCGGCTTCTCGGTCGGCACGCAGGGCATCGATTTCTTCCGCGGCGGCGATCACGTCGAGAATCTCACCGGGGTGCTGCATTGGTCGTGGGCCGGGTTCGGCGCCAACACCTGGCGCATCCGTCCGAGCGCGGCGTATCCCACCGAGTTCACCGTCGCCAACCCGCGCCCGGTAACACCGCCTGCCGTCGGCGGCGCGATCCGCGCGGTCGGCATGAACCTGCTCAACTACTTCACCACGATCGACACGACGTCGAGTTCGAGCTCGGGTCCTTGCGGACCGTCGGGCACGCTCGACTGCCGCGGCGCCGACAGCATCGCCGAGCTCGACCGCCAGCGTGAGCGCGCATCGGTCGTCGTGTGCACGCTCAATCCCGACGTTGCGTCGTTCATGGAGCTGGAGAACACCACGCCGGCGGTAACGATCAACGATCTGCTCGGGGCGGTGAACGATCGCTGCGGCGGCGCGCATCCGTATGCGTTCGCCAACACCGGCGGCACCCTCGGCACCGATGCGATCCGCGTGATGCAGGTGTATCGCACCGGTATCGTGTCGCCGGTTGGTTCGCCTCTGGTCGATCTGGATCCGATCCACAACCGCCCGCCGACCGCGCAGACCTATGACGTGGTCGACGCGGCGAACAGTGCGTCCGGCCAGCGCTTCACCGTGGTCGCGAACCACTTCAAGTCCAAGGGCAGCTGCCCGACAAGCGGCCCCGATGCGGATCAGAACGACGGCCAGGGCTGCTGGGCGCAGACGCGCACGCAGCAGTCGACGCGCCTGCTCACGTGGATCAATGACACGGTGATTCCTGCCGCCGGCGACCCGGACGTGCTGCTGCTCGGTGATTTCAATTCGTATGCACACGAGACTCCAGTGACCACGCTCGAAGCGGGCGGTTACAGCGACCTGGAAACACTGCTGCATGGAACCGACGCGTACTCGTATGTTTTCAGTGGTGAACTCGGCCATCTGGACTACGCGTTTGCGAGCGAGAGCCTGGTCAGTCAGATCACCGGTGCCGACGCGTGGCACATCAATGCAGACGAAACGGACCTGCTCGACTACAACGACGAGATCCGCGATGCCGGCGAATCGACGTTCGAGGAAAAGCCCGACGGATCCGCGCTGGTGCCACCACGCACCGTGTTCCAGCCGTTGTCGCCGTATCGCGCGTCGGATCATGATCCGGTCGTGGTGGGACTGTTCGGGACGACGTCGTCGGATGTCTCAATCTCGCTCGCGGACTCGCCGGATCCGGTGACGGCCGGTACCAACCTCACGTACACGGTCACGCTCACCAACGTCGGACCTGATGCGTCCGGTGCGGTCAGCTGGACGGATGTGTTGCCGTCGGGGTTGGCGTTCGTCGAGATGGATCCCGTCGCCGGCTGGACGTGCACCACCCCGGCGATCGGCGCTGGCGGCACTGTCAGTTGCAGCGCGTCGTCGATTGCACTCGGCAGCTCGGTGTTCGTGTTGCAGGTGGCCGTAAATCCGACGACGGCCGCGGGCACGGTGATTTCCGACATGGCGACGGTGTCCACGGCTGGTGATCCGAATTCGGCCAACGACAGCGCATCGACGACAACCACGGTCACAGCGTTGGCGGACCTGACCCTCGATGTGACCGACTCGCCTGATCCGGTCGTCGCGGGAAGCAACCTCACCTACGCCGTGACGTTGACCAACGGTGGCCCCAGCGCGGCGACGACGGCTGTGCTCACCGACACATTGCCGACGGGCACGACGTTTGTTTCCCTGACGGCGCCCGCTGGCTGGTCGTGCTCGACGCCTGCAGTCGGCGCGGCAGGTGCGATCTCGTGCGCCAATCCGTCGGTTGCCACGGGCGACACGGGTTTCACGCTTGTGGTCCAGGTAGCAACCGACGTCGCGGGCGCGACCGTGCTGTCCAACATGATCTCGGCGTCGTCGGGTACCGCCGATCCGTTTCCGGGCAACAACGCGACGACGGTGACGACGACGGTGCAGGCAGTACTCGAGGGACACCTGACGATCACGCCAACAGCATTGGATTTCGGTAACCAGGTGGTCGGAACGACGAGCGGCCAGATGACCGTGACGCTGGGAAACAGCGGCAACGCGTCGCTCGATGTCACGGCACGGTCGAACGCCAGCGCACCGTTCTTCAATGCGGGTGGAACCTGCGGCAACGCTCCCTTCACGATCGCTGCCAACGGCAGTTGCACTGTGAGCTATGCGTTTCTGCCATTCTCGGTTGGAGCCGCCACCCAGGTGATCAACGTCACTTCGAGCGCCCCCGGCAGCGGAACAATCACGTTGTCCGGCAACGGCACCGCGCCACAGGTCGACATTGCGGTGACGATCGATGACGGCCGCCAATTCGTGCAGGTCGGCGATCTCGTCAACTACACGATACGGCTGTCCAACGAGACGGGTCCGGATTCCGCCACCGCAACGGTCCACATCGTCGGCCTGCTGCCGTCGGAGATGCCCAGCCTCTCATGGACGTGCATATCGTCAGGCGGCGCCACCTGCCTGAGCGGTGCGAACGACTTCTTCAGCGATACCGTCATCCTGCCGCCATCGACGCACGTCACCTATGTGTTGTCAGGCGTCCTTGACGCCGAACCGGCCAGCGGATTGCTCGAGGCCACGGTGGACGCGAACATGGTTACGAACGTTGTGGATCCGAATCCTGCCAACAACGTCGCGACCGACACGCCCGCGGACACGGTCGTGATCTTCCGAGACGGCTTCGACGACGCCACAGCGCCACGCCCGCTCGCGGAATACTCGGCTGCAGGCGGTTTCGTCAGCGCGCAATTGAGTGTGAGTGCGTCGTTGCTTGATCGCCTCGGGATTGCTCCGGTGACGGTCGCAACCGGCGAATTGGCTGGTACGCGAACGGCGTTCTCCATCGACCTCGCGCGATTCGGGGAGCACTGCGTGATGCGCGTCGACACGCGCGATGCGCGGGGACGAACGAGGGCCGGCGCCTGGCAGACGATCGACCTCGACGCGGCACCGCTCGACCTTGCATGGCAGTCCGCCAGTGCGACGGAAGACGGCTACCTCGTCCTCACCTCCGGCGCTGTGTCGCTTCAGTCGACCGAATTCACCGACCGTGGAGCACTGGTGCGCCTGCGCGTCGCGCTCGAAGGCGATGTGCCGTGGCTGACGATGGCACCGCCGAACTGAAGGATCGACTCGCCGCGCCGCGAACAACGCGGCGCGGCGTGCGTGTCAACCACAATGATTCTGTGGGAGCGGCTTCAGCCGCGATGCTTCTGAACGGCGCGCTACGTCACGAAGGCGGAAA
>NZ_JBDSWZ010000244.1:0-8413 GCF_039926425.1 Dokdonella sp.
GGCGACATGGTCGCCGCTTGGTTGCCGTTGTCCTGCACCCTTTTCCGTTTGTAGAGGAAAGCACCTTAGCAAGACGCGAGTGACGGCCTTGTGCAGCCGCGCTTTCGCGAAAATTCCTGCGCGGACCGCACCGAAGTACACCAAGGGTTGTCAGATCGGCGCATGCCGCGCTTGCAAGATTTGCGACGGACACAGGGTCTAGGAGGGCTCGTCGAAGGAAAACACCATGCGCTTGCTCGCCACGATCGTCTTCGCCGCATTGCTCGGCACTGTCCAGGCTGCGGATTTCGCAACCGCCCCCGACCGGGTGACACCGCTGCTGCTCGGCAGCGCGCTGCCCGACGCCACGTTGCGCACCGTCGATGGTGCGGGCACGTCGCTCGTCAAGGCGGTCGGGGGCAAGCCGGCCGTGCTCGTGTTCTATCGAGGCGGCTGGTGCCCGTTCTGCAATCTCCAGCTGAGCAACCTGCGCCTGATCCAGAAAGACCTCACGGCGCTCGGCTACCAGACGATCGCGATCAGTCCGGACCGACCGGAGGAACTGCGCAAGACGCTCGGCAAGGATGCGCTCGACTACACCTTGCTCTCCGACAGCTCGGCCAGCGCGATCCGCGCGTTCGGTATTGCCTATCGCGTCGACGCCGCCACCATCGCCCGCTACAAGGAGTACGGCATCGATCTGGACGCGTCGTCCGGCGACACGCACCACGCGTTGCCCGTGCCGGCGGTGTACATCGTCGATGCGGACGGCGTGCTGCAGTTCTCGTACGTCCACCCGGACTACCGCGTGCGCGTACCGTCCGATGTGGTGCTCAGCGCGGCGCGCGCGATTGCCGAGCAGCGCGAGAAGCTCCATCCGTCGCCGCCGAAAGCGCCCTGACCGACCACCGAAGACGCCGCTTCATGGTGTGAGGCGGCGGTACGCGATGCTCGGTGGGCGGCGATGGCGTTCGGAATCATTTCCGGTCGCGACGAGGACGGCCACGTTTTCTTCCCGGTGCATCATTCGGGACCCGCTGCGCCGGGACAGCGTTTGCCGTATTCTTCGCGCCCGCGCGGGCCTTGCGCCTGCCAATGCGCGTGTGCCGGCACCGGCGCCGCGCTTACTTCCGTTTCGGCAACTTGGGTTCCGAAACCGGGCGAAGCGACAACAGGAGTCCCCATGGGTCTGGAACGCGTTCCTGCCGGCGCCAAGGTGCCGGACGAAATCAACGTCATCATCGAAATTCCGAAAGACGCCGAGCCGGTCAAGTACGAAGTGGACAAGGCGTCCGGCGCGATCTTCGTGGACCGCGTGCTGTCCACCCCGATGCGCTACCCGTGCAACTACGGTTACGTGCCGCAGACGCTTGGCGGCGACGGCGATCCGCTCGATGCGCTGGTGATCCTGCCGCTGCCGCTGGTGCCGGGCTCGGTGGTGCGCTGCCGACCGGTTGGCATGTTGCGCATGACCGACGAGGCTGGCGCCGACGAGAAACTGGTCGTCGTCCCGCATCCGAAAACCTTTCCGGGCTACGCGCACATTGCCGACATCGACCAGGTTTCGGGGCATTGGCTCGAACGCATCGGCCACTTCTTCGAGCACTACAAGGATCTCGAAAAGGGCAAGTGGGTGAAGATCGAGGGGTGGGTCGACGCCGCGGCCGCGAAAAACGAGATCCTCGCCGGTGTGGAGCGCTACGGTTCGGCTGCGGAAAAGCCGGCCTTCTGAACGACGCGCGTCAGTCGTCGGTCGCCTCTTCGCCGCTGTCGCCACCGTCGCGAACGTGTTCGACCGCGGGATCGACGCCGGAGGCCAGCGCCTCCGTCGCATTCCAGATCGACACCTCGACGCCGCGAAACGGCTGCGTGAACACCGGCGTCGCGCGGAAGCGGAAGCGTGCATAGAAACTGACGGCCAGGCCGTCCGGATGCTGCTGTGTCCACGTGGCGAATTCGTTCATGCCTTCGATCACGAGCAGCGGCTCCTTCAACCGCCCGGCGAACTCGAATACGCCGTGGTGCCAGCCGAGGCACACGATCGGCTTGCCTCGTTGCTGCGCGGCGGCGATCTGCGTGGCAATGCGACTGACGTCGTAACGCTCGCCCGGACCCTGCACGATCGCGATCTTGATGATCAGCACCACCGCCAACGTCGCCAGTGCCGGCCACGCAGGCTCGATGGCACGTCGGGAAGAAACGAGCATCGCCGCACCGATGACGGCGATGCCGATTGCCCAGGCAACCGACGTGTCGCCGAAGTAGGCGTCGCTGAAGTGCGACGGCGGATGCTGCGAGATCCATCCGAAGGCGACCCCGACCGCGATGAGGACCAGTCCGAATACACCGGTGCGCACCCGCAAGGCGCCGCGCTCGAGCGCAACAGCCAGAATCAGCGCAACTCCCGGAATCGCCGGCAACAGATAGTGCGGCTGCTTGCCGCCGATCAGTGAGAACGCGACGAACGTCGGCACGACCCACGCGAGTCCGAGCCGGACCGCGCGATCATCCTGCAACGACCGCAATCGCTGCCACGAACCGCGCATCACCAGTGGCCACGGCAGCAACATCAGCGGAAAAACCGCTGCATACCACCAGAACGGACGTCCATGCGCACTCGCGCCCTTGACCGCTTCGATCCGGTCGAAGGTCTGGTTGAGGAAAATCGCGCGCGCGTACGCGTCGCCGCCGTGCAGCGCTGCGGGAATCGCCCAGGCGAGACCGATGGCGACACCGAGCAGGAACGCGAGGCCAAACACACCGAAATAGCGCGCCCGCCGACCGCGCAGCGCATCCCGCGCCCACCACGGTGCGCCGAGTGCGACAAATGCGATGTCGAGCAACATCACCGGACCCTTCAGCAGGATACCGAGGCCGATCGCAACTCCCGTGACGAGAATACCCCGGCGCGACCGTCCTTCGACCAGATCCAGCAGGCCATGCACCGCCAGCAGCACGCAGGTGGTGAGCGGCACGTCGAACATGATCGCGTTCGCAAAAAACCCGAAATAGATCGCCCCAAGCACCAGCCACATCGAGTGCCGCGCAGCGCTCTCCGATGCGCCGAGCCGCAAGGTCAATCGCTGCATCAGAATCAGGGTGATCAGAGAACAGGCCAGTGTCATCGCGCGTGCCGTCCACGCGTGGACGCCGGTCACCAGCCAGCCGACATTGATCATCCAGAACAGCATCGGCGGCTTGTGCGCATACGTCGCGCCGTTGAGGTGCGGCACGAGGAACTCGCCGGTCTGGCGCATTTCCCATGCGACCGCGAGATAGCGCGTTTCGTCGATCGGCACCGGACCGAGGAGCCAGACCACCGGTAGCAACAACAGAAACCCGAGGAACAGAGGATGCTCGACGAACGCACGCCAAGGCGCTGCATCCGTGCGGATGGAAAAGAGCGGAGGAATGGTCACGACGTTGGCAGAGGACAAAAAGGATTGGATCTTGGCATGGAGTCGCCAGGGTTGTCCCATTTGCGGTCATCGCCGCAGTCGCCGAAGGATCGTCGACGGTGTGGCCCGCCGGTGTCTGGCAGCGTCGCGTTCGTGCACAGCCGCATGCTGGACGACGTCCCCAATTCCCGGCGGCGCGTTTGATTGGAGGATCAGGGAGCTGCCGGCCGACCTGTGGTCGTCCAGCCTCCGATCCCACTACCCGCGCTTGAGCAACTCGCGCAGGTCGATCACCGCGGCGTTCGCGCGCGAGATGTAGTTGGCCATCACCAGTGAGTGATTGGCGAAGAATCCAAACGGCGTGCCGTTGAGGACCATCGGGCTTCCAATCGGCTTCTGCGATTCCTCCAGTTCGCGGATGACCTGCTCAAGGCTGACCGCGGCGTTCTTGCTCGCGAGGATCGGCGCGAAGTCGATCCGGATCGCCTCAAGCTGCTCGCGCAAGGCCCAGGTGTAGCCGCGCGCCTCGTAGAAGTTGTCATCGATCTTGTTCCATGGCGTCTGCACCATGCGCGGACTCAGCGCAGGGGTGGACTGCTGAGCATGCTGGTCTCCCGCCAGGTCGGTGTCGATCCGCACCTGCCCCGCCGCTGCCGACAGGCGCTGCGACAACGAACCCAACCGAGCCGAGACCGTTTGAAGGTAATCGGTGAGATTGTCAGCGCGTGCGTAGAACTGCGCATTGCTGGCGTCGTCGTCGCTGAGGCGCGTGAGATAGCCGTCGACGTGCGCGACCGCCTTGCGGTACTGGCTCTCTGAGCTGGGAAGCAGCCACCGATCATTCGGCGAACTGAAGAGCGGATCCGCTTCCTGCAGGTCCTTGTCCTCGACCGACTGTGTCTGCGAGCGACTGAACGCGTTGCGCAGCGACTGCACCAGATCGCGCGTCGCGGTCAGCACGCCAAATTCCCAGTTCGGTACGTTATCCATCAACACGCCCGGAGGAAACCGGTCATTGCTGAGATATCCCCCGCGCTTGTCCAGCAACGTTTCAGCCGAGGTGATCAGTGCTGCAGTAGTGATCGTCCCGGTGACGACGTGTTCGTTCTTCGCAGCGATCCGCGCCTGCGCCGTCGCGGCGACATCGAAGTGCGGCGGCTCGTGATCCCACCACCACATCAACGCAATGACCCCGACGACATACAGACTGACGAGCGCAACAATCGCACCGAACAGGAAACGTCTGCCGGACCCGGCGGTTGCGGAAAAGCTGGCCATGCGGAGCTCCGGTATCGGCGGATGTCATCGGTCGTCGCAGGCCCTGGATCGTCAGAACGATCAGCCTGCAGACGAAGCGGGAGATGGGACCCCATTGTGCCTCAACACACGACGCGCATTCGCGCCGTGTCCTGCAGTTCAACAAACGCGCGCTCGCCAACTCCGCACATGGCCCCGATGACCTGATCGGGCTCCGTCGGGTTCGACCCCGACGCACTGCCCACCATCAGCGTTTGGACTTGCCCGCCTTGTCGCCAGATCGCTCCTTCGGCTTTGCCGGCTCTCCCTTCTTGCCGAAGTCTTCCATCAACGTCTTCATGTCTTCCGCGTGTTCTTCCTCCATCGCGAGAATGCCCTCGAGCATGCGCTTGGTGGTCGTGTCGCGGTCGCCGACGTAGTTGATGATTTCCCGGTAGCTGTCGATCGCGATGCGCTCGGCAACCAGGTTTTCCTCGATCATTCCAGCCAGGTCCTCAGGCACGACAAACTCCGCATGGCTGCGGGTCAACAGGCCTTCGGGCGAAAAGTTCGGCGTGCCGTCGAGCTGGGTGATGCGCTCTGCAATCTGGTCTGCGTGCACCTGCTCCTCATTCGCATGCTCGAGAAACTCGGCCGCGACGCTTTTCGCATTGATGCCTGACGCAAGATAGTGATGAGCCTTGTAGCGCAGCACGCAGACGATTTCCGTCGCGAGCGCCTCGTTGAGCAGCTTGAGCACGGTGTCGCGATCGAGGGTGTAACTGTCGGTGACTGCGCCCCGCTCCATGTGCTCGCGCGCACGCTGGCGGATCGTCTTGATGTCCGAAAGGAACGGTTTTGCGGCCATGCCTGACTCCTGATGGTGGGTGGGTCGCCGAGGGGTTCGCGCCCGCGGGCACGACCGCTTCATTTTACGGGATCTTCATGTCCCGAAGCTGACCGACACCGGATTTTCCAGGAAACACCGAATGCGAAAAACAGCGCATACGGGCACATCCGAATCATTCTTTCGCGCGCATCGCGCTAGCGTTCGGCGCACGCGGCAGCACGCGCAACCGTCTCCGTCATTTGCGCGAGCAAGGGCTCGATCTCATGCTGCCGCCGCCGCCATTTCTCAGGGTCGGGGGCGGAGACCGTATGCCGGGCCATTGGCAAGCGGATGCCGAGCGGACTGTCCCACGCCAATTCGAGCGTTTGGCAAATACGCCGGATCTCCCGGTCCGGATCGGCAATGAGCCCGTCGTATCGCGCAACGCATCGTCGATTCGACGGAAGTCGATCGAGGTCGTCGAGCAGGATCCGCGTGGTGGTTTCCCATTGCGTCGCGACGATTTGCGCAAGCGGGTAGCCGACCAGATTGCGCCAGCCGGGCGTCAACAACAGCGACCACGGAAGGCCGCTCCATCCGGGCAACTCGGGATAGGTGCGAAAGCCGCGCGTTTCCCACGCTTCCATCATGCTGGAGAGAACCTGGCGGGGATCGCGATACAGATAAACGAACACGGCATCGGGAAACGCGCGTGCGAGGAAGGGCACGCGCAGCGCGTTCTTCGGCGTTTTCTCGAGCAGCCGGATCCGACCCTGTGGCGATCGTTGCTCGCGATCCTTCGCTCTGGCGGCAAAGCGCCGCCGCAATTCCTCGATGACCTCCGGTGACGCATCGGATTCGTCCAGCCGGTTCGAATCATAGCCGCGCGCCACTGCGCTGAGCGCGCCGATACCCTCGATCACACCATGGCTCTCGCCACCAACCGTGCAGACTCCGGGAGCGCGCGCCAACGTCTCGAAGAACAGCGACGAACCAGAGCGCGGAGGCGACACGATGAACACCGGCCGGTCGAATGCATACGCGTCCGCCGCGTGGCGAACGACGTTGGCGATCGGCTTCGCAGCTTGCGTTTCCACCGTCCCCTCGACGAACGGCAGCGCCTTGGCCCTGCGCACTGCACGGGCCAGCAGACCACGCATCGACGCGGGCAAGTCCGCACCATTGCGCAACTTGATTCCCGCGGCCGCCTGCGCGAACTGCGCGAGGAACCCGTCCAGCACCTGGCGATAGCGCGGCAGCGCGGCATCGTCTGCGCCGCAGTGGAACCACAACGTCTGCCATTCCCTGACGAACACGCCCGCCATTTGCGCAATGGGCTGCATGCGGGACTGCGGCTCCACTTCGCCGAGCAGGAACGTGACGTGTCCGCGCAGCTCCCAGTAGCTCATCGGCGACTGGCTGTTGACCGATTCGAACATCAGCTCCGACGCGCGTTCATGCGGCTGCGGCGCGGTGAAGCGCGCAAGCCAGCCGGACTTCGGCATCGCGGGCGTCCTGCCCGCATTGACGAGATCCCAGAACGCAGTCGAGCCGACGGTGTCGACCACCAGATGGATTCGGGCGACATTCGCGTCGTTGTATACATTGTGCTGACGCCATGTATCGAAGATCCAGCACTCGCCCTGCGCCATGTTGACCACTTCATCGCCGCACGCGAAGCGCACCTCGGGTTGCGTGAGGATCGGAACGTGCACACGCACGCGCTCATTCCAGTAGTAGTCGAAGTCGACGTGCTGCTGTACTTCGGATCGACCCGATAGGCGCATCAAGCGGGTGCGTCCCAGCACTGCGCCCAGGCTGCCAAGCACCTGCAGCATGTACGGACTGCGTTCCAGCGCTGGCGTCGGGCGCATCGGGCCGTCCAGCGCATCACCCATCGCCGCATCGCCATCGACGGCGACCAATGGCAACGCGGTGTTGCCCGGCGTGCCGCTTGGATGCGGCCGCCACATGCCTTCGTCGAACACAGCGATCTCAGCGGCGAGCGCGGCGGCGTCGAACAGCAGTGGCAACTGGATGATGGGAACGGAAAGTTTCATGGATTCATGGGTCTCGGAGCGACGCCTGTGCGCACCCGCTGCTCCCTCGGTCCGCACATGATAACGGCGTTCAAACGCGCTGGTAGACCTCCGGAGCGGCACGGAACTCAGCCGCCTTCTCGGCCATGCCCTCGTCGAGTGCGTCCGTTTCCATCAATCCATGCTCCTTGGCGTAGTCGCGCACGTCCTGCGTGATTTTCATCGAGCAGAATTTCGGCCCGCACATCGAGCAGAAATGCGCGGTCTTGGCGCCCTCGGCGGGAAGCGTCTGGTCGTGGTAATTTTCCGCAGTGTCGGGATCGAGCGACAGATGGAACTGGTCGCGCCAGCGGAATTCGAAGCGGGCGCGGGAGAGGGCATCGTCGCGCAGGCGCGCGGCGGGGTGGCCCTTGGCGAGATCGGCGGCGTGGGCGGCCAATTTGTAGGTGACGACGCCGACCTTGACGTCGTCGCGGTCGGGCAGGCCGAGATGCTCCTTGGGCGTGACGTAGCAAAGCATCGCGGTGCCGTACCAGCCGATCATCGCGGCGCCGATGCCGCTGGTGATATGGTCATAGCCGGGCGCGATGTCGGTGGTGAGCGGCCCCAATGTGTAGAAGGGGGCTTCGCCGCAGACTTCGAGCTGCTTGTCCATATTCTCCTTGATCTTGTGCATCGGGACGTGGCCGGGGCCCTCGATCATCACCTGCACATCCTGGGCCCAGGCGCGCTTGGTCAGCTCGCCGAGGGTGTAGAGTTCGGCGACCTGGGCCTCGTCATTGGCGTCGGCGATGCTGCCGGGGCGCAGGCCGTCGCCGAGGCTGTAGGCGACGTCATAGGCCTTCATGATCTCGGTGATCTCGTCGAACCGCTCGTAGAGGAAGGATTCCTTGTGGTGGGAAAGGCACCATTTGGCCATGATCGAGCCGCCG
>NZ_JBDSWZ010000245.1:0-30344 GCF_039926425.1 Dokdonella sp.
TTGTCCGCCTCGATCGCCCACGAGATCCGCAATCCACTCGCGGCGATCCGCTATTCGGCGCAACTGCTGGCCGAATCGCCGGAGCTCAACGCCGAGGACAAGCGCCTCGTCGACATCGTCAACAACCACTGCACACGTGCGAACGACGTGGTCGAGAACATTCTGCAGCTGTCGCGACGTGAGCGCTCGCGACCTGAGAGCATCGACATGAACGCGTGGGTCCTCGCGTTCGTCGAGGACTACAAGCAATCGAACGATCTGGGCGGCGATCATCTGCGCGCGGTCACCCAGAACCGCACCATCGAAGCGATGGTCGATCCGCAGCATCTACAGCAGGTGGTGTGGAACCTGGTGCAGAACGCAATCCGTTACGGTCGCCAGCCGAACCAGCCGGCGCGCGTGAACGTGGTTGCGCGGCTTGCCACCGACAAGGGTCCGCCACTGATCGAGATTGTCGACCGCGGCCCCGGCATTCCGCCCAAGGTTGCCGCGCAGATCTTCGAACCGTTCTACACCACCCACGAATACGGCACCGGCCTCGGCCTGTATCTCGCCAAGCAGATGAGCGAAGCGAGCCAGGCGTCGCTCGAATACGTGCCCGTTGCCGGCGGCGGGGCCTGTTTCCGCATCACCCTCACCCCGGCGGGCTCAGGCTCGATGCTCAGCCCGCGCGCCGCGCGCCAATCGGCCTGACGCGGCGGGCGTCCCCTCCGGATGATCCAGTCTTTGCGTTGATGCCCGTCACGCTCTACGCTGCGCGGTAGCACTGGTTTCCCACCCCTGTTTCGGCCATCGACTCGCACGCATGACCAAGCAATACGCCCTCGTCATTGACGACGAACGCGACATCCGCGAACTCCTCACGCTCACTCTCGGCCGCATGGATCTGCTGGTCGAAACCGCGGCGACGGTTGCCGAGGCGCGTCAGCGGCTCACCGAACGACGCTACGCATTGTGCTTTACCGACATGCGCCTGCCAGACGGCTCGGGGCAGGAAATCATTGCGCTCATCGCCGCGCAGTATGCGGAAACTCCGGTCGCGATGATCACGGCGTACGGCAACGTCGATGCCGCCGTCGACGCACTGAAAGCAGGTGCGTTCGACTTCGTCTCCAAGCCGGTCGACATCAGCGTATTGCGCCGACTGGTGCAGACCGCGCTGAAACTGTCCGAAGAAAAACGCAGCGAGCAGGTCGCGAGCACCGGCAAGCTGATCGGTGATTCGGCGCCGATGAACGAGTTGCGCGCCACCATTGCCAAGGTTGCCCGCAGCCAGGCGCCGGTGTACATCGCTGGCGAATCCGGTGTCGGCAAGGAACTCGTCGCCCGCCTGATCCACGAACTCGGGCCGCGGTCGACCGCACCGTTCGTTCCGGTCAACTGCGGTGCGATCCCGTCCGAACTGATGGAAAGCGAGTTCTTCGGCCACAAGCGCGGCAGCTTCACCGGTGCACAGGCGGACAAGGACGGGCTGTTCCATGCGGCGCAAGGCGGCACGTTGTTCCTCGATGAAGTCGCCGAACTGCCGATGCACATGCAGGTGAAGCTGCTGCGTGTGATCCAGGAAAAAGCCGTCCGCCCCATCGGCGCACGCGCGGAAATCGGCGTCGACGTGCGCATTCTTTCGGCGACCCACAAGAATCTTGCGCGACTGGTCGAACTCGGCGCATTCCGCCAGGATCTGTTCTACCGCATCAACGTGATCGAACTGCGCGTGCCACCGCTGCGCGATCGGCGCGAAGACATTCCGAAACTCGCTGGCCGCGTTCTCGAACGCCTGGGCAAGGACAACGGCAACCCGCCTGCCCACCTCGAACCGGATGCGTTGCGCGCGCTGCTTGCGTACGATTTCCCGGGCAACGTGCGGGAACTGGAAAACGTGCTCGAGCGATCCGTGGCGCTGTGCGAGAACAACACCATTGGGGTCGAAGACCTTCGCCTGGTGGTGCGCGACCGTTCTGCGGCATCGGCGGCAGACACCTGGGCCAATACGCCGACCAGCGCGATGCCGAACCTCTCCGAAGCCCGTGCCCCTGCGCCCGCACCGCCGCCGCCGCAGTCGTTCGCCCCGGAGCCTGCAGATGACGAAGGCTTTCCCAGCGACCTCGCTGCCGCGGTGGCTGAAACCGAGCGCGTCGCGATCATGAAAGCGCTTGAAGCAACACGCTGGAATCGCACGGCGGCGGCGAAGCATCTCGGGCTGACGCTGCGGCAATTGCGCTATCGGCTGGAAAAACTCGGCATCGAGTAGCGCTGCGGGGGCGCCGTGGATCGAATGCGGAACGCGCCCCCGCAACTTTCCGACTGCAACACTTGCAATCGACCGGGATTCGCGGGTTAAATTTTACGCTCCCTCGACCCTCGTTCCGGAACCGTCATGACGCGCTGGAAAGCCTCCGCCATCCATCTCGCGATCAGCCTGGCCATCGGCCTCATCGTCGGCGCGTTGTTGCTGCTCGTCTGGTATCCACCGCCCTATTTTCACGCGGCAGGCGCGGATACGCTGGTCGTGCTGATGGTCAGCGTGGATCTTGTGCTCGGGCCCTTGTTGACGCTGATCGTGTTCAAGTCCGGCAAGCGCGGGCTGAAATTCGACCTTGCACTGATCGGGCTGCTGCAAGCGGCCGCGTTGACCTATGGCCTCTCGGTGGTGCTCCGATCGCGACCCGTGTTCATTGCAATGTCGGTGGATCGCCTCGTTCTTGTCGCGGCGAGCGACATTGACCCTAAAGATCTCGCGCAGGGAACCAAACCCGAGTTCCGCTCGCTGTCGATGACCGGCCCGCTGCTGGTCGGCACGCAGATGCCGACGACCTGGCAGGAGCGCAACAACGTGCTTTTCGCCGGTACTGCCGGCAAGGATATCGAACAGTTTCCGAAGTATTACGTGGACTACGATGTCGCCGCGCCCGCGCTCCTGAAAAAGGCCAAGCCGCTCGACGCATTGAAACCCGCAAACCCGCAAGAGCAGGCAAATCTGGACGCGGCAATCGCAAAAAGCGGGCATGCGGCCGATAGCATCGTGTGGGTTCCACTGGTCGCGCGCAAAGCGAGTCTGGTCATGCTGCTCGATCGCGAGTCCGGTGCCGTGCTGAGACCGGCATCCGTCAATCCCTGGAACCACTGAAGCGAGCCGGGAAGCCGAATTCCGCACAATCGACGGAACGACCGAAACGTCGCTTCCGTCAGCCTACTGGCTCATGTTCGATGCGGCCTCATTTTCGGAGCCGGCCATGCTGCCGAGTGTCAGCATCCACTGCCTCTCCACTTCGTGACCACGAATTCGCGCGCCGTAACGGTCTTCCACCGACCGCGGGCCAGACGCGTGTCCCAACGCAAGTTCCGCAAGTTCCATTGCGCCCAACACGTAGGCGTCGAATATAGGAGTGCCTGCGGCTGCCCGAGCGAGAATTGCGTCTCCCTGCGTCGCAACCTCCGACCAATTGCGCGCGGCCATCGCTGCATGGAACTTCAATGCGGCCAGCACAGTCGGGTTTGTTGGGCGGCATTGTGCGAACCACGACGGATCGATCCAGATGCCCTTCAGGTCTTCTGCAGACAAATACGGAATCGTGGATGCGGCGGCGGCGACACTTGCTTCCACCCACGCATCGGGCATTGCATCGATTTGGCAAATGCCTGCAACGGTCTTCAGAAACTTGAAGTCGCTCGGCAGATTCGACGTCTCCGGATCTTCGTCGATGGACGAAACGCGCAGCAACGCCGTGCGAAGTGCTCGCGCAGTCCGCACGCCCGTGTCGCGCGCCATCGTCGCGCCTTGGGGTCGCTCTTCGCGAAGCACGGACACAGGCTCATACCCGGCGGTTACTTCGAGAAGCGGCCAAGCCGCCTGCTGCAGTTCGTTGATGGTCGTCGCACGACCATTCATGAAACGCGCCTTTGGCGCCTGCAGTTGCAGCACCGGGAAAAAATCCGAATTGGCCGGCTCACCGGTTCCCTGCGTGAGCGCTTCGAGTCCGCGACGATCCAGCACGCGGTAGGTTGCGATGTCTTTCGCGTCCCTCACACCGATTCTCGCGAGCTCCTGCTGCAGTCTCGGATCAAGGGAAACAACGTCCAGGTTAGGACGCAACGGCTGTTTCACCGATGCCACGAGCAGCATGTCGGACGAGTTCGTGAGATATGCATGCACGTCGGCAAAGTGCGGCAACATCGCTTTGAGAACGGAAGCCACCAGATCCGGTGTGATTTCGTACAGCTGCAGCCATTGCACGAAGACTCCATCCGCATTCAGATGCTTCGGCACAAATCCGTAGAACTCGTCCGAGAACAACGTTGCGGTTCCTCCCATCCACGGATTTGACGGTTCCGACACAATCACGTCGTACGTGAGTCCGTTGCCCGACATGTAGGCCTTTGCGTCATCGATGATGATGTGCGCGCGCGGGTCAGAGTAGGCGCGCTGCACGCGATCTCCGAACTGCCGCGCCGCCTCCACCATGAGCGGCTCGATTTCGACCACATCAACGCGCTGGACGCGATCGCTGCCCAGCAGCGTGTGCACGGTCATGCCCGACCCGAACCCGATCACGGCAACGGTTGCAGGATTTGCGCTCAGCGACAGCGGAACCGCTGCTGCGAGCCCCATCGTGTATTCGTCGCCGGACGCAGGAGCGTCTGGTTGGGTATCGATCCCGGCGTCGACTTTGCCGTTGGTTGCGATGGATCGATGTTGTGTCGGGCCAGGTGCCTGGAACATCGACACGGTGGCGGTCTTGCCGTCCTTGTGGAACAGCATCTGGAAATTTTGTGACAACGTTGCGATTCCCGAGCGGTAAACCGACGACGCGAGTGTCCGCGAATCCACGGCGGTTCCAACGAACGCGACGACGATGAGGGCTCCGGCGGCGACGGACGCGAACACGAGTGATGGGGTCCTCTGTTCGCGCTTCGCGTCACGACCTAACAGATAGATCCCGAGCACAATGTCGGCAATTGCCGCAAGCCACAACGCAATGCGGACTCCCAGCAATGGCATCAACACATGGATCGTCAGCAGCACGCCGACGATTGCACCGACCGTGTTCGCGGAATACACGCGCCCGATCGCACGCTCACCCGCCCCGCGCTGGATCAGTGCGAGCGTCAACAACGGCAACGTCATGCCGGCGAAGAATGCTGCAGGAAACATCACGGCAACCGCAATCGCCGCGCTGGTGAGATTGAACATCACATATCCCGCGCCGTTCCTGTTCACCGCCGCCATCAGCCACGACACCCACTCGAAGGCATGCATGTACACAAACAGAGAAACCAATGCCGCTACGCCCATCAAGACCTGCGCCCAGCCGGCAATTGCCAGCGGGTTTTGCATGCCGTCGGCGCGCCTGCGAAGCCACAGGCCCCCGAACGCGATTCCGCTGATGAATGCGGCAAGCATCAACTCGAACGCATGAAGGGTCGTGCCCAATGCGAGCGCGAGCATCCGGATCCAGGTGATCTCGTAGACAAACGAGGTTGCTCCGGTGATCGCCGCAGCGGCGAAGATCAACGTGGCGACAACATTGCCACCGTCGATCGCAGTGGACGCGCGCCGCGCCTGCGTCGGCTGCTTCGCGAAAGGCCAGATTGCCACCGCGACAAGCACGCTGATCATTCCTCCGGTCAACACCGTTCCCGGAAGTCCAACCCCCGGAAGCAGCACGAACGTAGCCGTCAGTGCGCCAATCGCAGCGCCGAGGCTGTTTGAAAAATAGAGGCCCGCCAACACGCGCCCACCGGAGGCGGGTGTGAGCCGGAGGTAGCCTGCGCTCATCAGCGGAAATGTGGCGCCGAGGAGAATGCACTGGGCGCCGATCAGAACGGCGGCGACGAGGTATCTGATCAGCTCGACGCCTATGCCCGAACCGGCCATCGGGAACAAGACGTCGTACGCAAACCCGGACAACGCACGGTACACAGGATCGAAGGTGATCCCTGCAATGCCGATGAGCAGTTCAATCAACGCATACCACACCAGCGGTCGCGCCATGCGCTCGCTGTAGCGGCTCGCGATGAGCGCACCCAGCGCCATGCCACCCATGAAGAGCACCAGCACGAACGACTGTGCGTAAGCCGCGTGGCCAAGAAAAAGCCCCAGATACTGTGTCCAGATGGACTCGTAGATCAGCCCCGCGAATCCGGAGATCGCGAACAGCAGCATCAGCACAACACCCGACCGCGCAACACGTTCGTTGATCATGGTTCACCCCAGTTGATCCGCATGCTAGCCAGATGAACGACGCGACGTCCATCGGGCGGAACGATTCTTGCTGGATGTAATGCATCACGTACGGAGCGGGCAGCGACGCTGGCACGGGAGTCCAGCAGCGGACCGGAGATCGGCCACATTTGCCGCAGAAATTGTCACACACTGACAATCCTCGGGAAGCCTTTCTTCGAAGCTGAGAACGGCGTCTCATCGTCCGACATCGACATTCAGGAACGCGTGCCCTATCGTTCGACCCGGGGTTGGCATGGAAGCTGCTACATACCATCTGCGAGCCGTCGATCGCCGGATAGAAAGCGATCGCGGAAGCGGGCCTGCCTGGCAAAGGTTGGCGGCTCTAGGGGCAAACCGTTATTAACCGACACCAGAAGAGGATCCACCCATGAAGAAGATCAGCAAAGGCTTCACCCTCATCGAACTGATGATCGTCGTCGCCATCATCGCCATCCTGGCCGCCATCGCTCTGCCGGCGTACCAGAACTACATCAAGCGCTCGAAGGTCACGGAAGGCATTGTTGCCGTTGACGCGTGCAAGTCGTCCGTCGTTGAGTACGTTGCCAGCCTCAACAAGATGCCGGCGGATCTGACTGCCGCTGGTTGCGGAAACACCAAGCCGAGCCAGTACATGTCCGCTCTCAGCTACACAGCCACCAACGGTGAAATCACCGCGAAGTACACCGCTGTCGGCACGGGCGTCAATTCTCTTCTGTATAGCCTCAAGCCGAGCGCGGGTATCGGTGCGGCCGCGTCCGGTCAGCTGACCGGCTGGACCTGCACGAGCAGCACCGTCGCGAAGGAACTGCTGCCGGCTTCGTGCCGCGGTTGATTTAATTCTCCGCTGAAGAAAAAGCCCCTGCTTGCAGGGGTTTTTTTTGTCTGTCCGATCGACCTACATAACCTGCCCGGAATCTACTTCAGGGATGTGGAATCACGTCGTGCTGCTAGTATCGAACCGACGAGTCAGAAATACGCTGACGTCAACGGATCCCATGCCCCCCTCCCCACGTTGGTCAAAGCCCATTCTTATGATGGCGGCGTTCGCCGCCATCGCGGCGCTTGCCTACCTGCCCGGCCTGCATGGCGGCTTCGTCTACGACGATTGGGGTTCGATCACCGGCAATACCGACGTGCAGGTGAAGACCGGAGCGCTGGCCGAATGGTGGAAGGCGGCAATCGCGTTTCCATCCGGAACTCCACCATTTCGTTCGCTGACAATGCTGACCTTTGCGGTCAACAGTTTTTTCGGCGGCCTCTCGCCATTCGGCTTCAAACTGACGAACCTCGGGATCCATCTCGCGAATGGCTGGCTGCTTTTCCTGGCGCTGCGAAGCGTGTTCGCGCTGCGTCGCGAAACCACAACCGAGGCGGTGACGTTCGACATTGGCATGGCGGCCGCAGTCATCGCTGGATTCTGGCTGCTGCTTCCAATCAATCTAACCGCGGTGCTCTACGTCGTGCAGCGGCTCGAATCGCTGGCAACAAGTTTCACGTTCCTCGGCTTGTGGTGGTACGCGACCGCGCGCAGGAAAATCTGGCTCGGAGAAGGAGGGGAAGCAAGCTTGTGGGCAAGTGTAATTGTTTGCACGATCCTCGGCGTATTGGCGAAGGAAAGCGGAATCATGCTGCCACTCTACGTGGTGCTCCTCGAGATTTGCCTCGCCATGGGTCGCAACCGCGACGGACGGCTCAGTCGCGCTACAGTCGGCCTGTTCACGGCCACGCTCTTGCTCCCTTTCCTGATCGGCGTCTACTGGATGTGGGGCCGTTACATCGGAGTCGCTCTGGGCACCGGGCACAGCGCATTCCTGATCGACCGTTTGATGACCGAAAGCCGAGTTATCGTCAGTTACATTGCGTGGATCGTCGCTCCGAACCTCGATGTGCTCACGCTTTACCATGACGATATCACCGTGTCACACGGGCTGCTGGATCCGCCCAGCACGCTCTCATCGATTGTTGCTCTGACGGCGCTTTTTTGCGCTGCGATTTGGCAGTGTCGTCGTCGACCGCTGTTCGCACTCGGAATTTTCTGGTTTTTTGCCGGACACCTGCTGACAGGCACCGTGGTACCGCTGATTCTCGCGTTCGAGCATCGCAACTATTTCCCTTCTGCCGCACTGCTGCTCGCCAGCGTGGGAGGGCTGGCGTTGGAAGGACCACTGCGGCGTACGCCGTTTCGTATTGCAGCCGTCGTCCTGGTCACGTTTTTCTATACGGGCGTGCTGTGGATGCGCGCGGACGAATGGTCCAGTCCGCTGCGACTCTCGTCGACAGAGGCCGCAAAACGACCGCTGTCGCCAAATGCGCAGTACGACTATTCACAAGCGCTCTTGCAGGAGTCGATGCAGACCCAGTCGTCCGGCCCGGCGCAGACCGCGCTTGCTGTGCTTCAAAACGCTCGTCATCTGCCAAATGCGGGCATCCACTTCGAACAAAGCATCCTTACGCTGCTTGGCGAATCGGGCTATGCCGGACCTGAGGATATTTGGACGTCACTCATTGCAAAACTCGAACGCGCGCCACCCGACACCAATGGCATCCACGCGCTCGTGCATCTCAATCATTGCTTCATCGGTGGGCAGTGCAAACCGTCGGACGTTCCCGAGCTGGGCAAGGTCTATGCGGCGGCATTTTCGCATCCGCCAGCCAATGGGCTGCTGTCCGTACACGGTGAATACGCGTGGCACATCCTGGGCGATCATGCGCTAGCGGAATCGGACTATCGCGAAGTCGTTCGTAGTTCACCCAACGACCTCGCGGCGAAGTCGAATCTCATCGTCGTGCTCATCAACAATGGAAAGCTTGCAGAGGCACGTTCGCTAATCGAAGCGCTGGAGCGAAGGAACTTATTGGGTATGCTCGACGGATTCATACTGCCTTTGCGAAGCACACTCGATATCCATCAAGCTAGATTACCCACCACCACGCCCCCCTGAAGCAATGCCAGCTTTCCACGCCGTGCCAAGTCATGTGGCCGAGCGCGCGGATGCTCCTTCATGATGTCGAGCGATAGAGTTCGGCGTGCTAAATTCCCGGACGAGACCCGGGTCGGTCATCCAGGAATGCGCTTATGAAGGCAGTGATACTCGCAGGCGGATTCGGAACCCGCATCAGCGAAGAATCGGCGGTGCGGCCGAAGCCGATGATCCAAATCGGCGGCAAGCCGGTGCTGTGGCACGTGCTCAAGCTCTACTCGCAGCACGGCATCCACGACTTCATCATCTGCCTCGGTTACAAGGGCTACATGGTGAAGGAATACTTCGCCAACTATTTTTTGCATACATCCGACGTCACCTTCGATCTCGCACGCAACAAGATGGAGGTCCATCATCGGCACGCCGAACCGTGGCGAGTCACGCTGGTTGACACCGGCGAGCAGACGCAAACCGGCGGGCGTCTCAAGCGCGCCGCCGAGTATCTCGATAGCGAAACATTCTGCTTTACCTACGGCGATGGTTTGTCGAACGTCGACATGACTGCGCAGATCGCGTTTCACCGCGAACGCGGCACTCTCGCAACCGTCTGCGCAGTGCAGCCTCCTGGTCGTTTCGGAGCGCTCGACATCGACGGTCATCGCATCAGCCGGTTTACCGAAAAACCCCAAGGTGACGGCTCGTGGATCAACGGGGGATTTTTCATCCTCGAACGCGATGCGCTGCACCACATCGGCGGGGACGAGACCGTTTGGGAGCGGGAACCACTCGAAGCGCTCGCCCGCGACGGACAGCTGTCTGCCTATACTCACGAGGGGTTCTGGCAGCCCATGGACACTCTGCGCGACAAGATCAAACTTGAAGAGTTATGGCAGAGCGGGGACGCGCCTTGGAAGACTTGGGACTGACACGTCTTTTCGGCGGGTACTACCGGGACCGCCGCGTCCTGGTGACGGGCCATACCGGCTTCAAAGGATCGTGGCTCGTGTTGTGGCTGCGGGAAATGGGCGCCCGCGTTTCAGGTCTGGCACTCGATCCCGATACATCCCCAAACCACTGGTCGCTGCTCGCCCTCGATGATGTCCGTGATCACCGGGGCGACATCCGCGACCGTGACGCCATACACGACACAGTAAAACGCATCGCGCCCGAGGTTATCTTCCACCTCGCCGCGCAACCGCTCGTACGCCGCGGTTATCGCGAGCCGGCGGCGACGTTCGATACGAACGTGACGGGGCTGATCAACCTCTACGAGGGAATCCGCAACTGTTCATCGGTGAGGGTCGTAGTAAACGCGACCACGGACAAGGTCTACAGCGAAAGCATGGAGACCGCGGGCTATGTCGAATCGGATCGACTGGGTGGCCGCGATCCGTACAGCTGTTCGAAGGCGTGCGCGGAACTGGTGTCCGACTGCTACCGCGATGCTTTTTTCACAACGGACGATGGTCGCGGATTCGCCCTGAGGATTGCGACAGCGCGAGCGGGCAACGTGTTCGGCGGCGGCGACTGGGCGGAAGATCGTCTCGTCCCGGACCTCGTGCGAGCCGCCTCGTCGGATAGACCGCTGTCGATTCGCAACCCGTCCGCGACACGGCCATGGCAGCACGTGCTCGAACCTCTTTCGGGCTATCTGCTTTTGGCGAGCGCGCTGCAGCAGAACGCCTCTATTGCCGGCGGATGGAATTTCGGACCCGATCAAACAGGTGAATTATCGGTCCGCGACCTCGCGTCGCGTCTGGGCACTCACTGGCCTTCGCTGCGAATCACCAGTGACGAGCGACCGCAGCCGCACGAAGCGCCCACACTACGGTTGAATTCCAACAAGGCTGTCCAGAAGCTCTCCTGGCGACCCGTCTGGAACATCGATACCGCACTCGCGCGAACTGCCGCATGGTATCGACAACAGGGCGAAACGGGCGAAGTGAGCAGCGTCGACGATCTTCGGCAATATGTCGTCGATGCACGGGCGCATGGCCTGGGTTGGGCGACATGATCGTCGTGCCGACGTCACTCGACGGACTGTTCGAGATCGCCAGCGCGCCAATCGCCGACAACCGCGGCCGATTCACCCGTTTGTTTTGCGAAGACGAACTCGCGACCATTCGTCCCTCGATCCACTTCACCCAGATCAACCTGTCGGAAACCACGCGGGCGGGCACCGTTCGCGGTCTGCACTACCAGAAGCCTCCTGCGGCGGAAGCGAAACTGATCCGCTGCCTGCGAGGACGAGTATTCGATGTGGCGGTCGATCTTCGTGCCGGTTCGGCGACGTTTTTGCTCTGGCATGCTGTAGAGCTGTCGGGCGAGAACGGCAAGTCGATATTCATACCGGAGGGTTTTGCGCACGGATTCCAGGCTCTCAGCGACGACGTGCAGTTGCTGTACATGCATACGACCGCATGGACGCCTGCCAATGAAGCAGGAATACTCCATGACGACCTGATGATCTCGATCCCGTGGCCTCTCGCTGTCACGTCGATCTCCGAAAAGGATCGTTGTTATAAGCCTATCGATCCGTCGTACGGAGGGGTTCATCCATGAAATGCCGATTCTGCGCCGCCCTCCTCAGCGACGTCTTCCTGGACCTCGGCAGCGCGCCACCTTCCAACGCATTTCTGTCGGAATCCGACCTCGGCGCGGCGGAGCTCTACTTTCCATTGCGCCTCTACACCTGTGCGCGCTGCCATCTCGTGCAAGTTGACGAGGTGCAGAAGCACGATGCCCTGTTCGCCGGCGACTACGTGTATTTTTCGTCGTTCTCGCGCAGCTGGCTGGCGCATGCGAAACGCTACGTCGAAGTGGCCGTCAAGCGGTTGGGATTGGATGGGCACAGCCTCGTCGTCGAAGTTGCCTCGAACGACGGATATCTGCTCCAGTACGTCAAAGCCAGCGGCATTCCATGCGTGGGCATCGAGCCGACGTCAGGAACAGCCGCCGCAGCGCGTGAACTGGGTATTGAGAGTATCGACCGGTTCTTTGGTTGCGCATTAGCGCACGAGTTCGTCGCGGATCGCGGCTGTGCCGACTTGATCATCGGAAACAATGTGCTCGCGCATGTGCCCGACCTCAACGACTTCGTCAGCGGGCTGTCTACAATGCTGGCGCCCCAAGGTGTCATCACCGTCGAATTCCCACATCTGATGCAGCTGGTCGCGCAAGGCCAGTTCGATACGGTATATCACGAACATTTCTCGTATTTCTCGTTTCACACGGCCCAGCGAGTATTTGAGAAGCATGGACTACGCATTTGGGATGTCGAAGAGCTGGAGACGCACGGCGGATCGCTTCGCTTGTGGGTGTGCAGGCAACCGGCTGCGCATCGGACATTGCCCTCTGTAGATAAGATGCTGAAGGGGGAATCGGCGAGAGGCATGAACAGTATGGATTATTACCACGGCTTCCAGTCTCGGGCCGATACGATCAAGAATGACTTCTTAGTCTTTTTGCTGGAAGCCAAGAAAGCCGGCAAGCAAGTTGCCGGCTATGGCGCCGCGGCGAAAGGCAATACGTTGCTCAATTATGCGGGGGTGCGCTCTGACCTTTTGGCTTATGTCGTTGACGCATCGCCCCACAAACAAGGACGCTACCTTCCTGGATCGCGCATTCCGGTAGTTGGAGAAGCTCATCTAAGGACTCGCCGTCCAGACTTCGTGGTGATCTTGCCATGGAATATAAAGGCCGAAATTGCCGCACAGCTGGAGTACATCCGATCTTGGGGAGGAAAGATTTTGACCATTATTCCGAAGCTCGAGTTGACATGAGCGCTGAGACGAAAAGCCGAATTTATTACACCAAACCATCGATCACATCTCTCGAAACAAGTTACGCGGCGGATGCCGCCGCAAATGGTTGGGGTGAGCACTGCTACGAGTACATTGAACGACTACAAAGGATGTTCTGCGACCATCTCGGGGTCGGCCATGCGATAGCCACATCTAGCGGAACAGGTGCCTTGCACATGGGCATGGCTGCGCTCGGTATCGGCGGCGGCGACGAAGTGATAATGGCTGATATCAATTGGATTGCGTCGGCGGCGCCGATCACTTATCTCGGCGCAAAACCGGTATTCGTAAACGTCCTGCCCGATACTTGGTGCCTCGATCCAGCCGCCGTCGAAGCCGCCGTAACTCCCAGAACAAAAGCAATTCTCGCAGTGCATTTGTACGGGAACCTCTGCGACATGGACGCGCTGCAAACGATTGCAGACCGCCATGGAATTTATCTAGTAGAGGACGCTGCAGAAGCCATCGGCTCCGTCTGGCACGGTCATCGTGCTGGATCCCTCGGCACCTTCGGCGCCTTTTCCTTCCATGGAACCAAGACAATTACCACGGGCGAAGGCGGAATGTTTGTGACGAGTGACGATGCGCTTTACGAGCGTGTACTTACGCTTTCCAATCACGGTCGATCGCGCAACGAACAGAGACAGTTCTGGTCGGAGACGATTGGATTCAAGTACAAGATGTCCAATATCCAAGCCGCTATCGGGTGCGCGCAGATGGAAAGGATCGACAGCCTTATCGCTGCAAAACGTCGCGTTTTCGATTATTACCGAGAGGCACTTAGCGATCTTCCATTGATCATGAATCCCGAGCCCGCCCACACGTCGAATGGATATTGGATGCCCACATTCGTGGCCGACGAGCGGAGTTCGTTCGACCGTAACTGCCTGATCTCGTCTTTCAAGGCCAACAACATCGATGGCCGCGTGTTTTTCTGGCCCCTGTCTTCGTTGCCGCCATTCAGAGATTTCCGAAGCGATAGCAGGAGAGCGTCCCTTTCGACCAGGGGCGTAAATCTCCCAAGCTATCATGATATTTCGTTGGAGCAACTCTGTCGCGTCTCGCAACTGGTTGTTGATCAATTTGCGGTTCGAACATGATTCCCGTCATTTTCTGGGGCGCTACGGGTCACGCGCTGGCACTTCGTGATGCGCTTGATCCGGAACATGTTTCTTTGGTCGCTCTGTTTGACAATCGCCCCGTACCCTCGCCATTCGACGACTTGCGAGTTTTTGAGGGGCCATCTGGACTAGTTGAATGGGAACATCTGTATGCCGGGGATCGTCCTATCCGTGCAAGCGTGGCGATCGGCGGGGGGAATGGACGCGATCGGCTGTCAATACTTCGGTGGCTGGAAGCGCGGGGATATCCCCCTGTCACGATCGTGCATCCTCGAGCTTTTGTGGCTGCAGGCGCGCTGCTGGGAGATGGCTGCCAAGTCATGGCACTGGGCGCAGTTTGCGCGAATTCGAAACTCGGCGATGCGGTCATCATCAATACGAAGGCAAGTGTCGACCACGGCTGCGTCATCGGAAACGGTGTCCACATCGCGCCGGGTGCAACGCTTGCAGGGGAAGTCGTCGTGCAGGATTTTGCTTTCGTCGGCGCAGGTGCGGTAATCCTCCCGCGAATTCGAATTGGACGAGGCGCAACTGTGGGTGCAGGTGCTGTCGTTACACGAGACGTTCCTGACTCGCAGACGGTGGTGGGCAATCCTGCCCGAGTACTGATTGCGAATATTTCAAAAAAAGAGATTTGAAATGGATCCGACACTCGAATTTGAAACCTTGGTTTCGCAAAACATCGAAGGACTGAAAGGAGATGACGTTTTCAGGAAACGTTCGCTCGACTGGCTTCGCGATTCGCATCCTCATCGATACTCATACAATTTTCGATGGTTGGGACGTCCCATCATCCAATATCCTCAGGATATCGTTGCAACCCAGGAACTGATATGGCACATAAAGCCTGATTTGATCATTGAAACAGGGATTGCGCACGGTGGGTCGTTGATATTGAGCGCCTCGATGCTCGCACTACTAGATTATTGCGATGCTGTCGACGCCAATGCGTTGCTAGACCCGAAATCGCCACGCCGGCGTGTTCTTGGTGTAGACATCGACATTCGAAGTCACAACCGTGCGGCTATCGAGTCCCACCCGATGGCAAACCGCATTGACATGATCCAAGGCTCGTCCGTCTCGCCGGCCGTGATTGACCGAGTCCGCGCCGCCGCAAGAGGGCGCGCATCGGTCATGATCATTCTGGACTCCAACCATACCCACGATCATGTCCTGGCCGAACTCAACGCATACGCATCGCTTGTGACGAGTAACAGTTATTGCGTTGTTTTTGACACGGTGATCCAAGACATGCCTGCTGGGTCGTTTCCAGAACGTCCGTGGGATGTGGGGAACAACCCGAAGACGGCGGTACAGGAATTCCTGGTGGACAATCGCAATTTTGAAGTAGACGAAGACATTGAGGCGAAACTCGGGATTACTGTGGCTCCCGGGGGCTATTTACGCCGGATTTAGGCATCGAATCAAAATGCCCAAACTGCGCACGAATATCCTTTCCAACTACGCCGGCCAGATCTGGATGGCCGTGATGGCCATTGCTTTCCTGCCTCAATATGTTCGAATTCTTGGCCTCGAATCGTTCGGACTTGTCGGCCTTATGCTGGCGCTGCAATCCATTTCTCAAATGTTCGATTTCGGCATCGGCGGTGCCGTAAATCGTGAGCTTTCACGTCGTTCACACGAACCGCACGTACTCCAAGGGATGCACGATCTGGTAAGGACATTCGAATGGCTAATATGGCCCATGTCGCTGTTTATCGGTGTCGCGATTTGGACGGCCAGCGACATAATAGCGGATCAATGGCTGCACCCCGAACACATAACACGAGCAGAAACCGCACGCAGCGTAGCCATCATGGGCGCTGCTGTCGCGTTGTTGTGGCCCAGCAATTTCTACTCCAACTGCCTTTCGGGGCTTGAAAAGCAGCCTGCCCTTAATCTCATTCTGGCCACATTCGCGACGCTCCGCGGTGTTGGCGCGCTCATCATTCTACGATGGGTTGAACCGACACTTGCTGCGTTCCTTTGGTGGTACGTCGCCATGGGAGCTTGTCAATCGGTGGTTACAGCGCTCGTGGTGTGGGGGCGACTCCCAAAATCTCCGCAGGCTGCGCGCTTTTCCGTCACGCTCGTCCAATCAAATTGCGCATTCGCAACTGGCCTTTTCGCGGTCAATACGCTCGCGCTGTTGCTGTCACAGGTCGATCGAGCTTCCTTGGCCGCGTTGCGGCCCCTCGCGGATCTTGGATCGTACACACTCGTTTTGAGTGTCTCCGCGGGGCTTGGAAGAATGGTGCAGCCGATGTTCAACGCTGTGTACCCACGCTTCAGCCGTCTGATCGCAGCAAAAAACCAAACAACTCTCTCGGATCTCTATCACCTCAGCAGTCAATGTGCTTCGGCTGTAATCTTCTCTGTCGCATTCCTCATGATCGCCTTCTCGAGCGACATTCTCCGATTGTGGACGGGCGATGCGGTGCTGGCGTCACGGCTCGCTTTTTCACTCACGCTACTGGCCGCTGGTTCTGCGCTGAACGGGTTGGCGAACGTCCCGTACGCCTTGCAGCTAGCTAGCGGCTGGACGCGACTGGCGCTGTGCATGAACGTGATAGCCTTATTGGTGGGGACGCCGCTTTGCTGGTTGGCCATATCACGATATGGGCTCGATGGGGCTGCATCGCTTTGGCTTCTCGCGAACGCCGGCTTTTTCGTGTTTGGAATTCCAATAATGCACCGGCGATTGTTGCGCGGTGAATTGAGCCGATGGTACTTGCGTGATCTGGCCCCTTCCCTAGTCATGGCCTTGGCAGTGGTGTCGATAGCAAGGTTGATTCTGCCACCACTTCCGCGCGACGCTGCCGGGCTGTCGATGCTCGCGTTTGCGGGTATTCTGACCCTCACAGCCGCAACTGCAGCTGCGCCGGAAGTCCGAGCTATAGCGCTTAGTTCCATCAAGCGCCAAATTGAGAAATTTGCTCGCAAATCCGTCAAGTAGAAGCGCTGGTTCCTACGCTCCTCACCGCCCTCCGCTGATACACATTTTAAAAGTCTCATAGAGCAACAGTTACCGGAAGATTGCTAATGACAACTCCCCAGGTGACGGTCGTTATCCCCACGCGCGAACGAAGCGACGTGCTTGCCGCGTGCTTGCGAACTGTTAAGCGCCAACGCTACGCAAACCTGAAAGTAGTCGTTAGTGACAATGCCAGTTCCGACGAAACACGCTCCGTCGTGGACGCTGCCAATGATTCACGAATACTGTATGTCAATACGGGCGAGCGAGTGAGCATGTCCCATAACTGGGAGTTTGCCCTGTCCAAGGTGGACGGCGGCTGGGTCATGTTCATCGGCGACGACGACGGATTGACGCCGGATGCGATAGTCAGCGCTGTTGGGTTAATCGAGCGCACAAAAGTCAAGGCGATTCTCACTCGATCATGCACGTACAACTGGCCAAATGATGGTTGGGCAAGATACGGCCATTTGATCGCCCCGAGCGGAAATTCCCTCACGATCCGCAACTCGCGTCGGTGGCTGGCTCGCGTAATGTCGGGCGCTTGCTCATATCGCAATCTGCCGTTGATCTACAACGGAGGATTGGTCGACATGTCCATATTGCAAGAGATCAAGGCACGTACGGGCTCTTTTTTTTCCTCATGCAATCCCGATATTTATTCAGGAATTGCCATTGCCTCACTCACGGATTATTTCGCCTATTCTGAGATTCCTCTGACAATAAGTGGAATATCCAGGCACAGCACGGGAACATCATTTTTCTCCAAGAGGCCGCACGACAATGCCCTTCCCAGTAAGGTTTTCAGTGAGGAACCCAATATCCCGTTCCACGCAGCTGTTCCTTTGAGCGAGTCCGGCGGCTATCCAATTTCGCTGCACGCGCACACTTATGAATCCTACCTCCAGTCCGCAGCACTGCGCGCACCTGAGAGGTCGCAGCATTTTGAGCAGCTCGCCATAATATTGGGGCTTGCCGACACACGCGAATCTATAATTCAGGGTTGGGGAAAGAGGTTTGCCAACATGCATGGGCTGGACTTTGCAAAGGCGCTGGCCGTCGCGAAACGCAAACGACCGACATTGCGAACACAACTGTTTATTCGGAAATTCGTGGACGCCTTGCGGTCAAAATCCGCCGGATCGGAGGGAGTGCCGCTATTGGACGTTGCGGACGCGAGTGTTGCAGTAGCACTGCTACGGAGTCCTCCACGGGCTCTCAGCACTCTCCGACGAGAAGTGGCGCGCGTGCGTGCGGAACGACCATACTGAGTGTTCATTGTCGCGACTTCGTCTCAAACCTGAGATAGGTATTGAATTTTGCGTGACCCCACGACCGCTTGTGGAGAGAATTCGGGTGAGCTGGCGCGGGCACAGAGTGGATAGCTAGACAAGGCTGTGGTAGAGATTTATATAGGCTTCCAACGCTGCCTCTTCTGAAAACACAGTAGTCGCCACTCGACGACCCTCTCTTCCGAGCGAGACAGCCATTCCAAACTCGGTCGCAAGGCGCTGACAATTTTTTCGAAGTGAGTCGACGTCGTCCACATCGCATAACAAACCTGAGCTCTCATCCTTCACTACTTCCTCGATGGAACCGCAATGAAAACCGACCACCGGTTTGCCACACGCCATTCCTTCAAGCGCCGAGTAGCCGAATCCTTCATAGCGCGACGGAACAACGACTGCATCGCAATCCCGATAAGCTGAAATCAGCGCTTCCTGCGAAAGCCGGCCCAGCCAGATGATATTCGCTTCCTTGCCGTTCACTGCGAACTCACGAAGCCCTCCGGTACACTGAATTTCGAACCCTGCGCCCAGTCGCCGGGCGAGAAAGGGAATCACATCACCTCCCTTTCTGCGAGAAGCATTTCCCACGAAGAGAAGGCGAAATGGACCGTCGCGCCTTGCCCTGATGGCGCCGGGGGAGAACAACTCGTAGTCGACCCACAGAGGAATGGTTCGGGTCACCTTGATGCCGCGGGTGCGTGCGAGCACGCCGGCAGTGAACACGCTATCTGTTGTTACCGCTGCTGCCCTTTTGTACGACGAATCAATGAAGCGCTTGAGCAATATGCGGTGATAAAGATTTTGTGGCAACGATTTGAACGGCAGATAAGCCGGATCGAGAAGATAGTGATGTTCGGTGACGACCAGCGGAATATTCTTCCTTTTGAATGCGAATGCATACGTACTGTTCGCATGGATGACATCGACGCCCGCGGGTGCCCGATCGAACATGCGCATGTAGGGTGCCAGCTCGGTCAGATGCGGAAACCACGTGACGATCGCATTCACTCCTCGCCTCTTAAGCGCATCTGCAAGTCGCTGGGTGAAGACGTCGGCACCGCTTCCCGCCCGAATGGTCGGCAGCCACACGGTCAGAGTACGATTCATGTCACGACTCTAGCGGGCGGAGCGGCCTCGCGAGCATGAAAGACCGCCTTGTCTGACACGATCGAATAGACCAATGTCGGGTTGAGCGCTCGAAGCGACCGCAAAACGCAGTCGGGTACTCGATCGAACACGAGCCGGTGGATCGATCGCCTCGAATATTCAAGTTCCAAGGTGAGCCGCAACGCCTCGACGCCCCTGTCCGAGAAGTCAAACCCTGCTTCCTGCAGCAACATTTCGAGTTGGCCTACACTCAGCGGTTCGCAATCATAGAACGCGACTCCGCGACGCCATAAAAGGTACCGAGAGCGCCAAGCACGCGGCCACCAGCTGAGGAACGCCAGTCGATAGTGCGGCTCGACGAGCATCCAGCGATTCGGCACGGCGAGGTACCCCACACCTCCCGGACGCAACACGCGGCGCACCTCCGCGAGATGCGCAAGCTGCGCCCGTTCGTTGCCGACGTGTTCAATTACGTGATTGGTCAGCACCACGTCAAATGATTGGTCGGGAAAGGGCAAGTGCGTGTCGTGCACCTGCAGGTAGCGGTAACCCTCGGTGACAAGACGATTGTCATGGACATCCACCGCAACTACCTCGCAGCGCAATTGCGGGTGGGTGCCGAAGTAGTGTGCGATGCCGCCGGAACCGGTGCCGACTTCCAGCATGCGCATGGGTTGCGCCCGGCTGGCGAGATCGAGTAGGCGTTCGATCTTCAAGCCTTTCAGGCGGCGCGACGTCAGGTCGAGCACCGCATGCGGTTGGCGCGAATCACCCCTGCTTGCTGCAGTGTCCGGACTGCGTCCGGCTTCAATGGAATCAGCCATGTCGCATGCCCAACAACAGGCGCAGGTTATCTCCGAAAGTAGGCCATGCGAATGCGGACGCAAACTCCATGCTGGACGCGCGGAGGGCGTGCCCGCTATCGAGCGTGTCCAGAACAGCTCTCGCCATTCCATCCACATCGCCGGGCGCGATCAAACGACCTGATAGTCGCTCGGACACCGCATCGACCACGCCGCCAGTGGCATAAGCGACGGTAGGCAATCCTTGTGCGGCGGCCTCCAACGCGACCATGCCGAAACCTTCCGGGTCGTTCGGAACGTGCTGCACGGGAAACACATGCACATCGGCCGCCCGGTAAACGGCTTCGAGTTCGCCGTCGCTGATCAATCCGAGAAACCTGATATTGCCGCCCACCGCGTGGGTATCGGCAACAGCCTGGATGCTTTCGCGACTTTGGGTTTCCGCATGCAATGCCTGCTTGGGTGCATCGCCAACAATCAGCAGCATGACGTTGGGCCTCGCGGCGACGATCTGTGGCAGTACATCGGCGACAAATTCACGCATACCCTTGCGTCGACTCAAGCGCCCGACGGACAACAGCACAGGGTGTTGTCCAAGCTGATGTCTCGCGCGAAAGTCGGCTGCAATTTGAGGATCTGGATCGATAGTCTGCAGATCGACGCCTGGGTGCACGATGCCGATGCGCCCGGCAGCGACGCCCGCATCGATCGCCAGCTTGCGAGTAGCTTGGCTATTGGCGATGACCATATCCATACGCCGGATTGCCGGAAGCCACACAGAGCGATAGACGGCTTGTTGAACGGTGAGGTCAAGGCCGTGCACGTAGACGGCGGCCTTTGCGCCGCATGCTTTTGCGGCGAGCACTGCCAGCGGCGCGGTCAGACCACTGCCCGCTAGCACGAGATCTGGACGCCAACGACGTGCCAGACAGAGAGCTTTCCATTGCGCATTGATCAGGAAGCGTGGCAACGGACTGAGGCGGACGTCCTCGATTGCAACGCTTTCCGGCGCCAGCAGCGCTGAGCCGGCAGGTCCAATCGCGCGCACGTCGGCGTACTTGGCCAGCTCCGCGGCCATGTGCCAGTTCAGGCGTTCCATGCCTCCGACCAAGGGAGGCAGATTGCGCGTGACAAGAAGGATGCGATGGCGCGCTGGCTCGGTCATCGCGCGCGTGGGCTGAGAAATTCCTGCGTTTGGATCATGTGACCCGGCCATTGCAACACTCGGTTTGTCGGCTGTCCTCACGCACTCTGTTGATCCGTCGGCGCCGTGATCTGCTCAGAGATCAACCCAATCATCGTCAGACTTTCGAAACGACTCACCAGATTACCTCAACGTCGAAATGACTCATCAACGGATCGCGACAGACCATTGCCAGTCGTTCCAATGCTGCCCGCGCCGCCAACATGCCATGGAAGGGATACTGGTGCGGTCGCTGGAAAGCCACAACCATGAGTGCATGCGCAGCCGTGATCGCAAGCGGCATGAAACCATCCGCGGCCATCAGCGCGTCGTGGCCCCGTAGCGTGTGTCCGGGCGGCCCCAGCTTGCCCAAGCGGTGCCTGGGCGCGATGTCCAACGCTAAAGCAGCGCTCACCATAGGCTCGTTGCGGGCTCAGAGGCACAAGCCGTGCATACGGCTTGCAAATCTTCCAGAGAACGATTCCCTCTCCGACATGAGCCTTGCCAAACCGCCGTGAACTCTGAGTCCAGACTTCTTGGACGTTGATTGTCTGCGGCATGACACTGATGTGCTGGCGAAGTCATGCGGCTAAGCCTAGCACGCAGGGCTTAATCGCCCGGACGATACATTAGAGCAGTGATCTGCTCAGAAATCAGCCCGATCAGAAACACGATGACCGAGGCGCTAAACAGCAGAGCGCTCATGTTGGTGAGACGGTGCATTGTCAAAAAGGTGTAGGCGTAATAGCCGAGTCCGAGCACGAAGAACGCCGCGCTCGCCGGCACGAAAAGCTTGAGTGGCGAATAGAGCGTCGCTATCTTGAAAATGATCAGGAAAAAGCGGAAGCCGTCGCGGATCGGCTTGATGTGGCTTTTGCCGATGCGCTTCGCTACCGGAATCGGCTCGTACGCGACCGCATAGGCGCTGCGGAAAAACGCCATCGTGCTGGTCGTGGGATACGAAAATCCGTTTGGTAGCAAGTGCAGGAATTCGCGGAATTTGTCAGCACGTACCGCGCGGAAACCGGAGGTCAGGTCTTTCACTTCGAAACCAGTCATGCGGGTCGCAAGCCAGTTGTAGATTGCGTTGGCGACACCGCGACTGACGCCTGCCTGGCCGGACCAGTCGCGTGCGCCGACGACCATGTCCATTCCGTCATTCAGACGGAGAAGCAGCCGATCGATCAATGCCGGATCGTGCTGTCCATCGGCGTCCATGAATACGAGGATGTCGCCGCTTGCGGCTCGCGCCCCACGCTTGATCGCCGCTCCGTTCCCCATCGAGTAGGCTTGTCGGACGACACGCACGCCGGCCTCGGCGCAAATGCTTGCAGTCGAATCGGTCGATCCATCGTCGACTACGATGATCTCTGCATCGGGCTGAGCCGCACGAAGCCGGGGCAGCAACGCGACGAGCGCTGCAGCCTCGTTTTTCGACGGCAGGATGATGCTGAGCATAGTGACCCCCCGGCCGCAAAGGAATGTGCGCGACCCGGTCGCATACTGCCCGCAGCAACCGCTTTCGGCAATTATTCGCGACGGCGGTAGTGGAACACGTGGAGTCACTCGCAGATGTGCTTTCAAACGACGACTTGAAGCCTTTGAGCGGCGCGATCGTCCATGCACCTTCAGCTGGGAGGCGCGGATGCGCCTGGAGGGTGGGCGGTCTTCGCCAAGAGGGAAAGATTCAACCTGCTTCGGTCACCGTCGCTAGGGCGCAGCAGCTGCGCGGGGGATTCGCGCGATCCTTGGCGGCGGCTGTCGCTAGTTGTGCCGCTGATCGGGCTTGGCACGAGCTCGCCCAGGCTAAGCGGTTCGAAGCGAGTGGCAGCAGCACTCACCTCTGCATATGCAATGGGCTGGAGTGATTGGGGCAGGCGCTGCTGAATGCCGGTGATTTTCATCCACGGACGCCGTGCGAGGCCGGGCGCTGCTCCGGGTGTGAAACGTACCTTCACCGATCGTCCTCGCTTCGCGGATGGAAGCGACGCCGGCTGCGGACGCCGCTCCGCAGCAGAAGAAGAGGCTGTGGGACGCCCAATGCCGGGGGACCAGCCTGCGCGACAAATGTTTGCCGGGATGTGGACGGGCGTCATGTTCATGGCCTGATTTTTGCGTTACATTCGTCATCAACTCAGGGGTTTACAGCCGATTCCTATGGCTACTCAGATCAATACGCCTCCATTGGCCAGCCTTTCGGGCATTGCGCGGCGCCTCGTGGCAGATGGCCTGCTGGCCGAAACCGACGCCCGGCGTGCAGCCGAAGACGCTGCGCGGCAGAAAATTCCGATCGGCGCGTGGCTGATCGAAAACGCAATGGTGTCCAGCCGCCAGGTGGCAATGGCATCGTCGGCCGAGTTCGGCATGCCGCTGATCGACGTCGACAGCCTCGACTTGAACCAGTTGCCGATGAAGCTGGTCCGCGAGGACCTCATCACGAAACACAAGGCGCTGCCGCTTTTCAAGCGGGGCAATCGGCTGTTTCTCGGCGTGGCCGATCCGACGAATCTGCGCGCGCTCGACGAGATCAAGTTCCAGTCGAACCACATCATCGAGCCCATTCTCGTCGACGATGGCCAGCTCGCACGCGCGATCGACCTTGCGCTGAATTCAAACAGCCAGACCATCACGGATCTGGGCGATTCGGAAGGGCTCGAGAATCTCGAACTCGGGTCACTGGACGACGATGGCGAGTCCACCGGCGTGGATGCCAACGGCGGCGCAGAAGACGCGCCGGTGGTGAAGTTCGTCAACAAGGTGCTGGTCGATGCGATCAAGCGCGGAGCGTCGGACATCCATTTCGAGCCGTACGAATCCGCCTACCGCGTGCGCTATCGCATGGACGGAATGCTTCGTGCGGTGGCCGCACCCCCGGTAAAACTGAGTCCGCGCATCTCGTCGCGCCTCAAGGTGATGAGCGGCCTCGACATCGCTGAAAAGCGCGTTCCGCAGGACGGCCGCATCAAGCTCAACCTGTCGAAGACGAAGTCCATCGACTTCCGCGTCAGCACCTGCCCCACGTTGTTCGGCGAGAAGATCGTTCTGCGTATCCTCGATGCGTCGGCCGCGAAGATGGGCATCGAGAAGCTCGGCTACGAAGACGATCAGAAACAGTTGTTTCTGGATGCGATCGCCAAGCCGTACGGCATGGTGCTCGTCACCGGGCCGACCGGTTCGGGAAAAACCGTCTCGCTGTATACGGCGCTCAATATCCTCAATACCGAAGGGCGCAACATCTCGACGGTCGAGGATCCGGTTGAAATCCGGCTCGCCGGCGTGAATCAGGTGCAGCAGAACGTGAAGCGGGGCATGACCTTCGCTGCTGCGCTCCGGTCATTCCTTCGCCAGGATCCGGACGTGATCATGGTCGGCGAAATCCGCGACCTGGAAACTGCGGAAATCGGAATCAAGGCGGCGCAGACCGGTCACATGGTGCTGTCGACCCTGCATACGAACGATGCAGCGCAAACCATTTCGCGCCTGATGAACATGGGGATCGCGCCGTACAACATCACCTCTTCGGTGTCGCTGGTGATTGCGCAGCGTCTCGCGCGTCGCCTGCACGATTGCAAGAAGCCGCTCAAGCTGCCGCCCGCCGCGCTGCTGGCCGAGGGCTTCACGCAGGCCGAGATCGACGACGGACTCGAGATTTATGAAGCGGTCGGTTGTTCCGGCTGCAACGAAGGGTACAAGGGCCGAACCGGCATCTATCAGGTGATGCCGATGACCGAAGCGATTCAACGCATCATTCTCGATGGCGGCAGCGCCCTGAAAATTGACGAGCAGGCCAAAAAAGAGGGGATCCGCGATCTTCGCGCTTCCGCACTGCTGAAAGCAAAACAAGGCATTCTCGGCCTCGCCGAAATCAACCGCGTCACCAAGGACTGACATCATGGCTACCGCAACCGCCCTCAAGGCTTCCAACGCTGCCGCACTCGCCGCCCGCGCCAAAAAAGGCCGCGATCGCGCGAAGGTCAGCGAGATGCAGACGTTCACCTGGGTCGGCCTCGACAAGCGCGGCCAGCGCATCAAGGGTGAGCAGGTCAGCAAGAACGCCAGCCTTGTCAAGGCGCAATTGCGCGCGCAAGGAATCAATCCGCAAGTCGTCAAGCCGAAAGCCAAGCCGCTTTTTGGCAGTGCAGGAAAGAAGGTCACGCCACGCGACATTGCGGTGTTTGCGCGCCAGCTTGCAACGATGATGGCTGCAGGCGTGCCGATGGTGCAGGGATTCGAGATCGTCGCGAGCGGCCAGTCCAATCCGCGCATGAAAGCGATGTTGACGGACATCAAAACGGATATCGAGGGCGGTTCGGCATTGAACGAAGCGCTTGGCAAGTACCCGGTCTACTTCGACGAGCTGTTCGTGAACCTCGTGAAGGCCGGCGAAGGCGCGGGCGTGCTCGATACCATCCTGGACACGATCGCCACGTACAAGGAAAACATCGAGAACATCAAGGGCAAGATCAAGAAGGCGATGTTCTACCCTGCTGCGGTGATGTCCATTGCCATCCTGGTGTCGTGCATCCTGCTGATTTTCGTCATTCCGCAGTTTGAGGCCGTGTTTAAGAACTTCGGCGCGGACTTGCCGGCATTCACCCAGATGCTGGTCAACATGTCGCGCTTCATGGTGTCGTACTGGTGGATGGTGGCGCTGATCTTTGGCGGCGTGGTCTTCGCGATCCTCACGCTGTACAAGCGCTCCGATCGTTTTGCCCACTTTGTCGGACGCTCGCTTCTGAAGTTGCCGGTAGTTGGGCTCATCCTCAGGCAATCGGCAATCGCACGCTACGCGCGGACGCTTGGCGTGACGTTCAGGGCCGGCGTTCCCCTGGTCGAAGCTCTCGACTCTGTCTCGAATGCGACCGGAAGCGTGGTCTACAACGACGCTGTGAAGCGCATCCGCGAGGACGTTGCGGTCGGTCATCAGCTTCAGCTGGCCATGAAGCAGACCGATCTGTTCCCGAGCATGGTCACCCAGATGGTCGCAATCGGCGAAGAAGCGGGTGCGCTGGATAAAATGCTGTTCAAGATCGCCGAGTTCTACGAAACCGAAGTCAACAACGCGGTCGACGCACTCTCCAGCCTGCTGGAACCGATGATCATGGTGTTCATCGGCGTGATCGTTGGCGGCATGGTCGTCGGCATGTACCTGCCGATCTTCAAGCTCGGCTCGGTGGTCGGCTGATCGCGGAATCGCGGCGCCTTGGCAATCTCGTCGGGCGCTTCTCCACGATGTCGAAGGCATGAACTTCGGCATCGTTGCCGGAACCGTTTTTGATACGCTCGGCGGTCGAACGCAGTCGGTTTGCGACATGCTGCGTGGTCGTCTGCACGCCCCCTGCTCGACGTTGACCGCGTATGTCCATGACTGAACTCGACTGGCTGCAGATCCCCGCCGTTCTGATCTCGTCCGTTACGATTCTGGGCCTGCTGGTCGGCAGCTTCCTCAACGTCGTGATCCTTCGTCTTCCCAGACGACTCGAACACGACTGGCGCGTGCAAGCGCGCGAATTGCTCGATGTCGACCTCCTGGCCGACAAACAGGCGCCTGAGGTGCCACCACCCGACCTCGTTTTTACCGGGTCGCATTGTCCGCAGTGCAAGCATGCGCTGTCGGCGCTCGATAACATTCCGCTCATCAGTTGGTTGGCACTGCGAGGACGCTGTCGCTACTGCCGCACGCCGATCTCCTGGCAATATCCGCTCGTCGAGTTGTTGAGCGCCATTGCCTCGGCGGCAATTGCGTGGCGATTCGGATTCGGATGGCCACTCGCGGCCGGCCTAGCGTTCACATGGACACTCATTGCAGCGTCTGGAATCGACGCGAGGACACAGTTGCTGCCCGATCAGCTCACGCTCCCGCTGATGTGGCTTGGGCTCCTTGTTTCCCTCACATCGATGTTCGTGACGAGTTCCGACGCGATCATTGGTGGAGCCGTGGGTTATCTCAGCCTGTGGTCCGTGTTCTGGCTGTTCAAGGTTGCGACGGGAAAGGAGGGCATGGGATATGGCGACTTCAAGTTGCTCGCCGCACTCGGCGCCTGGATGGGCGCAACAGCGTTGCTGCCGATCATTCTGTTGTCGTCTCTGGTCGGAGCCATCGTTGGAGGAACGGCGCTCGCGTTGCAGGGGCGAGATCGCAGCACGCCGATTCCGTTCGGACCGTTCATCGCAGTCGCCGGTTGGGCATGGTTCGTCTTCGGCGATTGGCTCGGCGCGTTCTACTCGGCAGTGTTCGGACTGGCGTGACACGTGCGGTGGGCGATCGAGATGAGTCAGCTTCCGGCAACGACCACACCGTGAACAAGGTTCCATTTGTCGTCGCGCTGACGGGCGGCATCGCCAGTGGCAAGTCGGTGGTCTCCGCGTACTTCGCGGATCTCGGCGCAACTGTGGTGGATGCCGATATCGTGGCGAGGGAGCTTGTTCAGCCGGGCGGGGGCGCACTCGCGCAGATCATCGCGGAGTTCGGGCGCGACGTGCTCACGAGTGACGGCGCTCTTGATCGTGGACGCATGCGCGAACGCATTTTCAAGTCGGCCAGCGACCGTCGTCGCCTCGAAGCAATTCTCCACCCGGCCGTGCGCGCTGAAATTCGTCGACGTGTGATGATGCCCGTGCAGCTTTATGCGCTGACAGTCATTCCGTTGCTGGTGGAAAGTGCAGCTTACGAATGGGTCGATCGAGTCCTTGTGGTGGACACCACGCGCGCAACCCAGCGAGCGCGACTGCTGACCCGGGAACGCATCACCCCGGTGTTGGCAGACTCGATGCTGGATGCGCAGGCTTCGAGAGAGCAGCGCCTTGCGATCGCAGACGACGTTCTGTCGAACGATGGCACCGTTGACGAGCTGCGCGCCAAGGTGCTGATCCTGCATCGTCGCTACATACGACTTGCCGACGGCCTTCCGGACGATTGAGCGGAAGCACGCTGACGTCGTCGTTCGGACACGTCACCCACTCCACGCTCTCTACTTGTCGAGCTGGGTCCTGATCGCCCCGATCGTGCCGTCGAGCTGCCCGAAATAATTGATCCGGTTGAGCTGTTCCAGTTCGACGCGCGCTGCGGGACGTTGTCCGCTGTCGATCAGGATCGTTGCAAGTGCACTTCTGGTCGATGGGTCGAACGGCGACAAGGCGATCGCAGCCCTGAGGTCTTTCTCCGCCTGCAAATAGTCGTTCCGGAGGAACGCCGCGTACTGGGAATGCGAATAGAGCAGCACCGGAGACGCATGAGGGAACGACATGGCTGCGGCGTACGCCTGGTCGAGGAATGACCCGTCCTGTTTGCATTTCCTGCTCGCAAAACATGCGTTGAGCTGCTGCAGCGCCTTGGCGTCCTGCACCGAGGCAGGAGCTGCGCGCAATTTATCGAGGATGGATCGGTACCAGTCAGGATCTGCGCCTTGACCAGAATCTGTGCTGAGTGCGATCAGCGCCTGTTCGTATGCGATGCCTGCGCCCGGCAAATGCCGATATCTCTCCAACGTGAGAATTGCTGCGTCGATTGACGGCTGTCCGTTCGCATGTGCGTCCTCTATCAGCGCCACGGCAAAGCCATATTGCGCGAGCGCGGATTGGGGGCGCTTGCTTGCCTCGCTGAAGGCAAGACGCATGGGATCTGACCATTCGTCAGCACGCAGACGCGTGGTGATCGCGTAGAAGCTGCCGAGTGCGATTGCCAGCGCGATTTGCATGGAAGACCGCTTCAATGGACCTTCAAGCGCGACCAGGGACGTGCAAGCAAGCAGCAGGCCTACGGATGGAAAATAGTTGCGATGCTCGAACGCGAGAAGGAGGGGGATCACGGTCGCCGTCAGAAGATGACCGCAGAAGAACCACAGGATGCCAAGCGCAAACAGAGGCCTGCGCTTGATCTGGACAACGGCCAACGCCGCCAGCGAAAACAGCGCACTGATGGCCACGATTGTCGACGGCGGATCGAACAGTCCACGGGACGCCCGAATGTCGTCGTGATCGAGCGTGAGCGCGTCAAGGCTGGGCGCGATGATCCAATGGACGTACTCCACGAGGACGCGCGCCTCCGTGATGAGGCGCTGCCATGTGCCGAACGGACGCGCATAGGTAGTCGGCCCGAATATCCACGACACGAGCCACAGCGACCCGACAATTGCCGGAAGAACGAGCAATGTGCCGTACACGAGAAAGATCACACGACTCGGTGCACCGTCACGGTTACGACCCCGGCCAAGCGTCAATTCAGCACATGCGGCATAGAGCGGAAGCAACACCGCAGATTCCTTGACGAGAACCCCGATTCCGGTACAAGCCAGAAGGCTGGCCCACATGCCCAATGCTCCGCCTTCACCGCGCCAATGCGTGAGGCGCGCACGCAGGTACCACCACAGCCCGATGAAGACGAACGTGTTGGACAACGATTCGAGCCGCTGCGAAACGTAGAGCACTGCGGTGAGGTTGATTGGAAGCACCAACCACAGACCGGCGATCGCCACAGCTGCCAGCGATCCGTCGAATCCCGCTGCCGTCCCGATTTCACGCCGGGCAGCATGCTCGAAGTCGAACAATGCGCGCATCGCGAGGAACAGCAACACGCCGTTCAATAAATGAATTGCCAGATTCGTGAGCTTGAAGCCATACGGGTCGAGCCCACCAAGATAGTGGTTGGCCGCGAATGTCAGCATGCCGAGCCATCGCCCTTGGCGCACACCGCCGGGGAACGAGAACGCGGCGGCAGCCCAGTCGCGCACGTGTCGCGTGGCGACATGCACGGCGTCGTTGCCGACGATGAAGCTCGTGTCGTCGTAGACGAAGCCGCCCGCCAGGCCGGGCCAGTAGACGAGCGCAGTCGTGCCCAGCAAGGCAACCAGGATCATCCAGCACATCGCTGGCTTCATTGCTGCGCTCAGGTCTCGCATGCGAACCATCGATTGGCGGAGTG
>NZ_JBDSWZ010000246.1:0-32993 GCF_039926425.1 Dokdonella sp.
CAAGCACCACAAAAAGCATCGCGGCTGAAGCCGCTCCTGCACATCGTTATTCGAGGATCGATTCATGAGCGTTTTGGTCAACAAGAACACGAAAGTGATCACCCAGGGCTTCACCGGCCAGCAGGGCACGTTCCACTCCGAACAGGCGCTGGAATACGGCACCAAACTGGTCGGCGGCGTGACGCCGGGCAAGGGCGGCAGCCAGCACATCGGGCTGCCGGTCTACAACACGGTGCTCGATGCGGTGAACGACACCGGCGCGGATGCATCGATGATCTTCGTGCCGCCGCCGTTCGCCGCCGATGCGATCCTCGAAGCGGCTGACGCGGGCGTGAAGATCATCGTGACGATCACCGAAGGCATCCCGGTGCTCGACATGCTGCGCGTGAAGAACGTGCTGAAAGGCTATCCGGACACCGTGCTGATCGGGCCGAACTGCCCCGGCATCATCACGCCGGGCGAGTGCAAGATCGGCATCATGCCGGGGCACATCCACAAGCCGGGCAAGGTCGGCATCGTGTCGCGCTCGGGCACGCTCACCTATGAGGCGGTGTTCCAGACGACGAACGTCGGACTCGGCCAGTCCACCTGCATCGGCATCGGCGGCGACCCGATCAACGGCTTGAGCTTCATCGACTGCCTGCGTCTGTTCCAGGACGACCCGCAGACCGAAGGCATCATCATGGTCGGCGAAATCGGTGGAAGCGCCGAAGAAGATGCAGCCGACTTCATTGCCGAATACGTGACGAAGCCGGTCGTGGCTTTCATCGCGGGCGCGTCCGCACCGGCCGGCAAACGTATGGGCCATGCGGGAGCGATCATTTCGGGCGGCAAGGGCACCGCGGCGATGAAGTTCGCGGCACTCGAGAAAGCAGGTGTGACGACGGTGAAGTCGCCGGCGGACCTGGGCAAGACCCTTGCTGCGAAGATGAAGTAGGCGAGGCTTCGATCAAGATCAAGAGCGGCCCCGTTCCGCCCTCCGGGCACCTTCCCCCGCTTCGCAGGGGAAGGAACAGCAAACGTCGACTCGATGTTGACGGGGAGGAAAGGCGAAGGTCGAGTCGCTGTTGATCTCCTTCCCCTGCGCAGCGGGGGAAGGTGCCGGAGGCGGAAGGGGGCGCTCTATCACACGAAGCCAAGGACGGTTTCCACATGCGCAACGGCGCAAAAACAACATTCGCCCGGGGATTGCGGCGGAGCCTGACTGGCGCGGAAACCCGGCTGTGGTTTTACCTGCGCCGAGGCCATCTCGCTGGGTTTCGTTTCCGTCGGCAGCACCCGCTCGGCGCGTACATCGTCGATTCCGTCTGTCTCGAAGCGCGTCTCGTGGTCGAAATGGACGGCAGCCAGCGCCTCTGTTCCACCACCGATTCGTCGCGTGACGCGTGGCTACGATCGCAGGATTTCAAAGTTCTCCCATTCTGGAACGACGACGTGCTCCAGCGGACCGATGCCGTGCTTGCCGACATCTTGTCGAACCTCGTCAATGCCTGAGCGACGCGCTCTTTGACGAAGTCGGGGGGGGCTTGACCAACGTTGGACTTTCAGCCCCACGCCGGAGCCAACTGGGGTACGATGCCCCGGCGTCGCGAGCGTTCCATGGGAGGGGGCATGCGTCGTTTGATTGCGTTGCTGGCTGCCGCGTCGTTCGTTGCCGCGCTGTCTGCCCAGACCATGCCGCCGTCGACTGATGGCGTGCCATCCGTGACCGATCCGTCGGTGCCGCTCAACTATGTCGGCAACGATGGCAGTGTGTCGCTCGGCATCAATCGAGAAGGACAGACCGAGGGCCAGTTGCTCGGCGTGTTCGCGCGCAACAACGAGCGTGCGCTGGTCGGTCAGTTGTGGTGGGACCGGACCGGTGCCGGCGGCCTGCAGTCCGACTACAACTGGCTGTGGGGCATGACCGCGCAGGAAGCGCGCGAGCGGCCCGACGCTGCGATGGTCGCGCGCCTGTCGTTCGCGATGGACCAGAATGCGGACCACGATCGCAAGGCGACCGTTGGCTTCGGCGTCGAACGGCGCGATTTTTCGATCGAAGGCTATCTTGCGCACGGCATCAGCTCGGCACGCACTGCCGGCAGTGCGCTGCACAGTGATGCGACGACAGTGTCGGGCAGTGATGCGATCGGCAATTTCGACCAGATCGAAACCACCACCGTCGAAACGCTGTTCTCGAGCAAACCCTACGGCGGCGAGCTGGGATTGCAGGTCAGCCACGTGTTCGAACCACTGGCGATGCGCGTTCACGGCGGCGCCAGCGTGCAGGACGGTGACGGCGCGAGCGCGAACACAGTGTCGATCGGACTCGATACGCCACTCGGCACGCGCGGTTGGGGTTTGTCCGCACTCGGCGAGCACGTCAGCAAACATGGTGGGCTTGACCCCGGCACCGACGACCGGCTCTCGGTCTTCCTGCGCTACGAATTCGGTGGACACGGATCGTTCGTTGCAGCGGGCGCATCGGAGGATCCGGCATGGGTTGCGCGGTCGCTCGGACGGCCATCGAGCGCGCATCCGCGTGTGGTCGAGTCGTACCGCGTGCAGCGCTCTCAGACCGTGGGCGTGACGCGCGGACCCAAGCAATACACCAACCGCTTTCCGTTGCTGCACGATGACAGCGCGAGCACCGCCGCCGACCAGACGGTGACGATTGCAGTGCTGGCCAACGACAGTGATCCCGACAACGATCCGCTTGCGTTGACCGCGGTGACGCAGCCCGCGCACGGAACGGCGACGATCGCCGGCACGCAGATCATCTACACGCCGTCGGCGGGCTTCAGCGGCTCCGACAGTTTCCGGTACACCGCCAGCGACGGGCGCAGCGGCAGCGGCAGCGCGCTGGTCACAGTCACTGTGGCCGGTCGGCCGAACCAGGCGCCGGTGGCGCGCAACGACACCGCCAACGCGGCGTTCGGTCAACCCGCAACGATCGCTGTGCTGGCCAACGATACCGATCCGGATGGCGACGCAATCAGCATCACCGGTGTCGGGACCGCGCAGCACGGCACGGTCGTGCTGTCCGGAACGCAAGTCACCTACACGCCCGAGCCCGGCTTCAGCGGCAACGACCTCTTCACCTACACGATCAGCGACGGACGCGGCGGCACGTCGACGGCGACGGTCAGCGTGGTCATTGCGCCTCGTGTGAACCGGCTTCCGGTGGCGCGCGACGATGCAGCCAATGCAGGATTCGGCGCTCCGACGACGGTTGCCGTGCTGGGCAACGACATCGATCCGGATGGCGACGCGCTGTCGCTCGTTTCCATTACCGCACCCGCGCACGGCAGTGCAGTGGTGTCGGGATCCAGCGTGATCTACACACCCGCGGCTGGCTACGCCGGCATCGACATCTTCCTGTACACCATCAGCGACGGGCGCGGTGGTACGGCGTCCGCCAGCGTGACGGTCACCGTCGCCGCACAACCGAACCGTCCGCCTGTCGCCGTGAACGACACCGCGACAACGGCGTTTGGCCAACCGGTGTCCATCGCGGTGCTCGCCAACGACTCCGACCCTGACGGCGATCCATTGGCAATCACGTCGGTGACGGTTCCACCGGGCGGCGGCACGGCGGTGATCACCGGCGGCAACGTGTTGTACACACCGGCGCCAATCGCGAACGGTGCACAGCCACCGCCATTGACCTACACGATCAGCGATGGCCGAGGCGGCACCGCCACGGCAACCGTCACCGTCACGGTGAGCGCTGCACCGAACCAGCCGCCGGTCGCTGTCGATGATGTCGCGACCACGTTGTTCGGGCAGCCAGTGACGATCGCGGTGTTGTCCAACGACAGCGATCCGGACGGCGATTCGCTGACCATCACTGCGGTGACGGCACCGGTCGGGGGTGGAACGGCCGTGATCTCGGGAGCCAGCGTGATCTTCACGCCGGGTGCTTTTGGTGCGACCAGCACCGATCGCTTCACGTACACCATCAGCGACGGACGCGGCGGTGTCGCAACGGCCACTGTAACGGTCACCATTGGTGCAGCGCCCAATCAGCCGCCGGTGGCAGTCGACGACACGGCCAACACCGCATTCGGCCAGCCGGTGCAGATTGCGGTGCTGGCAAACGACAGCGATCCCGATGGCGACGTGCTGTCGATCGCCGCGGTGAACGCGCCGTTGACCGGCGTGGCGGTCATCTCGGGAACCGTGGTGACGTACACGCCCGACGCCGGTTTCAGCGGCATCGACCGGTTCGCCTATGCGATCAGCGACGGGCGCGGCGGCACCGCCACTGCATTCGTCGCGGTGGTCGTCGCGCCTGTGCCAAACCAGCCGCCGGTCGCGGTGGCCGATGTGGTGACGACGCCGTCCGCAACCCCAGTGACGATTGCAGTGTTGGCGAACGACAGCGATCCGGACGGGGATACGCTGACGGTGATCAATGTGACCAGCCCCACCCAGGGCACGGCCGTCATTTCGGGAAACACCATCATCTACACTCCCAATGCGGGCGCGCTCAATCTGGATCAGTTCGAATACACCATCAGCGACGGACACGGGAACACTGCGACTGCCGCCGTTGGCGTGTTCGTTCTGGGGTAGCACGGAGCGCGCGGTGTTGGCGCTGGCTTCACGGCTGCGCCTTCCGCTCATTCGGTCGACGGTTGACGTGCAGGGCCCGCTACAATCGCCGCCACCGCGATTGCATTGACGGACCCGGTTCACGCGATTGGACCGGAGCCTTCGCAAGTCGCGGCGCCCTGACCCACACCAGCGACGCGTCGATGCCTCTGAAGATTGCTCTCGCCCAGTTTGATTTTCCGGTCGGTGCTGTCGCACGCAATGCCGAACGCATCGCTGCGCTCATCGCCGAGGCACGTGATGCACACGGTGCCGACCTGGTGTTGTTTCCCGAGCTCGCATTGAGTGGCTATCCGCCGGAAGACCTGTTGATGCGACCCGCGTTCCTCGCCGAATGCGACGCCGCGATGCAGCGCATCGCGAGCGGCGTGCGCGGCATCACCGCGGTTGTCGGCTGGCCGCAGGCGGCAGGTTCGGTGGTGTACAACGCTGCGAGCGTGCTCCGTGACGGCGCCGTCGAGACGACGTACCGCAAGCGCGAACTGCCCAATTACGCGGTGTTCGACGAGCGCCGCTATTTCGAGGTCGATCCGGACGGCGGCAACTGCGTCTTCGACGTTGCGGGCGTGCGCGTCGGACTGGTCATTTGCGAGGACCTGTGGTTTCCGGAGCCGATCGCCGGGACCGCGAACGCCGGTGCGCAGCTGGTGCTGGTACCGAACGCATCGCCGTTCGAATGTGGAAAACATGCGCAACGCGATGCGCTGCTCGCGTCCCGCAGCCTCGACACTGGCGTTGGAATTGCCTACGTGAATGTGGTGGGTGGGCAGGATGCGCTGGTGTTCGACGGCGGCTCCGTGCTGGCCGACGGCGATGGCCGCGTCCATGCGGCCGCGCGCGCGTTCGAGGACCACTGGCTCGTCGCGGACTTCGACGCCGAGACCCGCACATTCACGCCGCTTGCATGGACCTTCGAGACCGACGAGTCCCGCGACTCGCTGGCGTGGCGCGCCGTTGTGCGCGGCACGCGCGACTACTGCGCCAAGAACGGCTTCACCAGTGTATGGATCGGTCTTTCCGGCGGCATCGATTCCGCAATCGTTCTTGCGATCGCGGTGGACGCGCTCGGTGCGGACAACGTCACCGGCGTCAGGCTGCCGTCCCGATTCACGTCGGGCATGAGCAACGATCTCGCGGACGAACAGGCAAAGGCACTGGGCGTGCGCATCATCACCGTCCCGATCGAGTCTCCGTTCACCGGTTTCGTCGACGCGCTCGCGCCGGTGTTTGCGGACTTCGATCCACGTCCACCGGCGGCAGGTTCGGATGTGGCGTTCGAGAACCTGCAGTCGCGTTCGCGCGGCGCGATCCTGATGGCGTTGTCGAACCGCTTCGGCGGTCTTGTGCTGACCACCGGCAACAAGAGCGAGTACGCCGTGGGCTATGCAACGATCTACGGCGACATGTGCGGCGGATACGCGCCGATCAAGGATCTGTACAAGACCGATGTCTACGCGCTCGCCAACTGGCGAAACGCGATCGCCGGTGCACCGGTGATTCCGCCTGCGGTGATCGAACGCGCTCCATCGGCCGAGTTGCGTGACAACCAGACCGACCAGGATTCATTGCCGCCCTACGACGTGCTCGACGCCATCCTCGCGCGCCATGTCGATAACGAGCAGTCACGCGACGAGATCGTCGGCGCAGGTTTCGACGCGGAGGTGGTGGATCGCGTGATCCAGCTGGTGCGGATCAGCGAATGGAAGCGCCAGCAGGCGGCGCCCGGTCCGAAGATTTCGCGCCGTGCGTTCGGGCGCGAGCGACGGTATCCGATCACCTCGGGATGGCGCTGACCTTCGCCAGTGGTGGGTCGCTAAACTGAGGGGTGCGCTCAGCTGCCCTGGCGCGACGTGCCGCGATTGGTCAGCGGAATCAGCTTCCACCAGTTCGAGCGATAGTGCGGCCAGCGGCCTTCGAAGAACGGGTGGTTCGGGTAGTTGAGCTTGAGCACGCGCTCGGCATCGTCGGCCAGTTTGTCCTGGCCGAGCATCTTGTAGCTCTGCGCCATCACGGCCAACGCGCTGCCGGCCTGTTCCGATTGCGGAAACGTTTCGATGATCGATTTGGCGCGGTTGGCGGCAGCCACATACGCTTCGCGTTTCAGGTAGAACAGCGCGATGTTGAGCTGCGATTGCGCCATCGTGTTGCGCAGGAACACCATGCGCTGGCGACCGTCTTCGGCGTATCGGCTTTGCGGGTACCGGCTCAGCAGAGCTCCGAAGTCGTCGAACGACTGGCGCAGATTCGACTGGTCGCGCTGCGTCATGTCCTCGCCGACGTACTGCTCGAGAAACCCGCCGGAGCGGTCGAAGTTGATCAGGCCGCGCAGATAGAACGCATAGTCGACGTGTTTGTTGGTGGGGTACGTCTTGATGAAGCGGTTGATGGTCGAATACGCCTCGTCCGCCTTGTCCGACTTGTACTGGGCGTAAGCGAGGTCCAGCTGGGACTGCTCGGTGTACGGGCCAAACGGAAAGCGGGACGTGAGGCGCTGGAACGTGCGGATCGCGTAGTCGTTGTTGCCCGACTCGATCGCTTCGATTCCTTGCTGATAAAGCTGCTCCACCGTCTGGGTATCCATCGGATCGCCTTTCTTGCCGCGATGGAAGAGGGAACAGCCCGCCACCACGACCAGAAGCGCGAGAAGGGTGGTACGCGAGATGAAACGGAATGCTGGGGAGACTCGCATGCGGGTGGCAGGCTCTGCGATGATGAAGGGATGGGTGGACCCGGCGGGGTATTCCGTACCGTAAAGAACGGTCTCCGCGCCTTGTGATGCCTGATTCGTGCAAGCGACCGGCGCCTCATCGCGCCGCGTCCAGTCGCCGATCATACCCCGAACCCCGCCTGCGCTGGAAACGCGCGACTGACAGGATTGCCCCGTGACAGATGCCGAATCCAGCCTGAATGTTACGGTTCCGTTTGAGCTGGCGGGCCGGCGGTTCGATCAGGCCCTGGCCGAGTTGTTCCCGGATTACTCCCGTTCACGCCTGACCACATGGATCAAATCCGGCGCCGCGCTGCTCGATGGAGCCCCGGTTGCGCCGCGCCAGATTCTTCGCGGCGGCGAAACCGTGTCGCTCATCGTACGCATGGAACGCGAGATCGGCGCGCAGGCGGAGGACATCGCGCTCGACATCCGGCACGAGGACAAGGACGTGCTCGTCGTCAACAAACCAGCGGGCCTCGTCGTCCATCCCGGTGCGGGGAATGCCAACGGCACCCTGCAGAATGCGTTGCTCCACCACGACCCGAAGCTTGCGGAGATTCCGCGCGGCGGCATCGTCCACCGGCTCGACAAGGACACCTCCGGCCTGATGGTGGTGGCACGCACCTTGCGCGCGCACACCTCGCTGGTCGAACAACTGACCGCACGTGCGGTGCATCGACAGTATGCGGCGATCGTGTACGGCTCGATGATCTCCGGCGGTCGAGTGGATGCGGCGATCGGGCGGCATCCACAGGACCGGCTCAAGCAGGCGGTGCGCGAAGACGGACGCGACGCCGTCACGCATTACCGCGTGCGCGAACGATTCCGAGCGATGACCCTCGTGGAATGCCGGCTGGAAACCGGCCGCACGCACCAGATCCGCGTGCACATGGCGCATGTCCGCCATCCGCTGCTCGGCGATTCGCAGTACGGCGGCCTGCTCAAGTTGCCGAAGGGAGCAAGCCCCGAATTTGTCGCCGCGTTGCGCGCGTTCAAGCGTCAGGCGCTGCATGCAGAGCGACTCGAATTCGCGCATCCGAAATCCGCCAAGACGATCGCCGTCGAAGCCGAACGTCCCGCCGATATGGAAGCATTGCTCGCCGCGCTGCGCGCTGATGCGCGGGTCAATCCGACCTGAGATGGACTCGGCAAGGGCATCGTCCCGGACGCTCAGGATCAAGAGCGCCCCCTTCCGCCTGCGGCACCTTCCCCCGCTGCGCAGGGGAAGGAAAAGCAACGCGCACTCGATGCTGGTTGCGCGGCATATGATCGAGGAGCGAGACGCGGCGACACGAACAAAACGTGTTCCCCTGCCCAGCACCGGCACGCAGTCGATGCCACTCATCGGAGACATCCTTCCCCTGCGCAGCGGGGGAAGGTGCCCGGAGGGCGGAAGGGGGCGCTCTTTGTGGGAGCGCACGATCAAGAGCGCCGCGTTCCGCCGGCGTCGCGGTTGCCCGTTGCGCAGCGGCAAGACTCCCCTGCGCGGAACCTCCGATAACGTATTCGCGAGACGGAGAAGCCGCTGATGGCGCTGTCTGCGCTGCTGCCCGACTGGAACGCGCCGGCCAATGTGCGGGCGCGGGTGACCACGCGGAATCTGGCGGGTCGATCAATCGCGCCGTTTGATCGGTTCAATCTGGGATCGCGCTGCGGCGATGATCCTCGAGCAGTCGCGGCCAATCGCGCTGCGCTGCTCGGCTTGCTCGACTTGCCTGCGCCGCCGCGGTGGCTGCATCAGGTGCATGGAATCCAGGTCGTCGACGATCCGGGGTTTGACGAACCGGAAGGCGACGCCGCAGTCACCCGGGTTCCCGGCCACGTTCTTGCGGTGTTGACAGCCGATTGCCTTCCAGTGGTTCTTGCGGCTGCCGATGGACGTGAGGTCGCGGTCGCGCATGCAGGCTGGGGTGGATTGTGCGCCGGCGTGATCGAAGCGACAGTCGCCGCGATGCACACGTCGAGCGCGGACCTGCATGCCTGGCTCGGCCCTGCGGCCGGTCCGTTGGCGTACGAAGTCGATGCGACCGTGCGCGACGCGTTCCTGGCGCACAACCCCAGCGCGATCGATGCGTTTGCGTCGACGCGGTCGGGCCATTGGAATGCCGATCTGTACACGCTCGCACGCCAGCGGCTCGACGACGTCGGGGTGAACCCTGGTTGCGTATCAGGCGGCGAGCTCTGCACGATCTCCGACGCTGCGCGGTTCTATTCGCATCGCCGCGACCAGCGTAGCGGCCGCATGGCGACGCTGGTGTGGATGGCGCCGTGAGTTCGCCCGTTTTCGAGCGGTTGCCCGGACTTCGACGGGCGACGCTCGCGCCGTGCGTTTCACGGCTGCACGTCGGTGACACCGGGAGACGTTATCGCGGCGAGGTGGATGTCGAGCACGGTCGCGGAATCCTGGCTGCACTGTGCAGATGGGTCATGCGTCTTCCACCTGCCGGACGCGGTGCCATCGAAATCCGCATTGATGACGAAGGCGAGGCGGAACGCTGGACCCGTCGTTTTGGCCAGCGGACGATGACGTCGGTGCTCTGGGTGGGCAACGGCCTGCTGCACGAGCGGATCGGTGCCGTCACGCTGCAATTCGTGATACGCGTGGAAGACGGCGCCTTGGCATGGCGGGCCGTGGGTGCCCGGTGCCTCGGCGTGCCGCTCCCAGGCCGTGCGTTTGCACAGGTCGGGGCGCGCGAACATGAGGAGTCGGGACGCTATCACTTCGATGTTCACGCGACCTTGCCCATCGTCGGTTTCCTGCTGCGCTATCGCGGGTGGCTCGATGTCGAGTGATTTCCCGGGCGCCGGCGGGCCGATCATCGTCTTCGACGGCGTCTGCGCGTTGTGTAACGGCTGGGTGCGTTTCCTGCTGCGACACGATCGCCAGGAGCGCTATCGGTTCGCGGCGATGCAGACTCCTGCCGGTCGCGCGTTGCTGAGCGCGCACGGGCTCGATCCGGACGATCCCAATTCGTTCCTGCTGATTGACGACGGGATCGCGTGGACAGACACCGACGCCATCCGTCGCGTGGTCAGCGGGCTCGGCGGCATCTGGCGAATCGCCCACCTGCTGGGCTGGCTGCCGCGGGCTTTTCGTGATCGCATCTACCGCACGATTGCCCGCAACCGCTATCGCTGGTTTGGCCGTCACGACACGTGTTTCCTGCCAACTCCCGGACAGCGCGCGCGCTTTCTCGACTGATTCGCTTGCATCGGCTCTCTGGCGGCCGCACTTACAGGCGCATTCGAACGCTTTGGAGATCGCGCGCATGCGCATGGACAAACTGACCTCACGGTTCCAGCAGGCGCTGGCCGACGCGCAATCGCTGGCCGTCGGGCGCGACAACAATTTCATGGAGCCTGCGCACCTCCTGTCCGCATTGCTGGAACAGCCAGGCGGTTCCACAGCGCCGCTGCTCGCGCAGGCCGGCGTCGATGTGACGGCATTGCGCGCGCGCGTTGCGCAGATGCTCGCTGCGCTGCCGAAGGTGGCCGGTCAGGAGGGCAACATCAATGTGTCCAATGAACTCAACCGCCTGCTCAACGTCACCGACAAGCTTGCGCAGCAACGCGGCGACCAGTTCATTGCGTCAGAGTTGTTCGTGCTCGCGGCGCTGGACGACAAGGGCGAAGCCGGTGCGGCGCTGAAGGCGACGGGAGCGAACAAGGCGGCGATCGAAGCGGCAATCGACAAGATGCGTGGAGGTGAAAAAGTGCAATCGGAAAATGCCGAAGAACAGCGCCAGGCGCTGGAGAAATACACCATCGACCTGACCGCGCGTTCGGAAAAGGGCAAGCTCGATCCGGTGATCGGTCGCGACGAGGAAATCCGTCGCGTGATCCAGGTGCTGCAGCGGCGCACGAAGAACAATCCGGTACTGATCGGCGAGCCCGGCGTCGGCAAGACCGCAATCGTCGAAGGCCTCGCCCAGCGCATCATCAACGACGAAGTGCCCGAAGGCCTGCGTGGCAAGCGCGTGCTGTCGCTCGACATGGGCGCGTTGATCGCCGGCGCCAAATTCCGCGGCGAGTTCGAGGAGCGGCTGAAGGGCGTGTTGAACGATCTGGCGAAGCAGGAAGGGCAGGTGATCCTCTTCATCGACGAATTGCACACGGTGGTTGGTGCCGGCAAGGCGGAAGGGTCGATGGATGCCGGCAACATGCTCAAGCCTGCGCTTGCGCGCGGCGAGCTGCATTGCATCGGTGCGACCACGCTCGACGAATACCGCAAGTACATCGAAAAGGACGCCGCGCTCGAGCGGCGCTTCCAGAAGGTCTTCGTCGGCGAGCCGAGCGTCGAGGACACCATCGCGATCCTGCGCGGACTCAAGGAGAAGTACGCGGTGCACCACGGGGTCGAGATCACGGATCCGGCGATCGTCGCGGCGGCCACGCTGTCGCATCGGTACATTGCGGACCGCCAGTTGCCGGACAAGGCCATCGACCTGATGGACGAGGCGGCGTCACGCATCCGCATGGAAATCGATTCGAAGCCGGAAGAACTCGATCGCAAGGAGCGCCGGCTGATCCAGCTGAAGATCCAGCGTGAGGCGTTGAAGAAGGAAAAGGACAGCGAATCGAAGCAGCGGCTCGCCGATCTCGAGAAGGAGATCGACGTGCTCGGCCGCGACTATTCGGATCTGGAAGAAGTGTGGAAATCCGAGAAGGCAACGCTCCAGGGCGTGACACGCGTGAAGGAACAGATCGAAGCGGCGCGACTCGAACTCGAGGCCGCGCAGCGCGGGCAGGACTACGCCCGGATGAGCGAGATCCAGTACGGCACGATTCCGGAACTGGAAAAGCAGCTCAAGACCGCACAGGAAGCGGAAAACAAGGGCTTCACGCTGCTGCAGGACAAGGTCACTGCCGAGGAGATCGCCGAGGTCGTCGCACGCTGGACCGGCATTCCGGTGTCGAAGATGCTCGAGGGGGAGCGCGAAAAACTCCTGCGTATGGAAGACGAACTGCATCGTCGTGTCGTCGGGCAGGATGAGGCCGTCCGCGCAGTCAGCGATGCGATCCGGCGTTCGCGCGCGGGGCTGTCCGATCCGAATCGTCCGAACGGATCGTTCCTGTTTCTCGGTCCCACCGGCGTCGGCAAGACCGAGCTGTGCAAGGCGCTTGCCGAGTTCCTGTTCGACAGCAACGATGCGATGGTGCGGATCGACATGAGCGAGTTCATGGAGAAGCACTCGGTCAGCCGGCTGATCGGAGCGCCGCCGGGCTACGTCGGCTACGAGGAAGGCGGTTATCTCACCGAGGCGGTGCGGCGGCGTCCGTACAGCGTGATTCTTCTCGATGAAGTGGAAAAGGCGCACCAGGATGTGTTCAATATCCTGCTGCAGGTGCTCGACGATGGCCGCCTGACGGATGGCCAGGGCCGTACCGTGGACTTCCGCAACACGGTCATCGTGATGACGTCGAATCTCGGGTCGCAGTACATCCAGGAAATGTCCGACAACGGTGTCGACGCCGAGTCGGAGGAGGAGTACACGAAGATGAAGGCCTCGGTCATGGGCGTCGTGCAGGCGCACTTCCGGCCGGAGTTCATCAACCGCCTTGACGAACTCGTCGTGTTCCGCGCACTCGACAAGCGGCAGATCCGTGCGATCGCCCGGATCCAGACCGGCTATCTCGCCAAGCGGCTGGCCGAGCGTCAGTTGAAGTTCGAGATCTCCGACACTGCGCTGGACCTTCTCGGCAATCTCGGATTCGATCCGGTGTATGGAGCGCGTCCGCTCAAACGTGCGATCCAGCAACAATTGGAGAACCCGCTCGCGCGGGAGATCCTCGAAGGCCGCTTCCAGCCAGGAGACGGTGTCGCGGTCGATGCGCGCGACGGCCGCCTGGTGTTCGAACGCGTGCCGGCCTGACCGGTCGGTGCGCGACCGCTTGCAATTCCGCCGTGCACACGCATAGTGCGGCCCCGAAGACCGCTTTCCGACGCCGCGACCATGCCGATCTACGAATTTGAGTGCACCTCCTGCGGAACCGTGTTCGAGCGGTTGCAGAAGCTTTCCGATGCGGATCCGACGCAGTGTCCGGAATGCCAGCAGGAGACCATCAAGCGACGGCTGACCGCGCCGGCTTTCCGTCTCGCCGGCAGCGGGTGGTACGAAACGGACTTCAAGAAGGAAGGCGATACCAAGCGCAACCTCGTTGCCAGCGACGACGCCCCGGTTGCAAAGGGGGAGACGAAGGAAACGCCGAAGGCCGATGCGCCAGCGGCAGCGACGCCGGCGCCGGCGCCGGCTCCTGCACCGGCACCAAAGCCGAAGGACACGAAGACCGATCACTGATCTGCGCACCGCGTTGCCTGCCGTTCATGCCCGTGTTCTAGACTCGCCAGCGTCTTAACGGGGAGTTTGATCCATGAAACGAATTTCAATGTGTGTCGTCGCCTGTGCGATGTCGTTCGGCGTCGCGTCCTTTGCGTCTGCGCAGGACGCTCGTCAGATTTCCGGAACCGTCGGATCGCTGACATCGGCCCAGAATGGCTGGCGTCCCGGCAACGACTGGAACCGGGACATCGAGGTGCGCTGCGCGAGCGAGGGCTACGGCTACAACATGTGCCAGGTCGACACGGGGCGCGGCAGTCGTGTGCAGCTGGTCAACCAGATTTCCAAGACGCGCTGCGAAGAAGGCCGCACCTGGGGCTTCAATCGTGCGGGTGTCTGGGTCAACGAGGGCTGCGAAGGTGTGTTCCGCATCTCGCGCCGCTGGGAGGGTGGTGACAATGGCCCAGGTCCCGGCGGACCGGGTCCAAGTGCAGGCGGTGGTGACTGGCGTCCAGGCGCGGGCTGGGACAAGACCATTCGCGTGCAGTGTGCGAGTGAAGGCTACGGGTACAAGTTGTGCCAGGTCGATACCGGTCGCGGTGGCAACGTGCGCGTCGAGCGCCAGATCTCCAAGACGCGTTGCGTCGAGGGGCGCACGTTCGGATCAAACCGGGCCGGCGTGTGGGTCGATGGCGGCTGCGAAGCGGTTTTCCGGGTCGATCGTCGCTGGCGTTGATTGATCCTTGATAGGTCAGGCAAACGCCCGCTTCGGCGGGCGTTTTGCTGTGTACTCTCCAGTCTTTCCGCATGCCTTGCGCGCGCTGACATTGCAGCGCAGCAACTTCCTCCGTAGCATGCCGCGCCTTGTCCTGATCGCGCTTCGCGGAGTGTCATGCGTACCCATTATTGCGGCCTCGTCGACGAGGCACTTCTCGAGCAGACCGTGGTGTTGTGTGGCTGGGTCGATACCCGGCGCGACCACGGCGGCGTGATCTTCATCGATCTGCGCGACCACGAGGGTCTGCTGCAAGTCGTCGTCGACCCGGACAACGCCGACGCGTTCAAGACCGCCAGCGAAGTCGGCTACGAGTATTGTCTGCGCGTCACCGGCAGCGTACGGCGGCGCGTCAGCGTCAACGACCGCGTGCGCACCGGCACGGTTGAAGTGCTCGCCAACCGGATCGAGGTGTTGAACGCGGCGCGCGATCTCCCGTTCGTGCTGCACGAGACCACCAACGAAGACCTCAAGCTCAAATACCGCTATCTCGATCTGCGGCGTCCCGACATGCAGCGCGCGATGCGCATGCGCACGAAACTCGTTTCCGCGCTGCGCCGCTATCTCGATGACAAGGGCTTCCAGGACATCGAGACGCCGATCCTCACGAAGGCGACGCCCGAGGGAGCTCGGGACTACCTCGTGCCGAGTCGTGTACATCCCGGCGAGTTCTATGCGCTTCCGCAGTCGCCGCAGCTGTTCAAGCAGTTGCTGATGGTTGCCGGCTTTGACCGCTACTACCAGATCGCCCGCTGCTTCCGAGATGAAGACCTGCGTGCCGACCGGCAGCCGGAATTCACCCAGCTCGACATGGAGTTCGCGTTTGTCGAGGAGCGCGACGTGCAGGATGCGGTCGAAGACATGATCCGCGCGATCTTCAAGGAGATCGCCGACGTCGAGCTCGATCCCTCGTTTCCGCGCATCACCTATGCCGAGGCGATGCGCCGCTTCGGTTCCGACAAACCGGATCTGCGCATTCCGCTCGAACTGGTCGATGTGGCCGACGCGGTGCGACACGTCGAGTTCAAGGTGTTTGCCGAAGCGGCCAACAACCCCGGTAGCCGTGTCGCCGCACTTCGTGTCGCCGGCGGCGCCGACATGACGCGCAAGCAGATCGACGAGCTCGGCGTGCATGCGGCGAAGTATGGAGCCAAGGGACTGGCGTGGATCCGTGTCGATGACCGATCGAAAGGCCGCGAAGGTCTCAACTCGCCGATCGCGAAATTTCTCGATGATGCAACGTTGACCGCGCTGCTCGATCTGCTGGGTGCGCAGAGCGGCGACCTGCTGCTGTTCGGTGCCGGTGCGTACATCACCGTTTCCAACTTCATGGGCGCGCTGCGCATCAGGATCGGCCGCGATCGCGGATTGGTCGAGAACACGTGGAAGCCGCTCTGGGTGGTCGACTTCCCGATGTTCGAATATGACGACGAGGCGCAGCGCTACGTCGCGCTGCATCATCCGTTCACCGCGCCCAAGGTCGACGACGTTGCGGACCTGCGTGCCAACGCGAAAATCTCGGTGTCGCGAGGCTATGACATGGTGCTCAACGGCAACGAGATCGGCGGCGGCTCGATCCGTATCCATCGCTCCGACATGCAGAGCGCGGTGTTCGACCTGCTCGGCATCGGTGCGGACGAGGCGAAAGCGAAATTCGGCTTCCTGCTCGAAGCCCTGAAGTTCGGTGCGCCACCGCATGGCGGTATCGCGTTCGGTATCGATCGCATCGCAGCCCTGATTGCCGGCACAGAGTCGATTCGCGACGTGATCGCGTTCCCGAAAACCACCAGCGCGCAGGATCTGATGACCGCGGCGCCGTCGACGGTTCCCGAGGTGCAGTTGCGCGACCTGCACGTGCAGGTCGTGCTGCCGAAGAAAGAAATCTAGGCATGTGGGAGCGGCCTCAGCCGCGATGCTCTACAGCCAGGTGAACCAAGCGCACGACGTTGGAACCCCGACCAGCCGACGTGTCCTTGCGTCGCGGTGCCGCCATTCAACCGGCAGGTCATCTCCATTCGATTCGACCAGCGCATCGCACGCCCTCCATCAAATCGTTCCCCGGCGAATCGGGGAACGGTGCCCGGAAGGCGGAAGAGGGTGCTTTTCGTGGGAGTGCACAATCAAGAGCGCCCCCATCCGCCTTCGGCACCTTCCCCCGCTGCGCAGGGGAAGGAACAGCGGCGCGTACTCGTCGGGTCGCCCGCTTCGCGAGAATAGGAAAAGCGCGCGGGATAAAGTGGGGATTGTCGTGGTCTGGTCTGCTTCGAAAAAAGTTCGCGAACGCCAATGAATGACCATGTGATCCTGCTCCACGGCATCTGGATGCGCGGCATCACGCTGCTCCCGCTCGCCCGGCGATTGCGCGCGGCAGGCTATACGGTCGAGACGATCGACTACGCCAGCGTCTTCCGCGGAATCGCGCCTGCCGTGCAGCGGTTGCGCGAACGCATGCTGGCGAGCGATGCACCAGCCGTGCATCTGGTCGGTCACAGCCTGGGTTCGCTGGTGGCGCTCGAAGCCGCGCGCGAGTCGGGCGGCCTGCCGCAAGGGCGCATCGTTTGCCTCGGACCACCGTTGCTCGGCAGCGCAGTTGCACGCGGGTTGGCGGCGATTCCCGGTGGGAAAATCCTGCTCGGTCACAGCGCGGATCCATTGCTCGCTGGTGTCCGTCCCTGGATCGATTCGCGCCGTGTCGGCGTCGTCGCGGGACGATTGCCCTTCGGGATTGGCGCGGCCATCGGAGCGCTGGCAGCTCCGCACGACGGCACCGTTTCAGTGGCCGAGACGCAGCTGGAGGGCATTGCAGATCACCGTACCGTCGATACGTCGCACACCGGCCTGTTGTTTTCGACCGAGGTCGTCGAGCTGACAGTCGGGTTCCTGCGCGACGGTTGTTTCAGCGAGCGTGCGGCGTGATTCCTGCATGCGTACTGGTAGACTGTGCGCGTCGCGCCTTCGGCATTCCCAGGCACCCTGCAATGCATGCTGATGCGCCGATTCATCGGGTGAAAGACCCCTTCACATGCGCGCTGATCGTTCGCTTCGCTCGCTCGCAAACTTTGGCGGCCTGACATCGTGGTCGTCCCGATTCCCGGTTCCCCACGTTCTGATTCCGGCTTGACAGTCCGCATCATCGGCATCGACCCCGGCAGCCAGCGCACCGGCATTGGCATCATCGATGTCGATGCCAGCGGCAAGTCCAGGCATGTGTTCCACTCCGCGTTGAATCTACTCGGCTGCGACGACTTTGCCGGTCGCCTGAAGCAGATCTTCGACGAGCTTGGTGCGGTGATTGCCGAATACGCGCCGCAAGAGGCGGCGATCGAGCGCGTATTCATGGCACGCAACCCCGATTCGGCGCTCAAGCTCGGACAGGCGCGCGGCGCGGCCATCTGCGCGATCGTGCATCACGGCGTTGGCGTGACGGAGTACGCCGCACGCGAGGTCAAGCAGGCGGTGGTCGGCACCGGTGCCGGCGACAAGACGCAGGTTCAGCATATGGTCGGCATCCTGCTCAACCTTTCCGGACGCCTGCAGGCGGATGCGGCGGACGCGCTGGCGATTGCGCTCGCGCATGCGCACACGCGAGCCAGCATCCAGCGAATCGGAATACCACGCAGTGCCTGGAGGCGCAGACGATGATCGGCCGACTGAAGGGAATACTGACGGCGAAGCAGCCGCCGTGGATCGTGGTGGATGTCGGCGGAGTCGGCTACGAACTTGAAGCTCCGATGTCGACGTTCTATGACCTGCCCGAAATCGGCCGCGAAGTGAGCCTCTGCACGCACTACACGCAGCGCGAAGATACGGTCGTGCTGTATGGATTCTTGCGAGAAGCCGAACGCAGCCTGTTTCGCACCCTGCAGAAAGTGAGCGGGGTCGGCGCGAAGATTTCGCTCGCCGTGTTGTCGGGTTCCAGCGTGGATGAATTCGCACGACTGGTACAGACCGGCGACATTGCGGCGCTGACGCGCATACCCGGCGTCGGCAAAAAAACGGCCGAACGCATGGTGGTGGAACTGCGCGATCGGGTCGACGGACTTGCCAGCGGCATGCCGTTCTCCACCGACGGCTCGGTGCCACAGGATCCGGTCAGTGAAGCCACCGTCGCGCTGCAGACGCTCGGGTACAAGCCGGCCGAAGTCACGCGCCTCGTGCGCGACGCCGCGGCACCGGGCGACCGCGCCGAAGACATCATCCGCAAGGCCTTGAAGGCGGCGTTGCGTTGAATCCATTTCGAGGATCGAGTTCATGAGTCACGAGTCCGGCGACGGCGAAACACGCACGCGCATGCGAACGCTGGTGCTCGGTGCCATCGGCGTCGTCTATGGCGACATCGGCACCAGCCCGCTTTACACCATCAAGCAGACCTTCGGCGAGCACGGCGTCGCTCCGACCGAGGCAAACGTGCTCGGCGTGTTGTCGCTGATCTTCTGGTCGCTGATCCTCGTTGTGTCCGTCAAATATGCCGGCTTCATCATGCGCGCCGACAACAAGGGCGAGGGCGGCATCATGGCGCTGACCGCGCTTGCCCAGCGCAGCGTGCGTTCAAGTGCGCGGGCGCGCTGGTGGATTGTGGTGCTGGGGTTGTTCGGGGCCGCGCTGTTTTTCGGCGACGGCGTCATCACGCCGGCGATCTCGGTGCTCGGTGCAGTCGAGGGTCTTGAGATCCTTGCACCTGGATTTGAACACTGGGTGGTGCCGGCCTCCGCGGTGATCATCGTTCTGCTGTTCTCGTTCCAGAAATACGGCACCGGTCGCGTCGGCGCGGTGTTTGCGCCGGTGATGATCCTGTGGTTCCTCACCCTTGCCGTGCTCGGGATCTGGCACGTCGGCCAAAACCCGGCGGTCCTTCGCGCTCTGTCGCCGTACTACGCGGTCGAGTTCTTCATTCACGCGCGCTGGACCGCATTCTTTGCGCTCGGCACGGTGATCCTCGCCATCACCGGTGCGGAAGCGCTGTACGCCGACATGGGCCATTTCGGCAAAGCGCCGATCCGCCGGTCGTGGTTCGCGTTCGTGTTGCCCTCGCTCGTGCTCAACTACTTCGGGCAGGGCGCTCTGTTGATCGCCGATCCGAATGCGGCGGCCAATCCGCTGTACCTGATGGTTCCTTCAATGCTTCTGGTGCCGATGCTGATCCTCGCCACCGCCGCCGCGGTGATCGCGTCGCAGGCAGTGATTTCCGGTGCTTTCTCGGTGACGCGTGAGGCCATTTCGCTCGGCTTCCTGCCACGCATGCAGGTACGCCATACCTCGCGCGAGCAGATGGGGCAGATCTATCTGCCGTGGATCAATCGGATGCTGATGGTCCTGACGCTCGCCGTCGTGGTCGGGTTCCGCTCATCCGACAATCTTGGCGCCGCCTATGGCATTGCGGTGGTCGGCACCATGACGATCGACTCGATTCTCGTGATGATCGTCTTCCGGCGCATGTGGCACTGGACGCGCCTTCAGGTGGGCGTTGTCGGCGCGCTGTTCCTGTTCGTGGATCTTGCGTTCCTTACGGCGAACGCGGACAAGGTCGAGCACGGCGGCTGGTTCCCGCTGGTGCTCGGCGGCGTGATTTTCACGATGATGGCGACATGGCGGCGTGGGCGCGAGTTGGTCATGCGCGAGATTCGCCAGGGCGGACTGGCGCTCGAGCCGTTCATTTCCTCGATCGTTGCGCATCCTCCGTTGCGCGTGTCCGGTACAGCGGTTTTCCTGACCGCGAACCAGGCCGGCGTGCCGCACGCGTTGCTGCACAACCTCAAGCACAACAAAGTTCTGCATGAGCGCAACGTGATCCTCACGGTGGACGCTGTCGACACACCGATTGCCGAGCCCAACGAACGCATCGAGGTCGAAGCGCTCGGCGACAAGTTCTTCCGTGCGACGTTGCGATTCGGTTTCGTCGAAGATCCCAACGTGCCTCAGGCGCTGGCAGGCATCAATGAATGCGGCCTGCCATTCGACATGATGGACACCACGTTCTTCCTCAGCCGAGAAAGCATCGTCGCGACGGACCGGCCGGGGATGGCGCTGTGGCGTGACCGCATCTTTGCGTTCATGCAACGCAATGCGATTCCTGCGACTGCCTTTTTCCAGATTCCCGGAAACCGGTTGATCGAGCTGGGAACGCAAGTGGAAATCTGATCGCCGGCCGCACGCATCCGGCCGTTGGTTTCCAAGCCGCACATTGGCAAACCTGAACGCGGGGTGTGTGTCGTGAGCGCATCGCGCACTGTTGCAATCCCCGCGCGCCGATAATCGTCCACTCGCAAAATTCGAATTCCGCCCCTATGCCCGACCGCATCACCTCGCCCAGCGCCAACCGTGAAGACGATCTCGTCGAGGCGACGATCCGTCCGCAGCGGCTGGCCGAATATCTCGGGCAGGAAGTGGTGCGGGAGCAGATGTCGATCTATATCGAGGCGGCAAGGCGTCGCGGTGAAGCGCTTGATCACGTGCTGATTTTCGGGCCGCCCGGCCTCGGCAAGACCACCCTTTCGCACGTGATCGCGAACGAGCTCGGCGTCAACCTGCGATCGACCTCGGGTCCTGTTCTCGAACGCCCCGGCGATCTCGCCGCGTTGCTGACCAATCTGCAACCGCGCGATGTGCTGTTCGTCGACGAGATCCACCGGCTCTCGCCGATTGTCGAAGAAGTTCTGTATCCAGCCCTGGAAGACTTCCAGATCGACATCATGATTGGCGAAGGCCCGGCGGCGCGCTCGATCAAGCTTGACCTGCCGCCGTTCACTCTGATCGGCGCAACCACGCGTGCAGGGTTGCTCACCGCGCCGCTGCGTGACCGTTTCGGAATCGTGCAGCGGCTGGAGTTCTACAGCGCAATCGAACTCGCAGCGATCGTACGCCGCGCGGCGAAGATCCTCGGCATTGCCTGCGATGCCGAAGGCGCGCGCGAAATTGCGCGGCGCGCACGCGGCACACCGCGCATCGCTAACCGGCTTCTTCGGCGTGTGCGCGATTATGCGGAGGTCAAGGCTGACGGGACGATCACCGCCGAGGTGGCCGCAGCCGCGCTCGCGATGCTGAAAGTCGACGCGGAAGGGTTCGACGCTCTCGACCGTCGACTCCTCAGCACCATCATCGAGAACTTCGAGGGGGGGCCTGTCGGCGTCGACTCGCTTGCCGCGGCGCTCTCGGAGGAACGCGGCACGATCGAGGACGTCCTCGAACCGTTTCTGATCCAGCAGGGGTTCCTGGTGCGCAGCGCGCGCGGTCGCATGGTCACCAACAAGGCGTATCTCCACATGGGCTTCAAGCCTCCGCGGCGTGCGGTGGTTCTCGAGGATTTGTTCGAGGCCGGAGATCCGGCAGTTGGAGTCGGCGACTCGGAGCGCGCAAAAACATGACGCGTGCGCCAGCTTTTGAGTGCGCTCGTGCGGGGAGCGGCACCGCATGAGTTCGAATCCGCGCCGGATCCGCGAATCCCGAACCCCCGAGTCCGCCTCCCGGCTTTTCAGTTTCCCGGCCCGCATCTACTGGGAAGACACCGATGCCGGTGGTGTCGTCTATCATGCACGCTACCTGCACTTCTTCGAGCGCGCGCGCACCGAATGGTTTCGGGCGTCGGGATACAGCCAGCACACGTTGCGCAAGGAAGCGGGTGTCGTCTTTGTCGTTCACCGCATGGACATTGCGTTCAATGCGCCGGCGCGACTCGATGACTTGCTGACCGCAACCGTCATGGCCGGCGAACGTCGCAGCGCGAGCTTCGTCGTCCACCAGCACCTTTTGCGCGACAACGAATCCAAACTCCTGGTGGAGGCGAGCGTGCGTATCGCGTGCGTCGACGCGGATACATTCCGCCCGCGGCCCATCCCCGATCACCTGTTGATGCTTCAAGAGATCGCCAAGTCATGAATTCAGAACTCAACGTCCTTGCCCTGATCCTCAACGCGAGTCTGCCGGTCAAGCTCGTGCTCGGCATCCTGATCGGATTCTCGATCGCCTCGTGGTTCATCATCTTCCGCAAAAAGGCGCTGATCGATCGCGCCAATGCCCGTGCGGACGAATTCGAGGAGCGCTTCTGGTCTGGCGCGGATCTCGCCGGCCTGTTCAAGGAAATCACCGGCGATACCGAGCGCGTTACGGCAAGCGGTGCGATCTTCGAAGCCGGTTTCCGGGAATTTGCGCGCCTGCGCCAGCGCCGTGGAGTCGATTCCCGAACGCTGCTCGAAGGTGCGCAGCGCGCGATGCGCGTGGCATCCACGCGCGAAGTGGACCGGCTCGAGAACAATCTGGAATTTCTCGCCAACGTCGGTTCGATCAGTCCGTACGTCGGCCTGTTCGGCACGGTGTGGGGCATCATGATCGCGTTCCAGGGTCTCGCGAACGTGAAGGAAGCGACCATCGCAATGGTAGCGCCAGGTATTTCCGAAGCGTTGATCGCAACGGCGATGGGCCTGTTCGCGGCGATTCCGGCGGTGTGGGCGTACAACCGCTACTCGACCCGTCTGGAGCGCATCGCCAACCGCTACGACACGTTTGTCGAGGAATTCTCCTCGATCCTCGCGCGCCAAGCGCACATCGAGGACGGCGCTTGAACCCCGCTGCGCGCCCGGCTGCGTTGGAGCTTTCCTGATGCACAATCACGGCAGACGAAGAAAGCGCAAGCTCAAGGCCGAGATCAACGTCGTGCCGTATATCGACGTGATGCTCGTGCTTTTGATCATCTTCATGGTCACCGCGCCGTTGCTCAATCTCGGCGTCGACATCCAGTTGCCGCAATCGCAGGCCAAAGCGATCCAGAACGACAAGGAGCCGGTCGTCGTCAGTGTCGACGAGACCGGCAAGTATTTCCTGACCCTCGGCGCCGCCAAGCGCGATCCGATCGAGTCTGCCGCGCTGGTCAACAAGATTTCAGCCTTTGTGCGCGAGAATCCGACGGTGCCGGTCCTCGTTGCCGGCGACCAGCGAGCGGATTACGGCAAGGTTTATCAGGCGATGGTGTTGTTGCAGTCCGCCGGCGTGCCGAAGGTGGGCCTGATGAGCGCACCGACCCAGGCAGACGGGACGCGTTGACCGGATGATGCACGTCGAGCCGGTCGAGCCTCTGCGCGACAAGTTGCGGGCGTTTGCGTTCGCGCTTGGATTGCACGCGTTGGTGGTGCTGTCGTTGCTCGTCGGGCTTTGGTGGACGCATGAAACGAGGCCGGTCAGCATGCCGGGCCCGGTGATCGAAGCAACGCTGGTCGGGCCGACGTCGGCGCCGAAATCCCGTGCAGGTGTCGCTCGACCGAAACCTGCACCGCCAAAGCCCGAGCCGCCGACACCCGTACCTCCCAAACCCGAGCCGCCGAAACCCGAACCACCGAAACCGGAACCCGCCAAAGCCGAACCACAAAAGCCGACTCCGGCGGAAGTGCAGCGCCAGGACCTGATCGAACAGGAGCGCATTGCCGCGGTCGCCGAACAGAAGGCCGAGCAGGAACAGAAGAAAGAGCAGGAAGAGAAACACCGGAAGGAACAGGTGCTGCTGGACGAGGAGCAAAAGAAAAAGCAGCTGAAGGAAGAACAGCTCAAGCAGCTTGCCGATATCCGCAAGCAGCGCGAAGCGGCCGAAAAAACCGTCAAGGACGAACAGAAGCGGCTCAAGACGATCGAGGACAGGAACAGCCAGCAGAAAGCGGAACAGGCGCAGCCGGTTGCTGAACACGAGTCTGAGAAAGCGCAGACCGGCGCGGGCGGCAAGGACGACGATGCGAGCGCGCGGTATGTGGCGGCGATCCAGGCATCGGTGACACAGAACTGGAATCGCCCCGATAGCGCGCAGATGGGCCTTCTTTGCTCAATCAACATTACGCAGATTCCCGGCGGCGATCTGATCAGCGTGACAGTCGGCTCGCCCTGCAATGCCGACGAGGCGACGAGAACGTCGATCGAGCAGGCCGTACGAAAAGCGGCGCCGCTGCCTTATCAGGGTTTCGAAAAAGTATTTCAGCGAAGTGTGAAACTCAATTTCAGGTACAACGGAGAGGGCTGATGAAGATGTTCAAACGAATGGTTGGTCGCTTGGTGCTGACGCTTGCGGGCGTGTTTGCCAGCCATGTCGCGTTCGCGCAGCTCGAGGCCGATATTGTCAACGGCAGCGCGTCGGCGCTTCCCATTGCGGTGGTGCCCTTCGGTTTCGAAGGCGCCACCATTCCGCCGGAGACGAATCCCGGCGAAGTGGTGCGCGCCGATCTCGCGCGGTCGGGTCAGTTCCGCACGTTGCCAAAGGGTGACGTCGTCGAATTCCCGACGCGACAGGCCGACGTGAAATTCGCAACGTGGCGGCTGCTCAAGCAGGACTATCTGGTCGTCGGCCGCATGGCCGACGCCGGTGATGGCAGCCTTCGCGTCGAGTACGAGCTGTTCGATGTGGCCAAGCAGGCGAAAATCGCCGATGGCGCAATCAGCGGCCAGCGCACCGGCATCCGTGATATTGCCCACCAGGTCGCCGACATCGTCTACGAAAAGATCCTGCACGTGCGCGGCGCGTTCTGGACACGCATTGCGTACATCACCGCATCGGGCACGGCGCCCAACTACAACTATGCGTTGATGGTCGCCGATTCGGACGGCTACAACCCGCAAGTGGTGGTGCGTTCGCGCGAATCGCTGCTGTCACCAGCGTGGTCGCCGGATGGCCGCAAGATCGCTTACGTCTCGTTCGAGAGCGGCAATTCGACCATCTACGTGCAAGACCTCGGTACCGGGTCGCGTCAGGTTGTGTCCAACAGCAAGGGCATCAACAGCGCGCCGGCGTTCTCGCCGGATGGCAGCCGCCTCGCTGTGAGCCTGTCCAAGGGCGGCAATCCCGACATCTACATCATGGATCTTGCCAGCCGCTCGGTGAATCAGATCACCCGGCATTTTGCGATCGACACCGAGCCGCGTTGGGCGCCGGACGGGCAAACGATCTATTTCACCTCGGATCGCTCGGGCAAGCCACAGATCTACCAGGTGTCGCCGAGCGGCGGCGACGCGTCGCGCGTGACGTTTGACGGCCAGTACAACGCGAGCCCGACCGTGGTCGATGCAAAGGGCCTCAAAATCGGAATGGTGCAGGGCAGCGGAAACGTGTATCGTATTGCGGTTCTGGATCGGGCGACAAACCAGACAACCTCGGTTTCGCCGGGAAGTCAGGACGAAGCCCCGAGTTTCGCACCCAACGGAAGCATGCTGCTGTACGCCGCCAGCGAAGGGTCGCGCGGGGTGCTGTATGCGGTTTCGGCAGACGGAAGAGTGCGCCAGCGTCTCGGGCTCGCGGAAGGGGATGTCCGAGAGCCGGCCTGGGGGCCGTTTCGCCAGCGTTGATTCAGGTCACTGGTCGCCTCATGCAGGGCGGCCAGATCAGAAGTGGAACGTACTGCACCCGATTTCCAACCATTGCCCAAGTCGAAGGGAAACACCATGAACACTGCCGTCCGCATTGCATTTTCCGTATTGCTCGTTGCAGGCGTCGCCGCCTGTGCGAAGAAGAAGGTCGTCAAGCCAGAGCCGCCGATGGACAACACGTCGTCGACCGGCTCCAGCATGCCCAGCGACAATGGTGGCCGCTACACGAAGGACAGTCTCGATACCGATTCCTGCCTTCGCCAGCGCGTTGTCTACTTCGATCTCGACAAGAGCGAGATCCGCTCGGAGTTCCAGGCGCAGATCGCGTGCCACGCTGAGTACCTGAAGCAGTTCCCGCAGTCGCGCGTCACGCTGGAAGGCAATACCGACGAGCGCGGTTCGCGCGAGTACAACCTCGGCCTCGGCGAGCGTCGCGGCAACACGGTGCAGAGTGCGCTCGGTGGCGCGGGTGCGTCGTCCTCGCAGCTCAACGTGACGAGCTACGGCGAAGAGCGCCCGGTTTGCCGCCAGCATGACGAGTCGTGCTGGTCGAAGAACCGCCGCGTCGAGATCGTCTACACCGCGAAGTAAGAACGATGGCGCACTTGAACAGGAGTGCGATCGCAGCGGCGGCCCTGGTGGCCGCCGTTGTCGTGTTCGCGAACGCCTCGCATGCCCAGCAGCGCCTCTCTCTCGCTGAACGCGTCGAGCGCCTGGAGCAGCAGCAGTCGGGTGGCAACGCCAGCGGCAGCGCGGTCGACGCGGTCAACCAGATTTCGGCACTGCAATCGCAAGTGCAGTCGCTGCAGGGTCAGGTCGAAGAGCTCAGACACGCACTCGACGAATCGAAGCAACGCAGCAAGGATCAGTACGTCGATCTGGATTCACGCATCGGACGTCTCGAAGTGGGTGGTGCAGCCGCGCCAGTTCCTGCAGGGCGACCGGCTCCGCGCGTCGATACCCAGCCGCCCGATGTCGACCTCGGCAATCCGGGCGCTGCGCCGCCACGCGCGACCGCGATTGATCGCTCCAACGCGGGTACGCTTTCGGATGCCGATCGCACCGCGGTGCCGGGTGACGAGCCTGTCGCTGCGGCGCCTCTCGGACAGGCGGGTGGCGGAGAGGCCTCGTACAACGATGCGTTCTCTGCGTTGAAGGATGGTCGTTACGCGGAATCCGCTCGCAAGTTCCAGTCGTTCATCGACCAGAACCCCGACGGCGAACTCACCGGCAATGCCTATTACTGGCTCGGCGAGTCGTACTACGTGACGCAGAACTACACGATCGCGCTGCAGTCGTTCGAGACGTTGCTGAAGCGCTATCCGACCAGTCAAAAGGCGCCGGATGCGCTGCTCAAGGTTGGCTACAGCCAGTACGAGCTCAAGCAGTGGGACCAGGCCGAGAACACCTTGAACCAGGTGGTCCAGACCTATCCCGACACCACCGTTGCGCGGCTTGCGCAGGGTCGTCTTCGCGCGTTGAAGACAGAAACGCGCCGCTGAGGCGCGTCGTGGCAGGACATGCGTGGTGAAGAACGCTCCCGCGGTGAACGCGCAAGCGGGTGATGATTCCGTCATCGACGTCGCTCCGCGAAACGACGAACAGCGCCTCCGTATCACCGAGATTTTCCATTCGCTGCAAGGCGAAGCGGATGCCGTCGGCTGGCGAACTGTGTTCGTGCGGCTCACCGGATGCCCGTTGCGCTGCAGCTGGTGCGATACCGAGTACGCCTTTCATGGCGGCCAGTGGCGTACGGTTGCCGATGTTCTGGACGACGTTGCGAGCCATGGCACGCGACACGTCTGCGTGACCGGCGGCGAGCCGCTGTCGCAGAAGCGCTGCATCGGCCTGCTCGCACAACTGTGCGACGCGGGCTACGAAGTGTCGCTGGAAACCTCCGGAGCAATCGACGTCGCCGAAGTGGATCGCCGCGTGCGCAAGGTGCTGGACCTGAAAGCGCCCGGCTCCGGCGAAGTGTCGCGCAACCTGTGGTCCAACCTCGCGTACCTCACGCCGCATGACCAGGTGAAAGTGGTGATTGCCGATCGCGAGGATTACGACTGGGCAGTCGCCCGCGTGCGCGAACACGCGCTTGCCGAGCGATGCCAGGTGCTCTTTTCGCCGGTGCATTCGCGGCTCGAACCGCGCGCTCTCGCCGACTGGATCATCGCGGATCGTGTGCCAGTGCGCATGCAGATGCAGATGCACAAATTGTTGTGGGGCGAGGCGCCGGGGCGATGAAGAGCGGAATTGGGCATTCTGAAATTGAAAATTGGAAATCCGAATTTGGGTTCCAGGACCGCGGTCCACACCCGCTTCTCTGCGCTCGAGGTCATTCCATCCCCTGACGTCATTCCCGCGAACGCGGGAATCGCTCTTTTCCAAGCCAGCGTTGCATCACTTCACGACGTCATTCCCGCGCAGGCGGGAATCCATTTCCGCCTCCGCTAGAATCCAGACGTTCGATCCGCTCGAAGCGCGGTGATGAACGCTATCGCAGTCAGGCCCGTTGACTGCATCGTCACTTCAACGACCCACTCCATCCAACGCACATGTCCACGCCACCCCCCAAAAGCGCCGTCGTCCTCGTCTCCGGCGGCATGGATTCCGCCGTCGTTCTCGCACTCGCACGCGAGCAGGGTTTCACCACGTATGCGCTCAGCGTGGATTACGGCCAGCGCCATGCGTCCGAACTGCAGGCGTCCGACCGCGTCGCCCACGCACTCGGCGCACGCGCACACAAGACCGTCCATGTCGACCTGCGCAGCATCGGCGGCTCCGCTCTGACCGATGACATCGACGGTCCCGACACCGGCGGCGCCGGCATTCCGGTGACCTACGTCCCTGCGCGCAACACGATCATGCTGTCGGTCGCACTCGGCTGGGCCGAAGTGCTCGGCGCCTGCGACATCCATTGCGGCGTCAACGCGGTCGACTACTCCGGCTACCCGGACTGTCGCCCGGAATTCATCGCCGCGTTCGAGCAACTCGCCAACCTCGCCACCAAGGCGGCCGTTGAAGGCGCACGCATGCGCGTCCACGCACCGCTGATCGCGATGAGCAAGGCCGACATCGTGCGCGAAGGAATCCGCCTCGGCGTCGATTTCGCCGCGACAGTGTCTTGCTACAACGCCGACGACGAGGGGCGCGCCTGCGCCCACTGCGACGCTTGCCGCCTCCGGGCGGATGGGTTCTCCGCCGCCGGCATTCCTGATCCGACGCGCTACCGCTGACCGGCCTGGACGGGTAAACTGCGCGACCCTCGCGCGTGCCCTGGCGCCGCCGGGAGCAGTGCCAGCCGCCTCGTGTGACTGCGCGGCATCTGATTGTCATGTGGGCCGTTAGCTCAGCGGTAGAGCAGTGGACTTTTAAGCCGCTGCCGAGACGTATCCCGCACTAGCGATTCTCGTCCTTCCCTAGCAAAATCAAGCCACTTGCGACGCTCGTGGGTCCTCCCGCATTTCCCGGATTGGCAGAGATTTGGCGGGATTTGTCGACACTATTACACGGCAATTGCCATCGCATGCCGCGATTGCGGCGGTTCCATGACTTCCATTCTGAACGGCGATTCGATCGATTCGATCGATGTTGCGCGGCGCCATATGCGCCCCAACGTCGTAGAAAGTGGCAAAAGGGTGTAAATCGACGCTAAACGGCGATTTCGGTAGCAAAAATTCAGCGACTCAATGCTAGAGTTGGTAGCGCGAATGGGCCGTAGCCCTCGCTTGGAGGCAATATGACTGGGGAAATGATCAGATTCATGAGACAAACCGGTGAGCGCGCAGAATTGCATGAAGCCGCTGGTAGCTACGTTGGATCCATTGCAACGATGGAAAACACGGTTAGACCTCTGGGATCGCCCAAGGATCTGTCTTTCGATGATCCTCAAACACTTGAGGAAATGGTTGCCAAGCATCGGTGACACGGTGGCGGAGTTGCAAGGATGCAAAGACTCGTGGCGCCACCCAAAGCTTCAGTGAAGCTGCTCCGCTTTATCAAGTCCAGTAGGTTTGCAACAGATCTCGAATGCGCGAACGCCACCAGGGGACTTGCGCCTCTTGTAAAGGAACTGTGGGTCCTGTTGGAGGTCTTGCGGAAGAAGGAACCAATCCCTGATCAATATCGTGCACACAAGATGGGTGGCGATTGGAAGGACTGGTGGGATTGTCATTTGGCCGGCGATCTGGTTCTGATCTGGAAGTACGAAAAGATCAAGAGTCTGTCGGGCGAGATGGAGGAAGTCATCAAGCTTGCGGCGATAGGCACGCATGCATATCTCGAGATCTAACCTGGCGTAGCAACCGTCGACGATACGTCGACAGTCGAATCAAGAAGTGATTTCAGACATGCCAAAAGACATTCGAGAGTTCACCCGTCCACAAGAAGTTGCGGATGCTGGAGAGCGCATTTACCGAGAGCGCCATAAGGACACTTTGGAAGGCCAGAGTCCTGGGCAGTTCGCGGCAATCGATGTACTCAGCGGCGAGGCTTATGTCGCAAAGTTTCCAGAGGACGCTTTGTCTGAGGCGCAGCGCCGTGCTCCCGGCGGGTTGTTTCATTTGATCCGCATTGGCTCTGCCAATGCCTTTCGCACTAGCAGGGCTCTGGATGTTGGTTGCGACTGGGTATTTCGATAATACCGGTAGTCCTTGCCTCAAGTTCCATATCCAAGGTGTCCATGACACCAAGGTAGAGCTAGACGGCATTGTCGACACGGGATTCACAGGCTTCATCTCGATGCCTCTGGTGCGGGCTTTGCCGCTCGGCCTCCCTCTATACGGAACGAGCACGTCCACGCTGGCTGACGGCTCGTCCTGCGCGGCGATTACGGCTCAAGCACGCGTAACAGTCGGGGAAAGAGGCGTCCAGATCGGAATAGTCACGCTGCACGGCAGCTCCAGCGATGTTCTCATCGGAATGGATTTTCTTCGCAAGTTCAACATTGCGCTCATGGTGACAAAAGATCACGTGATGTTGTTCGACGAGAGCGCATTGCTCAACACGACTCAGAGCGAAGCAAAATCGGCGCCGGCGCCTGTCACTTCTCCGCCGACCGACCCTCACAAGCACCACGACCCCTGAAAGCGCTGTCGGCTATCCGAGTGACCTTTCAACTCTCACAGACTCGCCGTTCTTGGTCCGATTGCTGATTCGACCGAAAGTGACGTCGACTTCATTGCCGGTCATCCACCATCGAGCCGTGTTCAAGTCGTCGACATGAACGCGCCATTTCGTGGAGTCGCTCAGTAAGAGCTGTCTTCCGGAATCGCCGATTCGATTGATCGTGGTCTTAATGACTGCCGCCTCGTAGGTTGGACGACTGCCGTCATAGGCATCGCCGTCTCAAGTTCCGATACTCTAATTACTCCGGTATGGGCTGCGGCTGTATAAATCACCACCGTCAGACGTTCGTAGGGCGTCCTAAAGTCCGCAAGCGCTGTCCAGACATTTGACTAACCATCCGACGATTCCCGATCGATAAAGATGTCGCGCTTTGTCCCTGATGATTTGCGCCAGTTGATCTCCGACTATCGACTTGCGATCGATTGGCTCCGCAGCGAGGGCATACGTACCGATGTCGGTCGTCTCAAAGCGTATTCCGATTTCTGCAGAAACTTCGAGGACGCACGAAACGAACTCGAAGACGTTGTAAGGGGGATGGTGCAGTTCGTCGACATGCAAGCCGTCGTCGATATTTGGCGGCATCGCGACGGTCTTCTCGCGCTGGGCGATTTTCGTGATCGACTGCTATCGATAAGCAGCGGCAATCCACTCTATTCTGGAGATCGAAATCATCATCCGCGAAACATCATGTTCGAGATGTTTTGCGCCTGCATGCTGCTAGATGTAGGGCTAACGCTAAGCCCTTCTGACATGGGAGACATTTCGGCGGAATTGTCTGGGCGGCGCTTTCTTTTCGAATGCAAACGACCCTCTTCCGAGCGAATGCTCGAGCAGAGAGTCCGTGAAGCGTCGAAACAAATCCAAGATCGAAGAATAGGTCGAGCTGTCGGAGTTGTTCTGTTGGACATCACCTTGCTGATGAACCGAAGTCTGCAATATTGGGAAATCTCCGACGAGCAGGAAGGGAGTGACGTTTTCGCTGATCACATCAAGCTCATGCGAGTAGAGCTTCATGATCGCCTTATTCCTCAACTGCGCGACCGGGACGACGCGTTTATCGGGTGCTATTGGTGGACTCCGATGTGGAACTCCGCGCAAGGCCATTGGGTGATTCAAAGCCGCTGGTTGCTACTCGGGTCGCGCCGGTGCTCGGAGATGGCTTGGCACTGGTATCAGCTATTTGACCGCGCTGCGATGACTCGGTGGGAGCTAGCTGGTCGCACCCGATAATTGTGGTTCCTGCGCTGACGCTTTACTCCTTCATCAATCTGGAGGGCACACAGGAGCGGCTCCAAGCGCTGTGGAAAGAAGCGCGCGTCAAGGCCGCGAGGTGAGTCGCTCGACGGCACAATGACGTGCCGAGCCCGTCGTGCTTGTAGATCTATCAAATGATCTTTACGGGCCCACGCCCGAATAGTGCGTGCAATCGGTCACGAGTTTTGAAGCGAAGGTCTTCAGCATCACTCCAAACGACATGAAGGAACTGCCGCGTGTCGAAATGCAGGTTTTTTAGATCATCTTCTTGGACAGTCCAGATGACTGGACGTCCGAGGCCCAGAGCAAACCCTGCTTCAAAATATGCCCCTTGGTTTTGCGATGTTACGTCCACCACGGCCATTCTGCATTCGCGCAGCATTGCAATAATCCGGTCGTCGATGCGGCCGGCGTGCGGAGTGGAATCCGCTCTCTCAGCACGGTAGCCGGCAAGCTCAATTCCCGGTCGCAACCCAGCTGACCAGACGTCGTTGTATTTGGAATTGAACGACATTGCAACGAATACGAGATCCGCTGAAAACGGCGCGGACGATCGTATTTTGTCAACGAAGTCCCACCCGGCCGCAGATATACACACTTCGACTTCACGCGACGTCGACGTCAAAAACCCACGCTCGATCGCAGAGTCCCGGTGAAAGCCGAGTTCGTCCTCAGTTTCGCACCACGCAAGGGTGTGATCGAAATCAAAGATGAGCGGCACATCCGCGCCGGGATGTTTCGACTGGATCGCTAACCCAAGCATCAGCGCATCAAGCTTTTCTCGAACCTTCCGCATCGCGGGCAATCGACGTTCTCAACTGTCGCGTTGTCGTTGACCGCTCGCGCGTATTCGCACACCGGACATGTTGGCATCAGCCTTACCTCTCGATTGACGTAAATTTTACTCTCGCATCACCTGCCGCCG
>NZ_JBDSWZ010000247.1:0-3247 GCF_039926425.1 Dokdonella sp.
TGGTGTTCGGATGGAACGACCAGTCCGACGGCTATCGCACCGGCGTGGTGTGGCAAAACGGACAACCGACTGATCTGGTCGACGCTGACAACAATCCGGTCGGCGGAGCCGAGGCGTCCAATGCAGACGGCAGCGTGGTGGTCGGTGGCGGTTACTACACCGGGAACGGCAGCGAGGCGTGGCGCTGGACCGCCGCCACCGGCACGCAGGCGATCGGCATCCTGCCGAGCTTGCGCGCGCCGGCGCGACCGGATCATTCCGGTCGGCAATCGGCGCGCATGGATCAGACAAAACCGTCGACATCGCTCGCGCCGAACGGTTTTCTGCCGCCCGAGTCGTTCGCGTTTGCGGTGAGCGACGACGGCAACATCATTGTCGGCGCGAGCGGCGTGTGGCCGATACGCACCGCCAGCATCTGGACGCCGGACACCGGCTTGATGGCGTTGTCCGACTATGTGACCGCACGCGGCGTGATGATTCCCGACGGCTGGTTGCTTGCCGCAGCCACCGCCATTTCCGCCGACGGAAAAACGATCGGTGGCTGGGGCATCAATGCGGCCGGCAACATGGCGGGGTTCGTGGTCGACCTTCATTCCAGCGAAACCAGCGACGCGATTCTCGAAGCACACGGCACCATTGCCTCGAATGACCTGACCAGCGGGCCGTTCGCCGGCATCGCCGTCGGAACCAATGTCACGTTGTCGGTCGTGCTATCGCCCGATGGCGTCGAGGCGGATCCCTCGCACGCGACCAGCTACCCGCTGCGCCTTGAAACGTTCCATTTGCAGGCCGGCGCCGCCACCGAAACCCTCGTCCCGACCGTCAACGGTCCGAGTGTGATGCTGACGAACGATTACCCGAAGTCCGACGGCATCCACCTGTTCGCAACGCCGACGGCGTCGGGTCAGGCATTCGAGTTCGAGCTGTTCAACCCGGGTGGAGACCTGTTCGATTCCGATGATTTGAATCGCATCAACCGCACGTTTGGTCCGGAGTTCTTCGAGAAGACGTCGTGGATGATCGAGGATGGCGACCACCTCATGTATATCCAGCTCGACAGCGTCAGCATCCACGACGTGATGCCGGATGCAATTTTTGCGAACGGATTCGACTGAGCCGCGGATGCGCAGCGCCGCCGACGATCAACGCGGCGGCGCTGCGATGGATCCGCGGGAAACGCGCCGGAACTGCGAACGACGGCTCGCATCCGTCATCTGGGTTTCCCGTCGCGCGAACGAAAAATCGCCACGCGATTTGTCTTGGGCGGTTCCATCGGCTCGAGCCAGGTTTCGCGCGCGATCACGTCGCCGCACGGCCCATACGCGCACACGCGAATGGCACGATGATTGGCCTCTCCCTGCAACGCATCGAGGACACATCGCAGGATCGAACCGCTGAATGGCGTGTAGAGGTAGAACAGCGTGCCGGTCGAGAAATCCGCATCGCGCGCATCCTGCCGGATGAATTGGATACGGTCGAGATTCAGCGCAGCTGCGCATTGCCGGGCTCGCGTGAAGTAGGCCGTCTCCCGTTCGATGCCGACTGCGCGCGCCGGTGTGCACAACGCGATCATCAATGGAACGTGGCCGAGGCCGGAGCCCAGATCCACCACCACATCGTCAGCACAAGGCGCAGTCCGTCGGATCAGATCGAACACGTGACGCGCAGGCGTCGGCTGATAAAACACCATCTCGGGTGGGGTTTCGCCGACATCGTCCGGCGGCGCAAATGGAAGAACGCCTGCCAGCAGATCGTCGAGATGATCATACCCTTCGGTATCGATCGGACCGTGCGGCATCGCCAATCGCATCAGGCGCTCGCCGCCATGTCCGGCTTGCAGGGTGTCGCGAAGTACGTCGTGCACACGACGGTTCACCGTCTCCAGTCGTGCCCGCAACGCAATGGCGCGACGATCAAGATCCGTGTGTTCCGCGACGCAATCGAACACGCGTGGAAAGCAGGTCTCGATCCGGTCGAGCACTTCGGCGCGTCCGCGCAGGCGATCCGGATCGTCGAGCGAGTCGTCGCGCTCCATCGCCTCAATCCATTCCTCCCACATCTTCAGACGGTCACTCCTGCAGTCCGGTCGCGCGTCACGCGGCCGCGCATGCGCCGGATCATCGCGCGAAGCCTGTGGTGAAGATACCCGCAAGCCTGTGGATTTCCAAAGTGCCGCGCATGCTTCGAGCTTCCACGAGTAACACGCATTTGCGCGAGCGCACGATGTCGGACTGACGGCGTCGCCGCTTGACGTTCCGGTGGCGCTGGGCAGTTGGCTCCGATCGTGTCGGCCGTCACGAGCAACAGCACGTCGTCAACAGTCGAGTACGCATTCGCTGCGGACGCGAATGCCGGCATCAGGGACTCGCTCGCGCTGGGTCGAACGGGCGCTGCTGCGCCGGGTTGTGCGCTATAAGCGCTGCGCGGTGGGAGGAACGATCGCAGGGCGCGCGATCGACGTCGTGAGGAACCCAGCGATCCGCTGACGACGTGCGGACGCGCCTTCGCACGAGTCGATCGGACTTCTCGCAAAACCGTGATTCATCGGCGCAGATGAAGCGTGCGTCCCGCCGCCACAAGCCCGGCACCGAGCGTGAGAAGGGCGAGCAGTGACAGAGATCCGTTCGAGAGCGTCGGCGCAGGCAAGGCCGTTTCTTCACCGGTGCCAAGGGGAGAAGAAACCGCGGTCGTTACGTCGTCAAACGCGTAGTTGAAGCCGCCTTCGGTGATATGGAAGCTCACCGACTCCAACCCATCCGCATCGTAGAAAGCAACGAACGTCCCGCCGTTCGGCGCTCCGTCGCTTGTGACATCCGTTTGAAGCGTTCCACTCTCACCCGACACCGTGATGTGGACTGTTTCCTGGCCCGAAATATAAAGGCGCGCAGACCACGTCGTCGTTGCCAATGGGAACTGCTCGAAGACGCCGTCGGAGATCTGCGTGTCGAGACATGCATTGGAGCCGCCGATATCGCACCACGGGGCCAAATCGATTGAGCCCGTTCCAACATAGACGCCGTTGACGATTTGCAACGGCGAGGGTTGCACGCCCTGGGCAAGCGCATCGAACGTTTCGATCAACGCGTGCTCATTGGAGTATCCATGGGTGTACTGGCGTTCGGTGATTTGTACCGGTGCCGCGCTGGAGGTTCGAACGCATGCGAGGCCGAGTAACGCGATGGTGCCGATGGAAATGCGGATCATGATGGCGTCCCTGTTCAATGCCCGGTGACAGTCGCGCGCAGTC
>NZ_JBDSWZ010000248.1:0-6007 GCF_039926425.1 Dokdonella sp.
CGCTCTACATGCCGGCGATGGTGGCTCTGTATCGGACCGATTGGGGCAAACGCTTCCGGCAACGACTCGCCGCTCACGGCAAAGCGCCCAAACTCATCATCGGCGCCATGATGCGAAAACTCGCCCATGTTGCCTTCGGCGTTCTCAAATCCGGAAAACCGTTCGATTCACGACTTCACGGAGCTTGATCCGAATAACAGTATCTACGGAAATCGTTGCACTGCAAGCCCATGGGAACGTTCGCCGGCAATCGGCGTCATTCGACCTCGAAGCCGTTCCCGAAAATCGAATCGCCGCTCGCGCGGATCACCCGGATCGCGTCGATGCGTGCGCTGCCAGCGCTGCCATTGGCGAACACGAGGTCGAGCATGCCGTCGCTGACGTTCACGTCGAACCGGCGGACCGTCGCGGTATCGACGCCCACGCTTGCGATGATGTCGAAATCGTTCAGAACGGTTGCGCCTTCGATTGCGACGTCGAAGATGCGCTGGCCCACGCCGCTGTTGTAGGTGTCGGCAAACTGCAGCTCGACGGTGTAGGCGCCGTCCAATACCGCAATGTGATACGCGAAATCGCCGAAGCGCCAGCTGTTGTAGAGCGTGCCGTCGGCGGTTCCGTTGACTGTGTGGGTCGAGACCTGCGTACTGCCGCCATCGAACGCGGTGTCGGCCGCGAACGACGTGCCATCCGCTGCGGCGTACGCAGCACCGCCAGCGTTGATTGCGACAACCACGCTGCCCGGTTGCGGCGGCGTACCGGTGCGCGTCACGCGAAGCGTGTCGTTGAAAGTGGTGTGGCCTGCATAGTTGGTGGATTCGCTCGGGCTGGTCGCGGTCACGCGAATCAGGTTTGAGCCTTCGGCTAGCGCCACGGAAGCAACGCTCCAGCTGGTGGCGCCGGTCGCGTTTCCGCTGCCGCCACCGACTGCATTCCAGGCAACGCTGTCGATCGTATTGCCATCGTTGTCGGCGATGCCGCTGAGATCAATTATCGATTGATCGGTTGAAAACGCGCCGGCAGTGGTGGGCTGCGTGATCCGCAGGATCGGCGGGGTGATCGTGCTCGGTGATCCGCGTCGCTGCGACACCATCCATGGGAACAACAGCGGATGGCGATACGCGACCGGCCAGATGCCGTGCCCGCCGAGATCGTAGCGGGTGTAGATCGTGCTGGCGCCGGCGTCGCGCAATGCGGCAACGAGCGCGTCGGAACCCGCAACGCCCACGGTTCCATCGTTGTCGGCGTGAAAGAACCAGAACGGTAGCGTGGCCACCGACGGCGCGGGACTGCTGTCTCCGTTGCCGGACATCGGTATTGCGGCGGCGAAGCGTGCGGGTTGCGCGGTGACCGCGCTCCACGTTCCGATGCCCCCCATCGACAGACCGGTGATGTACACGCGATCGGGATCGATGTGATAGCTCTGCGCAATCTGGTCCACAAGGCCGATCGCCGTGGTGAGCGTTGCGCCGCCCCACCAGCCATCGGTTGGACACTGCGGCGCAATCATGAAGATGGGCTGCAGCGCGAGTTGCTCGTCGCCGATCAGTTGCAGCGCGCCGTTGGCGTTGTTGTTGAGCTGCGCCGTGTTGTTGTTGCCGCGTTCGCCCGAGCCGTGCAGGAACAGGATCACTGGATAGGCCTGCGTGCTGTCATAGCCCGGCGGCACGAAATAGCGAAACGGCAGGCTCGCGCCGTCCGTGCTGGTGCCGTAGAGAAAATCCGCCGGAGTGGCGGCGTGGGACATGGAGGAAGCGACCATCAGCAACATCGGCAGCGCCAGCGACTTGAACACGGACATGGCACGCCTCGGGACGATCGGGAAGTGCACGCACGCTAGCATGGGCGCGACGACCAAACCGGACGTCGGTCACGCGTCGCCGTCGTCCGCTGCAACGGGCTGGGCGGCCGCCGCGCATCAGAGGTGCAATGGCCAACACGCTGTCGCGGCGCTTGGCAAATCGCCACGGCGCGGGCAGCCTTGTCACTTTGATCGAATCACCGGAGCGCCCATGACCCTGCCCACTGTCGACACCGAAACCGCACCGAATCCGCGTCACGCGATCATCTGGCTGCACGGCCTCGGCGCTGACGGCAACGACTTTGCGCCGATCGTGCCAGAGCTTGTGGGGCGCGATTGGCCACCGGTGCGCTTCGTGTTTCCACATGCCCCCATGCGTGCCGTCACGATCAACAACGGCGTGCGCATGCGCGCGTGGTACGACATCCTCGGCATGGCGATCGCGCAGAAGCAGGACGAAACGGGCATTCGCGAATCGATCGCCTCGCTTGACGAATTGATCGCGCGCGAGGCCGAGCGCGGCATTCCGCCCGAGCGGATCATTCTCGCCGGCTTCTCCCAGGGTGGCGCGATCGCACTCGCAGGGGGCGTGCGTCATGGAGCCCGCCTCGCCGGCATCGTTGCGTTGTCGACCTACCTGCCGCTCGAGGCGGCCACTGCGGCCGATCGAACGACGGCGAACATGGGCCTTCCGATTTTTTTTGGACATGGCAGCGCAGACCCGATCGTCCCGGAAGCGCTGGGCACGCGCAGCCGCGATGCGCTCGCCCACCTCGGCTATGCGGTCGAATGGCACGGATATCCCATGGCACACCAGGTGTGCGCAGAGGAAATCGACGACTTGCGCTCATGGATCGGGACGCGGTTGCGGGATCCTGGCTGAGCGAGTGGGGTCGTCCTTCCCTCGCGCGGTCGTTGCCTTTCGTCGGAGCGCAAAATGAAGAGCGCCCCCATCCGCCTTCGGAACCTTCCCCCACTGCGCAGGGGAAGGAAAACCGGCGGTTGGGGCATTCGGCGAAGCGAGAGCGTCAACCGCCGAGGACGCGCAGAACTAGGAGAAAGCGCACGCCGCACAAAAAGCGATGCGCTTTTCTTCTTTGTGCCCAAAGCGTTTGTGCCGACGGCCCATCAGCGCGCAGCACATCCGTCCCTTCCCCTGCGCAGCGGGGGAAGGTGCCCGGAGGGCGGAAGGGAGCGCTTTTGATGGGAGCGAATGATCAACTCGCCCCCACTGCGCCGCGTGCAGCTTCCGAGCGTGGCAGAGGAAGGAACGGGGTAAGAGACTCCGACGTCACCTCTTCAACAGCCCGCGGGTGAGCGACACCGACGAGTCGATGTTCGCAACCCTATACTCCGCTGATGAAACCGGGGATTTCGACCAGTCGTTCCACGCGCGCCGATAGCCCGGCAACGAGCTGGCTGCCGCAATTCTGCAGTGCGCCGACGCTGTTCGCCGTGATGGTGGTGGTTGAGCTGGTCGCGCTGGTGATCGTGCTGTCGCCCGATGCGGGAACGCAGCCGTGGCTGCCGCGCGTCGGTGTGGTCAGCCTCTACGTGCAGTGGCTGGCGCTGATGAATTGCGTGGTCCTCTGTTCGATGCGCCGGCCGCTCGAGCGGTTGCCGACACGCACCGGATTTCTGGTGGCGTGGGTCATCAGTATCGCGGTCACCACACTGGCCAGCGCGATCGTGTGCCAGATGGATCTCGCGCTCGATCTCAATCTCAGCGTGCCGGCCGGCTTTGCGCGACGGTTCGTGTTCGACAATGCAGCCATCTGCGCGTTGATCGCGGCAGCGTTGCTGCGCTACCTGTTCGTGCTTGAACAATGGCGCGAACGCGTGCAGGCGGCGTCGAAGGCGCGCTTCGACGCATTGCAGGCGCGCATCCGACCGCACTTCCTTTTCAACAGCATGAACACCATCGCCAGCCTGATCCGCACGCGACCGGACGACGCCGAGCGCGCGGTGGAAAACCTGTCCGATCTGTTTCGGGCGGCCTTGGGTGCCGACGATTCGTTCGGTACTCTGGGCGAGGAGCTGGATCTGATCGGACGCTACCTGCAGATCGAGCGTTTGCGACTGGGTGATCGTTTGCAGATCGCGATGGACGTGACCGACCTGCCGCGCGATCTCGCGGTGCCGCGTCTGTTGCTGCAGCCGCTGGTGGAGAACGCGGTGTATCACGGCATCCAGCCGCGCGCAGACGGCGGAACGGTGCGGGTCACAGGTCGGCGCCTCAATGGCGCGGTGGAGATCGTCGTGCACAATCCGCTGCCGCCGGACGCGCCGGTCGGTCGCAATGGCATCGCCCTTGCCAACACGCGCGCGCGCATCGAGTACCATTTCGGCGCGCGCGCGGAGTTGCGCGTCGAGCCGGGCCCGGAGGCCTACACCGTCACCGTTCGCCTGCCCGAGACGCCGCTGCGATGAAAGTGTTGCTGGTCGATGACGAGCCTCTCGCGCGCGAACGTCTCGCGACGATGCTGGGCGAGCTCGCCGATATCGAGGTGGTCGGCCACGCGGCGAATGGCCGCGATGCGCTCGATGCGGTGGCGCGCCTCCAGCCAGACCTGGTCGTGCTGGACATCCGCATGCCGGTGATGGACGGCCTCGAAGCTGCGCGCCACCTGGGGCTGATGGAAACACCGCCCGGAGTGATTTTCTGCACCGCATTCGAGGATCACGCACTTGCCGCATTCGAGGCGAATGCGGTGGATTATCTGGTGAAGCCGGTGCGCAGCGAACGCCTGCAGGCGGCGCTCGCGAAGGTGCGACGCTGGAGCGGCGAAAAGGCGCGCAGCGTCGAGAACGCGATCGATTCCGGACGCCGCCGCACACATCTGTGCGCGCGCGTGCGCGGCAGCCTTGTACTGGTGCCCGTTGCGGAGATCGATTACCTTCTGGCTGAAGACAAATACGTCATCGTGCATTCGGCAAAAGGCGAAGTGTTGATCGAGGAACCCCTCAAGGCGCTGGAAGACGAATTCGAAGGTCGCTTCGTGCGCATCCACCGCAACTGCCTCGTCGCACTGGCCAAACTCGCCGGGCTGACGCGCGCGCCCGATGGCCGGCTGTTTGCGAACGTTGACGGCGTGGCCACGGCACTCGAAGTCAGCCGGCGCAACCTGCCGCTGTTGCGCAAACTGGTGCGCACCCTGTGAAGACGCTGCGCATCGCCACCCGACAGAGCGCACTTGCACTGTGGCAAGCCGAACACGTTGCCGCGCGGCTGCGCGTGCTGCACACGGGTCTGCTGGTCGAGCTGGTGCCGATGACGACGCGCGGCGACCAGATCCTCGACCGTCCGCTGTCGCAAGTCGGCGGCAAAGGTCTGTTCCTCAAGGAGCTGGAGGTCGCGATGATCGAGCATCGCGCCGACATCGCGGTGCATTCGTTCAAGGATGTGCCGATGGATATCGAGCCGGGGTTTGAGATTGGCGCGGTACTCGATCGCGCGGATCCGGCCGATGCGTTCATCAGTGGACGCTATCGACGTTTCGATGAGTTGCCACACGCGGCGCGGGTGGGGACATCGTCATTGCGCCGTCAGGCGCAGGTGCGCGCGCTGCGTCCGGATCTGCAGTTGGTCGACCTGCGCGGCAACGTCAACACGCGTCTCGCAAAACTCGATGCGGGCGACTATGACGCGATCATCCTCGCGTGTGCGGGAATCGAACGCCTTGGATTCGGTACGCGCATTGCCGCTCGCCTGGCGCCACCCGAGTGGGTGCCCGCGGTTGCGCAGGGTGCCATCGCGGTGGAATGTCGCGTCGGTGATTCCGAGGTGCTCGACCTGGTTGCCGGGCTCAACGATCCATCCACCCACCGCTGCGTCACCGCCGAGCGGGCGATGAATCGCAAACTGCATGGCAGTTGCACGGTGCCGATTGCGGGCTACTGCATCGAGACTGAAAAAGGGCTGGCGCTGTGGGGTCTGGTGGGTGATGCGAAGAATGGACAACTCGTTCGCGCACAGGCCGAGGGCGACGCCGACAATCCACAATCCGTCGGTGAGAAAGTCGCCGAGGGATTGATGGAGCAGGGTGCAGGCGAGATTCTCGCGCGGCTCTAAACAAACAATGTGGGAGCGGCTTCAGCCGCGATGCTTCTGTTGTGAGACCCCCAGCAGAGCATCGCGGCTGAAGCCGTCCTTACAAACGCGCGGGGGTTTGCGGTTTGATGCGACCGCGGACCGAAACAAAAACAGGC
>NZ_JBDSWZ010000249.1:0-11604 GCF_039926425.1 Dokdonella sp.
CGCTGACCGAAGAGCGTCGTCGCGAGCTTGCCAAGGTCGTCGGGCATGAAGGGGAAGACGCCAAGGTCGCGGTGCGCAACGTGCGCCGGGATGCCTTGCACCAGGTCAAGGAACTGATCAAGGACAAGCAGATCAGCGAAGACGAAGAGCGTCGTGCCGAGGAAGAGATCCAGAAATACACCGACAAGTTCGTCAGGGACATCGACGTCGTGGTGAAGGCAAAGGAAGACGAGCTGATGTCGATGTAGGGATGGCCGTCATCGATCGCCCCATCAGGCCGTCGGCACGCCACCGATGAATGCGCTGTCCGCAACTTCTCCCGGCGATGCCTGCCGCGCGCCCCACGACGGGCTTTTTCCACGATCGAGATTGATGGATTCCGACCCGCCAACCCGAATTCCGCGCCACATCGCGATCGTCATGGACGGCAACGGCCGCTGGGCCGAGCGGCGTCACCGACCGCGCGTGTTCGGGCATCGGGAAGGTCAGAAGGCGGTTCGCGCGGCGGTCGAGTTCTGTCGCCAGCGCGGCGTCGAGGCCTTGACGCTGTTCGCGTTCTCGAGCGAGAACTGGAAGCGTCCCGACGAGGAAGTCGGTGCGCTGATGCAACTGTTCCTCAAGGCCATCGATCGCGAAGTCGGCGAACTCCACGCGAACGGCGTGCGGATCGAATTCATCGGCGACCTGTCCGCATTTTCGACCGAGCTTGCGACGCGCATGCGCGGCGCCATGGTCCGCACCAACCGCAATACCGCGTTGCGACTCAACATCGCGGTGAATTACGGCGGGCGCTGGGACATCGTGCAGGCTGCGCGTGGACTCGCGATGGCTGCCGCGCGAGGCGAACTCGAGGCGACGTCGATCGACGAAACAATGTTCAGGCAGTTCACCTGTCTCGACGACCAGCCGCCGGTCGACTTGTTCATCCGCACCGGCGGCGAAATGCGGATCAGCAATTTCCTTTTGTGGCAGATCGCGTACGCGGAACTCTATTTCACCGACGCATTGTGGCCGGACATCGACGCGACGGCCCTTGATGCGGCGCTTGCCGACTACGCACGCCGCGAGCGTCGCTACGGCCTCACGACCGCGCAAGTGCGCGCCACCGGCTGACGCGCATGCTTCGACAACGCATCCTTACCGCCCTCGTGCTGGCACCGGTCGCCATCGCGATCGTGTTGTTCCTGCCGACCGAAGCGGTCGCCGCGATCATCGCCGCGCTCTGCCTGATGGCGTTGTGGGAATGGACACGCCTGGCCGGCGTCACCTCTCCAACGATGCAGGGTGTGGTGGTCGTGACCAACGCGGTTGCCTTCGCGCTGCTCTGGCTGATCCGCAACGAACCCGCAGCATGGTACGTCATCGGTGCAGGGATCGGCTGGTGGATGCTGGCGCTGCTGTGGATGCGTCATTCCTCGTACGCGGCTGCGCCGACGCGCGAGAACGCAGTGAAGAAACTGGTGGCCGCCGAGTTTGCGATTCTGCCGGCGTGGCTTTCACTGGTGATGATCCATGGCAATCCGGATCACGGTCACGCATGGGCGTTGTTCACGCTTGTGCTCATCTGGTCAGCCGATTCCGCGGCGTACTTTGCCGGCAAGCGCTTCGGCACCACCAAACTCGCGCCGCAGATCAGCCCCAACAAGACGCTGGCCGGTGTATGGGGCGCGTTGGCTGGCGCGGGCTCTGTCGCGCTGCTCAGCGGGTGGCTGTTCCACCTTCGGGGCGCTGCACTCGCGCTGCTGGTCGTGCTGTCGCTGCTGACCATTCTGGCGTCGATTCTCGGCGATCTGGTCGAAAGCCTGCTCAAGCGACAAGCCAACGTGAAGGATTCCGGCACATTGTTCCCCGGCCACGGCGGCCTGCTCGATCGCCTCGACAGCCTCTTCGCAGCGATTCCGGTCTTTGCCGCCGGGAAATTCCTGCTCGATCTCGCATTTGCGCCATGAGGAGCATTGCAGTCCTCGGCGCGACCGGTTCGATCGGCGCGAGCACGCTCGACGTCGCCGCGCGTCATCCCGACCGTTTCCGCATCACCGCGCTCGCCGCACACCGCAGCGTCGACGCACTGATCACACTGTGCACGCGCTTTCGCCCTGCACTGGCGGTGATCGCCGATCCGGCATGCGAAGCGGATCTTCGCAGTGGCTTGAAAACAGCCGGGATCGATTGTCGCGTCGCGTCCGGACCTGACGGGCTGGTTGAAGCGGCGTCCGGGTCGCATTGCGACACCGTCGTGGCCGCGATCGTCGGCGCGGCCGGGCTGGCATCGACGCTGGCTGCCGCGCGGGCCGGCAAGCGACTGCTTCTGGCCAACAAGGAAGCGATCGTCATGGCCGGGCCGCTGCTGGCCGCGGCATTGCGCGAGGGCGGCGGCGACCTGCTGCCCATCGACTCCGAACACAACGCAGTCTTCCAGTGCCTGCCGGCCAAGCGCGCCGACCTGTCGACGGCCGGTGTCCGGCGCATTCTGCTCACCGCGTCGGGCGGCCCGTTCCGCGGGCTGAAGGCAGCGGATCTGGGCGATGTCACGCCCGAACGCGCCTGCGCGCATCCGAACTGGCGAATGGGTCGAAAGATCTCGGTCGATTCGGCCACCTTGATGAACAAGGGCCTCGAAGTGATCGAAGCACACTACCTCTTCGACGCGCCGGTCGAACGCATCGAAGTAGTGGTGCATCCGCAGAGCATCATCCATTCGCTGGTCGAGTACGTCGACGGCTCGGTGTTGGCCCAGCTTGGCAATCCGGACATGCGCACCGCGATCGCGTATGCCCTCGCGTGGCCCGAGCGCGTCGAGTCCGGCGTGCCAGTGCTCGATCTGCTGAAGGTCGCGCGTCTGGACTTCGAATCAGCGGATCTGCTCACCTTTCGCTGCCTCGATCTCGCCTTTGGCGCACTGAACGCCGGCGGCAACGCAACCACGGTGTTGAACGCCGCCAACGAGGAGGCCGTCGCAGCGTTCCTCGAAGGGCGGCTTTCGTTTCTCGCCATCGCCGAAACCATCGAGCGGTGTCTCGCGCATGCCGAGGCGACCGCGCCCGCCAACCTCGCTGCCGTGCTTGACGCCGATTTAACTGCGCGGACGCACGCCCAACGTATCATCGCCACACTCTCCGGCTGACCGCCAGGAATACCCATGAGCGAATTCTTCGGTTCCGTCTGGTGGCTGCTCGTCACCCTCGGCCTCCTCATCACCTTCCACGAATACGGCCACTTCGTCGTCGCGCGCTATTGCCGCGTGAAAGTGCTCAAGTTCTCGATCGGATTCGGGCCCACGCTGTGGTCCAGGTTTGACCGCCACGGCACGCAGTTCGTCATTGCGGCGATTCCGCTCGGCGGTTTCGTGAAGATGCTCGACGAGCGCGAGGTCGAAGGCGTGGTCGGACCGGAGGCCCTGAAGGGCGCCTTCAATCGCAAGACGGTCGGACAACGCATGGCGATCACCGCCGCCGGCCCTGTGTTCAACCTCATCTTTGCCGTGGCCGCACTGTGGCTGATGTTCGTGATCGGCCGTCCCGACTATGTGCCGGTGATCGATACGCCCAAGGGCCTTGCCGCCGAAGCCGGACTGCACGCGGACGACCGGATCGTCGCGGTCGGCACGCAGAAGATCGGCTCGTGGAGCAACGCAATGCAGGCGGTGTCCGAAGCCGCTGCGCTTCACCAGGACGTCGGAATCGAGGTCGCGGGCGCGAATGGATCCACGCGCGCCGTCACGCTGGCCCTCAGCAAACTGCCGCCGGGCGCACCCGACGCCGCAGCATTCGATCGGATCGGCCTCGGCATCCAGCCGCCGCTGCCGATCGTCGACAACGTCGAGGCCGACACGCCGGCCGCGCGCGGCGGCATGCAGGCGGGCGATCGGGTCACAGCGATCAACGACGTCCCGGTGCGGAATTTCAGCGATTTCGCGACCACGCTGGCCGATCAGGCTGCGAAAAATCCGCAGCTCCAATTGGCCGTCGACCGCAATGGCGCCCGCGTTCCGCTCACCGTGACGGCAGAGCGGCGCACCGTCGACGGCAAGGGCAAATGGGTGCTCGGAATCATGATTCGCGCCAAGGCGAAGGATGCAGTGGAGCGCTTCGGGCCGCTGCAGGCGATTCCCGCGGCGTTTGGCGAAATCGGCAACCAGACGCGCCAGACCGTCGGCATGTTGTGGGGAATGGTCACCGGGCACGCGTCCCTGAAGAACCTGTCCGGGGTGATCACCATCGCCCAGGTCGCCAATACATCGGCGCAAATGGGCATCGCGTGGTTCCTGACCTTCCTGGCGGCGATCTCCCTCAGCCTCGCCATTCTGAACCTGCTGCCGATCCCGATCTTGGACGGCGGCCACCTGCTGTATTACCTTATCGAGATCATCAAGGGCAGTCCGGTCAGTGAACGCATGCAGATTGCCGGTCAATACGTCGGCCTGACCCTGCTTGTGGCCATGATGGGCCTCGCGTTCTACAACGATATCCTGCGGATCGCGTCCTGATCCGACGGTTTGCCCCATTACGACAGAGGCCGCGGCTGGTCGCCGCGAGCCTGACAACGCCCTGACGGAAGTAAAAATGAAGCGTATTGCCGCCCTGTTCCTGCTCGCCTGGTTCACCGCTCAGGATGCCCTGGCCTTTGATGCGTTCACCATCTCCGACATCCGCGTCGAGGGACTCTCGCGCATTGCGCCGGGTACGGTGTTCACCTACCTGCCGGTGGAGAAAGGCGATTCGCTGACCCCGGACCGTGCGGACCAGGCAATCCGCGCGCTCTACAAGACCGGCTTCTTCAACGACGTCCAGCTCGCCCGGCAAGGCGACATTCTCGTCGTGACGGTGAAGGAACGGCCGCAGATCACGAAAATCGCGATCCGTGGCAACAAGGACCTGAAGGAAGATGATCTCCTCAAGGGCCTGAAGGGCATCGGTCTCGCCCAGGGCGAAGCGTTCGACGACCTCAAGCTCAACGAAGTGCAAGGCGAGCTGATTCGCCAGTACTACAACCGCGGCAAATACAACGTGTCGGTGAAGACCACCAAGGTCAACCTCGACCGCAACCGCGTCGAAGTCGCGATCAACATCGCCGAAGGCAAGGCCGCGAAGATCAAGCACCTCAACATCGTCGGCAACTCGGTTTACCCCGACAGGCAGATCGAGGACGATTTCGAGTCCAGCACCACCAACTGGACGTCGTGGTATTCCAAGGACGACCAGTACTCGCGCGAGAAGCTTTCCGGCGATCTGGAGAAGCTGCAGTCCTACTACATGGATCGCGGTTACGCGGATTTCGCGGTGGACTCGACGCAGGTCGGCATCAGCCCGGACAAGCGCAAGATGTTCGTCACCGCGAACATCAAGGAAGGCGAAATCTACAACGTCAGCGACATCAAGCTGACCGGCGCGCTCATTCTCAAGGAAGAGGACGTCCGCAAACTCGTGCGGATCCAGCCGAACGACGTGTTCTCGCGCAAGAAGGTGGAACAGTCGGTCGATGCGATCACCTCCACCCTGTCCAACATTGGATACGCATTTGCCGAAGTGCAGCCGATTCCGACGATCGACAAGGACAAGCGCCTCGTCTCGCTGAATTTCTTCATCAACCCGGGCAAGCGCGTGTACGTGCGCAACGTGGTGTTCAAGGGCAACCTGCACACCGAAGACGAAGTGGTGCGCCGGGAAATGCGCCAGCTTGAGGGCGCGTGGTATTCGCAGGCGGCAATCGACCGCTCGAAGATCCGGCTGCAGCGCCTCGGCTTCTTCAAGACGGTGGTGATCGACACGCCCAAGGTACCGGGCACGGACGACCAGGTGGACGTGACGGTCGCGCTCGAGGAGCAGAACTCCGGCCAGTTCCAGTTCGGTCTCGGCTACTCGCAGTTGCAGGGCATCATTGCGCAGGTCGCGGTCACGCAGAACAATTTCTTCGGCACCGGCGACCGCGTCTCGGTGTCGGCGCAGCAGAGCAAGTACCAGAAGCGTTACCAGTTGTCCTACTTCGAACCGTACCTCACCGACGACGGCATCGGTATCGGCTACGACATCCAGCACACGGAGCTGGACGCAAGCGAACTCAACATTGCGAGCTATCTGACCAACACGGACGCGTTCGACATCTATCTCGGCATCCCGATCTCCGAATCGGACGCGGTCAACGTGCAGATGGGCATCAGCAAGACCGGCATCAACACGATCCCGGGCTTTACGCCACAGCCGATCGTCAACTACATCGACAATCTCGGACATCACACGTTCCATGCGTGGAACATGCAGGTGTCGTGGTCGCACGACACCCGCAACCGCTACTGGAATCCGACGCGCGGCTCGCTGCAGTCCGTCAGCCTGGAAGTGACGTTGCCTGGCTCGACCGTCGAATACTACAAGTTCAATTACCGGTTCGCGCAATACCTTCGCATGACCGACAGCCTCACCTTCTACGGCCACTTCAACGTCGGCTACGGCGACACGTACAAGGATCCGAAAGGCGTGTTGCCGCCGGATCATCCGAACTATGCGGCCAACATCGGTGGCCTGCCGTTCTTCGAGAACTTCTATGCAGGCGGCGTCGCGGATGTGCGCGGATTCCGCGACAACACGCTCGGTCCGTTCTATGTGATCGATCCCCTCAGCTGCCCGGCGAGCAACTCGAACTGCCGCCTGCCGATCGGTGGATCCCTCAAGACCGTTGCTTCGGCGGAAGTCATCATTCCGACGCCGTTCGTGAAGGAAGCGGACGACAGCACCCGCGTGTCGCTGTTCCTCGACGTCGGCAACGTGTTCCGCAACAATCTCTGCACGACGTCGCAGCTGTCCTGCAACAACAGCAGCAGCAGCTTCAGTGCCAGCGAACTGCGTGCGTCGGCGGGTGTTTCGTTCACCTGGCGTGCGCCCGTCGGTCCCATCGTGATCAATCTGGCGCGACCGATTCGCAAGAAGGAAGGCGACGATACCGAGGTGATCCAGTTCACGTTCGGCAACACGTTCTGATCCATCGCGGAAGGCGGAGACCGCGGATCGCGTCGGGTTCAGCAACGAGGAGACGGCCGGGTGACGCAAGCTGCACGAGCACGAAGCCGGATTTGCGCGCTGCTGCTGGGCGCGTCGATGCTCGCCGGTCAAGCCGTCGCGCAGGCGCCTTCGCCCTCGCGAGTCGGCTACGTCGACATGAAGCGTCTGCTCGACAATGCGCCCCAGGTGATTGCCGGTCGCCAGAAACTGGAGCGCGAATTCACAGCGCGTGACGCCGCACTCAAGACAGACGAGAAGCGCGCAGCCGACTTGCGCGAGCGCCAGAAAAAAGAAGCGCCCACGGCAACAAAAACCGGCGCGGACTCGCTGCAGCGCGAACTCGACGCGCTCGATCGGTCGATCAAGCGCACGCGCGAAACGATGGCGACGGAACTGAAAACGCGAAGCAACCAGGAACTGGATCGCAGCTGGCGCGACATCAACGATGCGGTGGTTGAATTCGCGCGCGAACAAGGCTACGACATGATCGTCGCCAGCGGTTCAGTGGTGTATGCGAGTGCGAAGGTCGATGTGACCGAGCAGATTCTCGACCGGCTCAAGCGCACGTCCGCGAAGGCCACGGCCCCGTGAAAACCACCGGCTATGCACTCGGCGACATTGCGTCGCGATTCGACCTGGAACTGCGAGGGGACGCGCAGATCCTGATCCACGGCGTCGCCACTCTTGCGAACGCCGGACCAGGGGAGATCGGTTTTCTCTCCAATCCGCGCTACCGCTCGCAGCTCGGCGAAACGCGTGCGACCGCAGTGATTCTGCGTGCCGACGATGCGTCCGCCTACGCAAACGCATGCCTGATCGCGCACGATCCGTACGTGGGCTTCGCGCGCGTGGGCAGCCTGTTCGAACGCACGCCCGCGCCGGTCGTCGGAGTGCACGCGAGTGCCGTGATCGCCGCCGGAGCCACCATTGCCGACAGCGCGAGCATCGGCCCGTTTTGCGTCGTCGAAGCCGATGCGCACGTCGGCGACGGCGCAATCATTGGCGCGCACTGCATCGTCGGACCGCGGTGCCGGGTCGGCGCACAGTCCCGCCTGATCGCACGCGTGACGCTGGTGCAGGACGTGGCGATCGGTCGTCGCGTACTCGTGCATCCCGGCGCCGTCATCGGTGCCGACGGCTTCGGTCTCGCGTTCGAGAAGGACCACTGGATCAAGGTGCCCCAACTCGGCGGCGTGGTCATCGGCGATGACTGCGAGATCGGCGCGAACACCACCATCGATCGCGGCGCGCTGGGCGACACCGTGCTGGGCGACGACGTGCGCCTCGACAACCAGATCCAGATCGCCCACAACGTGACCATCGGCTCGCATACCGCAATGGCCGGATGCTCCGCGGTCGCAGGCAGCACGACGATCGGGCAGTACTGCATGATCGGCGGCAGCGCAGGCATACTGGGTCATTTGACGATCGCCGACCGCGTCACCGTGCATGCCATGAGCCTGGTCACGCACTCGATCCGCGAGCCCGGTGAATACACGTCGGGCACGCCGATCCAGCCGAATCGTCAATGGCGACGCAACGCAGCCCGTTTCAAGCATCTGGACGCCATCGCGCGACGCGTCGACGCGATCGAGAAGGAAAAAAAGTGATGACCGATTCCGCACCACCCATCCAGCTGCCGATCAATGTCGAACAGATTGCGGCAATGCTGCCGCACCGCTATCCGTTCCTGCTGCTCGATCGCGTCACCGCGATCGAGCCCGGCAAGACACTCACTGCGCTGAAGAACGTCACCTTCAACGAGCCGTTTTTCCAGGGCCACTTCCCCGGCCACCCGGTGATGCCCGGCGTGCTCATCATCGAAGCGATGGCGCAGGCCTGCGGCGTGCTGGTGAAACTCTCCGGTTCGTCCGTGGCAGCGCAGGCCACCGTGTTCTATCTCGTCAAGGTCGACAAGGCGCGCTTCAATCGCGTCGTCGTACCCGGCGACCAGTTGCGTCTGGAAGTGGAACACAAGCGTTCGATGCGCAACATGAGCCAGTTCTGGGGCCGAACGTATGTCGACGACCAGGTGGTCGCCGAAGCGGAACTGTTGTGTGCTGGAGTCGCCGGCTGATGATCCACCCGACCGCGCTCGTCGATCCGTCCGCGAAGCTCGGCGCCGAGGTTGCGATCGGCGCATACAGCATCATCGGGCCCGACGTCGAGATCGGCGACCGCACCAGTATCGGGCCGCACGTGGTGATCGAAGGCGTCACACGCATCGGCTGCGACAATCGCATCTTCCAGTTCGCATCGATCGGCGCGGAACCGCAGGACAAGAAATACGGTGGCGAACGCAGCGAGCTCGTGATCGGCGACCGCAACGTGATCCGCGAATTCACCACCTTCAATCGCGGCACCGGCGATGGCGGAGGCGCGACGCGCATCGGCAACGACAACTGGATCATGGCGTACGTGCACATCGCGCACGATTGCCGCGTCGGCAACCACGTCGTGTTCGCGAACAACTCCACCCTCGCCGGGCACGTCGAGATCGGCGATCACGTGATCCTCGGCGGCTTCACCGGTATCCACCAGTTCTGCAAGATCGGCGCACATGCATTCGCCGGCATGGGCAGCCTGATCAATGCGGACGTTCCGCCGTTCGTCATCGTTGCGGGCAACTACGCCAAGCCACGCGGCATCAACAGCGAAGGCCTGAAACGCCGCGGCTTCGATGCGGAGCGCATCGCCGCAATCAAGCGCGCGTACCGAACGGTGTACGTCGCCGGCAAGCCCTTGTCCGAAGCGCGAGAGCGACTGGCCGAGCAAGCGAGCACCAGCAGTGACGTCGCCGGCATGCTCGAATTCATCGAGCGCAGCGAGCGTTCGCTGGTGCGTTGAGCCTTAAGACAACATCGCACCTCCGTTGACGGCAGCGACGCATCATCCGACGTCATTTCCGCGAAAGCGGGAATCGCTCTGGGATGGGAAGCTCATCGACCATTCCGAATTCGCGATTTCAAGGAAAATGGATGACCAGCTTCGCTGTTCAAGAGCGATTCCCGCCTGCGCGGGAATGACGTCGGACAGTATTGAGCGGTGCTCGCTATCTGACCCGCAACGCTTGCCACGACAGTCCACACCCGCGTGCCGAACCAATGCCGAATCCCGAATCCCCCTTCTTCATCCTCGTCGCTGGCGAAGCGTCGGGTGACCTGCTGGGTGCGGATCTGATCGCAGCGCTGCGCGAACGTTTTCCGATCGCGACGTTCGCCGGCATCGGCGGCCCGCGAATGATCACAGCCGGCCTTGATGCCTGGTATCCCGCCGAGAAGCTCGCAGTGATGGGTCTGGTCGAGGTGTTGAAGCATCTGCCGGAACTGCTGTCGATCCGACGCGACGTGAAACGTCGCGTGCTCGCGTCGCGTCCGTCGGTCTTCATCGGCATCGATGCGCCCGACTTCAACCTCGGCCTTGAGAGATCGCTCAAGCGCGCGGGCATTGCAACCGTGCACTACGTCAGCCCATCGGTGTGGGCGTGGCGCGAGAAGCGCGCCGCGAAGATCGGACGAAGCGCCGATCGCGTGCTGTGCCTGTTTCCGATGGAGCCACCGATCTACGCCCGCCACGACGTCGATGCGCGATTCGTCGGGCATCCGCTTGCAGACCGGTTTCCGCTCGAACCCGATCGCGCGGCTGCGCGCACCGCGCTGGACATTCCCGCCGACGCGCCGGTGCTCGCCCTCCTTCCTGGCAGCCGTCTCGGGGAAATTGCTCGCCTGGGCGGCGACTTCGCCGGCGCGGCAGCCTTGCTCACGCAGCGCATTCCCGGATTGCGCATCGTTGCACCGATGGCCAATGCGGCGTGCAGCGCTGCATTCGAGGCGATGGTGGCACGTGCGGGATTGGGCGTTCGGCATTCCGGAACGGAACACCCGGATGGGGCATCGGACGCGCGACGCACGACGTCCGTTCTCTTCACCACCAACGCCCAAACCGCGATGATCGCCGCCGACGCGGTGTTGCTCGCATCGGGCACTGCGGCCCTCGAGGCGATGCTGGCCAAGCGACCCATGGTCGTCGCTTACCGGCTCGCGCCTCTGACCTACCGCATCGTCAAGACGCTGGGCTTGCTGAAAGTGGAGCATTACTCGCTGCCGAATGTGTTGGCGGGACGCGCACTGGTCCCTGAGATCCTGCAGGATGCCTGCACTCCCGAATCACTCGCGACGGCACTTCAACCGATGCTGGAAAATCGCACCGAACGCACGCCGCTGATCGACGAATTCCGCCGGCTGCATCGACTGCTTCGTCACGACGCCAGCCACGCTGCCGCAGCGGCAATCGCCGAGTTGGCGAGTTGACGCGCTGCTGCGATGCGCCGTGCGCTGCAGTGCGCATTGACGTCATCCGCACACATGCGCACGATGCGGCGATGATGATGTCGGCGTGACGGTCCTGCTGTCCTTTTTCCGCCGACGCAGCGGTTGGCTTCGTGCATTCGCGTTCGTGGCGTTCCTCGCGCTGATCGCGCTCGGGCCGCTGCACGAGCACACCACCAACGAGAGAGTCTTCGCCGCGACGCTGGTGCTGACCACCCTCGTGCTCGCGATGTTCGCCAGCGCACGCGTGGCATTCCCGCTGCTGCTCGTCAGCCTCGTGTTTG
>NZ_JBDSWZ010000250.1:0-22441 GCF_039926425.1 Dokdonella sp.
GGTCGATGTCCGCTTCGATGCGCAGCAAGCCCAGCTGTCCGAACGCGTGATCGATGGCCAGATGGAGCATCTCGCCCGCATACCCACGGCCCCAGTAGGCCGGCCGGAGCGCATAGCCGATTTCGCATCGGGCGTGCGCGCGGAGAATCGAGAACAGCGAGCAGGTTCCGATCAGGGTGTCGTCGCCGTCGAGCGTCGCGGCCCATGGATAAAATTCCGTCGACTTGCGTTCGCGTCGAAAGAGCTCGATCCGGTCGGCCGCCTGTTGGCGATCGGTCCACGGGAGATGACTCCAGTAGCGCATTGCCCGCTCATCGGAGTGCAGGTCGAACAATGCATCGACGTCACGTTCATCGAGTGCGCGCAGGCGGATGCGGGCGCCGGTGAGTTCGGGAATGGGCGGCACCGTCGTCGTCAAGTTCCGGCTCCGGTTGCGACGCGCGGCAACGACAAGCCGCGGTTGCCGAGTGCCATTGCGCAGTGTTCGCTCGTCCAGACGCCGACGTGCGTTGTGGCCTGAGCGGTTCGGGGAATCGCATGGATCGCGCCTGCGTTCATTTTCTTTACTCCGCTGGAATGCACGAGGATATGCGGGACCACTGCATGTGTTTGACATGCACACCGATGCGGGATCGTCGACAATGGCCAGCCACGCCATTCTTCGAGGAGACCATCATGGGCAGCGCACGATTCGCGGTATCGTTTCGGATGGCGACGATCGCGTTCTTCGCGATGACGTCCATGGCAGCATCGGCCGCCAAGCCGATCGACTGCCGCATGCATTTTTCGCTGGTCGGCTGGTCTGCGTTCTACAAGACCGCGTCGGGCAACGGCAAGGTCACGTGCGACAACGGCCAGAAGATGGACGTGCATCTCGAAGGGAAGGGCGGCGGGCTCACATTCGGAAAGTCGGAAATCACCGATGGCCTCGGAAAGTTTTCCGAGGTGTACTCCATCGATCAGATTCTCGGCGCGTACGCGAGTGCGGGCGCGCACGCCGGAGCGGTGAATTCCGCGGAGGCGCAGGCACTGACCAAGGGCCCGGTGTCGCTCGCATTGTCGGGCAAGGGCCAGGGATGGGATCTTGGAGTCGCCTTTGGCAGGTTCACGATCTCGCGTCGCTGACCGTCGTGGTGGTGTGCTGCACGTTGCCAGTCGCATGAAAAGCGTTCCGCTGATCGTGCATCGCGGCGGATGCCATTGCGGGCGCGTTCGATTCGAAGTGGACGCGCCGGCATCGATCGCCGCACTCGAGTGCAACTGCTCGATCTGTCGCATGAGCGGGTTCCTTCACCTGATCGTGCCCGCCGTGCAATTTCGCCTGCTGTCGGGCAACGAAGACCTCGCCGAATACACGTTCAACACCGGAACGGCGAAGCATCGCTTCTGCCGTGTGTGCGGCATCAAGAGTTTCTACGTGCCGCGCTCGAATCCCGACGGATTCGACGTGAACGTGCATTGTCTCGATCGAACGACAATCGAGCGCATCGACATTGCATTGTTCGACGACGCGCGGCGTGAGGAAAGCGAGGCTGCGATCGCGCATTTGTCGCGCGACCGTTAGCGCAGACTTTTCCGATCAGCCAACCACGAACGCGAAGGCGAACAGGCCGAGCATCGCGAAACAGATGCCGAGCTTGGCGACGGTTCCCACCAGAAATCCGACCCACGCGCCGACACCGACGTCCGCTGCCTTGCGCAGCGTGCCACCCGCGACGAGCTCACCGAGCAGGGCGCCGACGAACGGCCCGAGCAGCAACCCGGGAATGCCGAGAAATATGCCAACCAGCGTTCCGATCGCCGCGCCGATCACCGCATGGCGACTGGCGCCAACCCGTTTGGCGCCCATCACGCCAGCAACGAAATCGATGACCAATGCGATCACCGTCAACACACCGAGGATCGTCAGCGTGATCGTGCCGACGTGCGCGAACTGATCGGCCCACGCGGCGAGCAGCATGCCGGCAAACACGATCGGCACACCCGGCAACACGGGAAGCACGCTGCCGACAATGCCGACCAGAATCAGCACAGCCGCGAGAACGTACCAAAGCAAATGCGGATCCATCGGACGTCCGGTAAATTTTCGGGAATGTACTGTACCCGACCGCGGCTGGGGGGCAACCGGCTAGTGGCAGCGGTTTCCGCCGTGATGGTTTTCTTTCCGGCAATGTCGAGAGCATCGCGGCTGAAGCCGCTCCCACAACCTCAAGCACCTCAGCCACATGCGAGACGCGCGCGGGAGCCACAACAAATTCAAGCGGCCGCACAATGCATGCGCGACGCTCGTGAAACTACCGTGGGAGCGGCTTCAGCCGCGAAGCTCCTCGCGTCGAGAGAGCGCGCGCCGTCGAATCGCTTTCGACGACGCACTCGCTGATCGCAATTTTCTTCAAAACGTTGCTGGCCGCCTCAGGTGCGATCCAGCCTGAATTCAATCGGCACGACGCCCCATGCCGGCACCGCCAAGCCGTCGCGCAACACAGGTCGGAAGTGCGCATGCAGCACGGCGTCGCGCGCGGCCTTGTCGAGCTGCGAATGGCCGGAACTCCGTTGGACCTCGATGCGTTGCACGCCACCGTCGGCGTCGACGAGCACGCGCAGCAGCACGGTGCCCTGTTCGCGGCGACTCATCGACGTTGGCGGATAGCGCAACTTCAACGCACCGGCATAGGCGAGGGTGCGCGATTCCCCGCCCGGAGTATCAGGCGTGCCGGCAATCGATGTGGAGGGCGACGAGTCGACAACGGCGGGTGTCGACATCGGCGTTTGAATGGCAACGACCGTGTCGGTGACCGGTGTGGGAACCGCGACTGGCACGGACGAACCCACCTTTGGCTTCTGCAGAACCTTGACCTTCGGAGGCGGCACCGGCAGCGGCGGTTCGGGCAGCAGCTCGGGCGGATTTTGCGTCTCGAACACAACGGCCGGGACAATCTGCGGAAGCGGCTTCACCACGGGCACAGCAATCGGTATTGCGATCACCAGCATCGCCGCAAGATGAAGCACGAAGGTGCTGCTGAGCGCGAACGCCCGAGGCCGGCTGAAGCGGGGTTGCACGGATGCGCTGCGGACGGTCATGGCTTCTTCCCGTTGGGTGGTCGGGAAGTGAAACGCAGCGGGTCGTGCCGCGGGGTTCGCGAACGGCGGGACGCTCGATCAACGCCGCGCCTTCGTGGACATGGGCGATGTGCGCGCGCCCGTCGGCGCGCGCACCTTGTTGTACTCGAAGCGCTTGACGATGCGACTGCGTACAGCGTCGCCGTCGCTGAATGTGAATTCCTCGCGCAGCGGCAGACCCCGTTTCGCGGAGATCCAGATTTTCAGCACCGACAGCGCGGCGCCATCGGGATCCGCCTTCGATCGGTCTTCGCGACGAAACAGCTGCGCTTGCACGTCGCCTACGGTTTCATCCGGCAACCGCTCGCACCGACTCGTCACGTTCGCAGCGATCGTCTTCTCGCGCGCCACGATGTCCTTCAGCGTCGCACCGCGCCACCACGCGTTGTACTGCTGCACGTATTGGACGCCATCGGCAAAGATGGCTTCGCTGGTGGTCTCGCCTTCCGCTTCGCTCGTGCGCGTGACCCAGGCATGCGTCGGCGTACGCATCTGCTTGCCAAGCGCATCGGCGATCGCCTTGCAATCGGCATCTGCCGCGACGGCGCTGGCCGCGCCCATCGCGATACCGCCGACCATCACGGCCTGAAGAATCACCAGCGGATCGCGGAAGTGCTTCATGGCTTGATTCTCATCGGGTAGTCGCCGAATGGTACTCCCGCGTCGTCCGCCTCCGTTCGGCACAACCGAAGCCCTGTTCAGGTCGCGGCAATCGCTCGGCTGCGCGCGAAACTCCGCGCATGGCACGCGCCACCTGCAATCGTGGGAAGCCCTCGCTGGGATGGCGTCGCCCATGACTCGTCGCCGTGATCCTGGCGGCGGGCGCGGCTACCTCCGTGCACTCCGCTGATTCCAGCCGTAACGCGGGCCTTGCCTCGACATTCGACGCCAGTGGCCGGTTACAGCCGTCGATCGCCTGGAACACGGCGATCGACTACGAAGGCGCGCCGCTGGATTATGGCTATCCCGCATTCGTGACGACGACTTTCCTCGATGGTGACTGGAAACCGATCGCCGATCGCGAAGACACCATGTCGAAGCGGCCTGGGCGTGCCAGACCACGACGAACAATGCGCCGCGTACGAAGCGAAGTGCACGCGGCGCTCACGCGGATCGAGATGACGATGAAAGCCGAATTTGTCGGCGGAACGAAGCGACTCCATCATGCGCGGTCCGTCATCACGGGCGAGGCATCCTGCACTGGCGTGCTTCGCAACAGATCGATGGCGGCTGCTGTCGCCATGGCGACAGCCGTTGCTTCACGCATCTCCTGCGGATGGATGCCGACCTCCTCGCATTGGCGCGTGAACGAATCGATATGCGACGCACATTGCCTGGAATTCGCGACTGCCAGTTCGTTCAGCCCTTTCTCGCGCACCGTGAGGGCGCCAGCTTCTGTCGTTCCCGCGTTGAGGCAATCCGGATGTTTCCCGGTAGTCGCTTCAGCACTGCCTTCGGATCCAACGTCGGGGGACGGTGCGCAGCACGCTGCAACCAACGTTGCCGATACCGACGATTGCGGCGCACATTCCGGGATCGCGCAGCGGACGGGTCGATCGACGGCAGGTCGCAGCCCATCGACGCTTCGGTCACGAGGAGCGGTGCGAACGCGAATTCCAGCGGACGCGTCCACGATGCAAAACCGGAAGGTGGATAAGCCCAGCGCTTCTCGTTGACCTGGGTGTGGCAGCAGAGCACCGGTCGCGCGCCGCCGCCTTGTCCGACGGCTCGCCAGCCGTTGCGCGCAGCCACCTCGGTAACGGCGTCGAAACGCCGGCGTACGCTGTCCGATTCCTTGCGCAGATCGAATCCGACATGATCGAGCACCGGACGGGTGATCCGTTGCGCGTTCGGCAGCCGGTCCTCTTCGGCCACCGGGATGGATGAGAAAATCACGTTGACCCCGGCAGGAAACGCATACTTCACGTAGCCCGCCTGACGATTCTCCGGCCGCCCTTCGGCATTGACGATCGCGTCGTCGGGCAGGGTCGATGTATCGGCCACCTTGACGTGGACATGCAGTGAATCGGCGGCCTCGAGCTGCGACCGGAACGGAAATTCCGCGTCGAACAACCAGCGCATCCGATGGCAATCGGCATCAGGGATCAGTTGCAGATCGGCGAGGAAATCGAGCGTGTGCCTCACGCCTGCACCATAGATGCCCACAGGTCTCCCCGACTTCCGCGAATCCTGCGGCGATCACGGTCCGTGGCGGCCGTGCGATTCTCAACAAGCGGCCTTGCGTCGTGGGGACATCTGTACGAATACCTGCGCACGTTTGCGATGGACGAAGGTTGGCCGACGATGTGGAATACGACGAGGTTTCATCAGGTCGACGTTGCGGAGGTCACGCGCGGCTGAAAGGCGTGGTCGCCTTCGCCGCACGTCAGCTCGCCTGCGCTCGATGCGTGGTTCTTGCAGCACGTCGATACGGCGATCGCGCAGGGTGTACGCTGTTGCCGCGCGAATCTCCGCATCAGCGTATCGTCGGGCGTGTTGCAACCGGTTGCGGGTATATGCCGCCCTGGCGGAAGCGGCCGGATCGTTTTTTCAAGCGAGACTTCCCTGTCAGCATGCGTTCTTCACCTGTGCCATCCGAGCCGCCGTCAGCGGAGTTGAAGACCATCCCGGCGCTCGAAGCGCTGATCGAACGGCTGCAGAACAATCAAGTGTCGCCCGATTCCGCCGATTCCATGGACGGTGCGGCAAGTGGCGAGGACACGACCGGCTTGCTCGGCATCCTGAAGGGGGCCCTCGCTTTATTGAAGGCCAGTGACCATCGCTTCCACGACCCGGTCTCACTCGAAGCGCAGTCGCAGACCGTCGAACCTGGTGCGCAGAATGCGCTGGCCAACCCGCACGGCTTCGATGCGACGCAGCAGCGTCTGCTGGTCGAATTCGCGCGAAAAGCGCTTGCCAGCAATGACTTCGATGCGCTTCTGAACGAGGCCGTGACGGTCGTCGTCCAAGGCATCGGCGTCGAGTTCTGTCGTGCCATGGAGATCGCGCCCGATGCCGAGTCACTGATCCTCAAAGCCGCTTGCGGCTGGATGGAACGCGGTATGGATCGCCGCTTGTCGCTCACGGATCCGAACGAGCGCGCATGCCATGCCTACATCCTGCGATCCGCCAAGCCGGTGACCGTCGAAGATTACGCGAACGAAACCCGCTTCGCTCCCTCGGCAACGCTGCGCGAACACGGCATCGCAAGCGCCGCCTACGTCGTCATTCGCGGAGCCGCAGGTGCGCACGGCGTGCTCGGCGCATATTCGCGCGACCGCGGCGCATTCACCGAACAAAGCGTGGGCTTCCTCCTCGGCGTTGCAAGCACGCTGGGCGCAACCGTCGAGCGCGTGCAGGCCGAAGAAAACGTCGCGTATCTCGGCCAGTTCGATCAGCTGACGGGGCTGCCCAACCGGAACCTGGTGCTCGATCGCATTGACCAGACGTTGACCCAGGCAAGACGCATTGACGGGCACGTCGCGATCCTGTGCATCGGCGTGGACCGCTTCAAACGGGTCAACGACACATATGGCCACGGCGTCGGCGACACGCTGCTGATGCTGATCGCACAGCGCCTCGGCCGATGCGTGCGGACCGGAGACACGATCGGTCGTCTCGGTGGAGACGAGTTCGCAGTCGTGCTCGGTAACCTGGCGGCCGTCGATGAAGTGAATCCGGTGCTGCAGAAAATCCTGCACGAACTCGCCCATCCATTCAAGCTCGACGTGCACGACACCTTCGTGACGGCGAGCGTCGGCGTTTCACTCTTTCCCGGCGATGCGCTCGACGCGGGTGTACTGCTGCGCAACGCCGATACGGCGATGTTCCGCGCCAAGGAAAAAGGTGGCAACAAGTTCCATTTCTATACTCAGGCGCTGAACGCTCGTGTGATCCACCGGATCAATCTCGAGCGCGAACTGCGCCACGCACTCGAGCGTCGCGAACTGGAACTGCGATACCAGCCGAAGGTGTCGCTGTACACGGGTCGCATCGTGGCCGCCGAAGCGCTGCTGCGCTGGAACCACCCGCAACGTGGCGAACTCGCGCCGGCCGACTTCATAGGGGTGGCCGAAGAAAGCGGATTGCTCATACCGATCGGACGCTGGGTCGTCGATACCGCGTGCGAACAGGCGATGGAGTGGCACCGTAGCGGACATCGGGACCTGACCATGGCCGTCAATGTGTCGGCCTCCGAGATCCGGCGCGGCGACGTACCGGGCGAGATCAGGGCTGCTCTCGAGCGCTCGGGAATGAGGCCGCAGCAGCTCGAGATCGAGATCACCGAGAGCATGGCGATGGACAGCGCCGAATCGTTGATCGACGCGCTGCGCGAGCTCAAACGGGTCGGCGTCACGATCGCGATTGACGACTTCGGCATCGGTTACTTGAACTTGGGATACCTCAAACGGTTCCCGATCGACACGCTGAAAATAAACCAGGTGTTCATCCGGGACATTGTCACGGACACCGATGATGCCGCCATCGTTCGCGCGATCATCGCGATGGCCCATCAGCTCAAGCTGCAAGTCGTCGCGCAGGGCGTTGAAACCGAAGCGCATGCGGCGTTCCTGCGCCGCCATCACATCGATCTGGTGCAAGGGTATCTGTTCGCGCCGCCCCTGGATGCCGCAGCATTCGGGCGCATGCTCGACACGCACATGTCCCAGCCGCTGCCGACTACGCGCCTGGCGTCGCCGCGGGCCTTGCTGCTGGTCGATGACGAGGAGAACATCCTGCACGCGCTCAAGCGCACGTTGCGCCGCGACGGTTACGAGATCCACACGGCCAACTCCGCACGCGAAGGTCTGCAGGTGCTCGCGCGAACGCCGATCGCGGTGATCGTGTCGGACGAGCGCATGCCCGAAATGACCGGCTCGGAGTTCCTCGGGCGCGTGAAGAATCTCTATCCGGACACGCTTCGCATCATGTTGTCCGGCTTCACCGATCTGAAAGTCGTGACGGCTGCAATCAACGAAGGCGCCATCTACAAATTTCTCACCAAGCCCTGGGAAGACGAGGGACTGCGCGAAGAGATCCGTCAGGCGTTCCGCCTCCATGAGGAAAAGGCGACGACACAAGGCGCGAACGCGCAAGCCGATCCGCGTTCCTGATGTCGTTCGATCAGGACAGCCGATGCGCGTTGGTAGCCGACGCCATCAATCGTTGCCGCTCGGGGACGAGATCACGATACCGCCGTACTCGTCGTGTTCGACCCGCGTGATGCCGGGGCTCTCCTTTTCGAGACGCTCCAGATGCCGATCCGCAAGCACCGATGGATCGACGGTTCCCGTTCGGTTTCCACCCTCGCTTTGGTTGGCCTGACGCAGGATCGATGCAATCGCCGTCCGCAGTTGCGGATCGTTCCACGGCTTCTCGATGAAGCGCGTGAGGTGGACTTCGTTGACGGCCGCAATGATCGCGTCGCGATCGGCGTAACCGGAGATGATGACGCGCGGCACGTGCGGATGGGTTTCCATCAATCGCGACAGCACTTCGACGCCATTCATCACCGGCATCCGGTAGTCACTCATCAGCAGGTCGAAGTCCTGCTCTTCGGCACGCTCGATCGCGGCCAGCGGCGAGGCGAACGTCTCGATCGCGAGTTCGCGTCCACCGAGTTGGCCGGCGTCGATCGCCGACAGGCAGCGACGCAGCGCGCTGAGGACATTGGGTTCGTCGTCGATGATCATGATGCGGTACATGCACGATTCCTTGTGGATCAGTTGGGTGGCTGCTCGACCGGCAACTCGATTCGCAGCATCGTGCCCTGTCCGGGAAGACTGCTGATCTCGATGGTGCCGTTGTGCTTGGCGACGATACCGTACGAAATTGCGAGGCCGAGGCCTGTTCCGCTGCCGACCGGCTTGGTCGTGAAAAAGGGATCGAAGATCCGTGGCAGGACGTCGGCCGATATTCCTTCACCATCATCGCCGATCGCGATCCAGATCCGGTCGCCCGTGGTGCCGGTGCTGACCGTGATGACGCCGCGTTCGGTGATGGCCTGACCTGCGTTCATCAGAACATTCATGAAGACCTGGTTCAACTCCGATGGCAGGCAATCGATGAGCGGCAACTCGCCGAACGAACGGACGATCTGCGTCTTGTACTTCAGTTCGTTCCAGACGATGTTCAGTGTCGATTCCAGCCCGCGGTGGACATCCGCGCGCACCCACGCCTCGCTGCCGTCGCGGCGCGAGAAATCCTTCAGATCGCGCACGATCTTGCACACGCGCTCGATGCCCTCGCGCGACTCGACCAGCAACTGCGGAAGGTCGACCGCGAGAAAATCGATGTCGAATCGCCTGCGGATCTCTTCATCCTGCGCAACCCCCGCCTGGTCGCCGGTCTCTGCCAGCGCCCGGGTGTAGGTGTCGATGGCCGTCAGCAGGTTGGTCACGTATTGCTGCAGCGTACTGAGATTGGAATTGACGTAACCGATCGGATTGTTGATTTCGTGAGCGACGCCGGCGGCGAGCTGGCCGATCGAGGCGAGCTTTTCCGACTGCACGATCTGTTCCTGCGCACCCTTGAGGCGTGTGTTGGCCACTTCCAGTTCCGCGTTGCGTTCGCGCAGCTCCGTTTCGCGCGCGTAGTCGGGTGTGATATCGCGGACCGACATCCCGAACGGGCCCGCTCCGTCAGGTCCGATCGCGGAAATCTGGGCCAGCAGTATCCTCTGCTGCCCGGACGGCACGCAGACCAGCACTTCGCCGGTCCAGCTGCCTTTGACGGTGGCCAGATGAAGCGCTGCAGCCGGCACCAGCGCCGCGTGCCAGTCGGCGATCGATTCAAGGTGACGGCCGCGGCTTTCCGGATTCAACATGCCGGCAAACACGATGGCGGCCTCGTTGGCATACAGCACCCTCTGTTCGGCATCGAACACGAGCGTCGCCACGTCGCACTTGTCGACGAGCGCCCGCAGGCACGGTGCCGCCAACGCATCGGTTGGGAGGAACGCGGGGTGCCGGCGCGCGATGCACGGGTCGTCGAGCGTCATAGAGCCGACTCCGATGCCGCTTCACGTTCGAGGGAAAAAGAGGGGGTCATCATGTCCGGGTCGCTGGTTGTCGGCCGCGCTGCATCCTGCGGGCGTCGCTTGCGGGAACGATGGGCCACCTGGCCACCCATCGGCAATACGTACGAATACCTAACTCTACTCCCCCAGCCGCCCGCAGCGCCGCTGACGGTCGTCTGGCGGACGCACCCCTTGTCCGGTTTTGTTGCGTTGCGCCGGCTGTCGCACGAATGGGCAGAACAACGGGCGCCGCTATGGACAGTGTTCGATGAAGCGAATAGTGTTGATGGCCAAGCACCTCCGGCCGGCGAATCTGCCGCTTCGCTTTCCTCCTGACAATCCGTCCCGCAACCTCGCAGCGGGTTGGCCAACCGTCCTGAGTATCGGCAAGCCTTTTCAGCCGCTCCATTCTGATGGCCAGTCGCATGCACGCTTTGTTGGCGCACGAAGCGCCGGATGACCGCAAGCCGGTGGTGCTCGTCGTCGACGACGAGCCCTTGATGCTCACAGCGCTCGGGCGATTGTTCGAGTGCGCGGGCCTCGCGGTGGAACTGTACCGGTCGGGTGCTGACTTCTTCGAAAAGGCACGGTTCGATCGACCCGGGTGCATCGTCCTTGACGTGCGCATGCCAGAGATGAGCGGTATCGAAGTGCAGGCACTTCTCGGTGAGCGGAACGTTCAGCTTCCGGTGATTTTTCTCACCGGCACGTCGGAAGTCCATATCGCGGTCGAAGCGATGCGCGAAGGCGCTGCGGACTTCATCGAAAAGCCATTCGAGCCCGATCATCTGCTCGCGCGCGTGCACGCGATGATCGTGCGCGACGCCGCTCGACGTCATGACAGCGGCGAGCGTAACGACGTACTACGTCGGATCAAGCTGCTGACGCCGCGGGAGTTGAGCGTGATGGCGCTCGTCGTTGCTGGCAACACCAGCAAGCAGATCGCGCGAACCCTGGGTGGCAGCCATCGAACAGTCGACATCCATCGCCATCATCTGATGGAGAAAATGAATGCCGTGTCGGTGGCAGATCTCGTGCGGATGGGTCTGCTGGCGAGTGAAACCCCGGTCCCAGCCCCATCCAGGAGACACACTGCGGGCCAATGACTGTCGGACGCAAGACCGCCTCAGTTGCTCAAGGCACAAACCTTGCAAGCTTACAGACGTTCGCGGCAGGAAGACGTACGCGGCAGGAAGAAAAAAAGGTCGGGACGGCGCGCGCAATTCTGGAATGGCGCAATTTCACAGGACAGGGAAAACGACATGAAAACCGGTATGCCCACGCCCACCGAGGCGTCTGTCCAAAGTTTCGCCAAGGCGCCAACCGGCATCGTCGGCTTCGACGAAATCACCAACGGTGGCTTGCCGCGCGGTCGCTCGACGCTGCTGGAGGGAGGACCGGGCTCGGGCAAGACCATCTTCGCATTGCAGTTCCTGGTCCATGGCGCGCGCGTCTGCAAGGAGCCGGGTATTTTCGTCGCGTTCGAAGAGAGCGCCGAACGGATCTTCGCCAATGCGGCCAGCTTCGACTGGAAACTGGCTTCGCTCAAGGACAAGTCGCTCTACATGCTGGACGCGCAGCCCAGCCCCGACCTGATCCAGTCCGGCAATTTCGACCTGGGTGGGCTGCTCGCGATGCTCAGTGCGTTGGTCGCGCGGACGCGCGCCACCCGCATCGTGTTCGACGCGCTCGATATCCTGCTTGCGCTCCTTCCCGACGAAGCGTCCAAACGGCGCGAGGTGTATCGCCTGCATCAGTGGCTGCTCGATCACGGGCTGACCGCCGTGATCACGGCGAAGGCGGGCGGTGACGACGCGAGTTCGATCTCCGGCCAGGAGATCGGCTTCATGCAGTTCATGGTCGACTGCGTGGTTATCCTCAGCCATGGCGTGTCCTTCGGCGTCTCGCAGCGCAACCTGCGCGTGCAGAAGTACAGAGGCTCCGCGTTCGACGAGCACGAATCGCCCTTCCTGATCGGCCACGGCGGATTCGAGGTCGCGGGTGCGCGCACCGTCGGCCGCAACTATGCCAACACCACGCATGAGAGAGTCTCCAGCGGCGTCGAACGCCTCGACACGATGCTCGGCGGCGGCTACTACCGCGGTGCGAGCGTGCTCATCACCGGCTTTCCCGGGACTGCGAAGACGACACTCAGCGGCGCATTTGCCGAGGCCGCCTGCGCGCGCGGCGAACGCACGCTGTTCGTCAGTTTCGACTCGGATTTCGAGGAGGTGATCCGTAATCTCAGCTCCGTCAACATCCGCCTCGCCCGTTTCGCCAAGAGCGGCCTGCTGCGCGTCGTGTCGGTGCGCGCGATCAGCGGCAATGCGGAAAACTACCTGCTCCGGATCAAGGCCTACGCAGTCGAACACGCAGCGCGCTGCATCGTGGTCGATCCCATTTCCACCTTGTCGAGTTCTCCCAACGAGCTCACGGCGCACAGCGTGGCGGAGCGACTCATCGACTGGTCGAAATCGCAAGGCATCACGCTGCTGTGCACCAGCCTCATCGACGAAAGCTCGACCCGCGCCTTGCCGGCGTCGCCACTGCAGCTGTCCACACTCGCCGACACGTGGATCCACCTCAATTACCTCGCGCAGGCCGGTGAGCGCAATCGAGGGCTGTCCATCATCAAGTCGCGCGGCACTGCGCATTCCAACCAGGTGCGCGAGCTGATCCTCAGCGATGCCGGAGTCACGCTGGCCGACACCTACACGGCAGGCGGTGAAGTGCTGATGGGGACGATGCGCTGGCAGAAGGAAAATGCCGAGAGCGCCGTGCGCCAAGCGGCCGAAGTGGCCACACGCTTGAAGGGCCTACGGCTGGATGCCGAGGAAGCGGAGCTACAGGTGCGCGCGAGATCGCTGCAGGTGGAACTGGAAGCCAAGCAGGCCGAGCGCGCGTTGCTCGACCAAAGCACGGAAACCCGCCAGCGCGAACAGGTGAAGGATCATTCGCACGTCAAGGAGTTGCGCGGCGCCGACGTCAAGAAGCCCGTCACCCGGCGGAGCAGGTCGTGACTGCGCCGCTGGTGTACCGGTTCCGTCTGTACGTCGCGGACGACGTGCCGAACTCGGCGGAAGCCATCGCCAATCTCGCCGCGATGTGCGACCAGCACCTGCCGGGTCGGCACGAAGTGGAGATCGTGGATGTCTTCAAGCACCCGCAGCGCGCGCTTGCCGATGGCATCTTCATGACACCGGCGTTGATCAAGCTGTTTCCCGCGCCGGTCCGGAAAATCGCCGGGACCCTCAGTGACGTGCAGATCGTGCTGCACGCGCTCGGGTTGGGCAATCTCGCCGCATGAGCGTCGGCAAAAAAACGCCTGCGCGCGGTCCGCCGACGCAATTGCCGGGCGTGCCCCGTCGCGCGGCGCAGGGTGGATCCAGCGTGTTCGCCAATGCGGACGAGGAAGTCTATGCGCTGATCGAAACGATGCGCGCGGTGGAAGAGCGCCTCGACGAACTGACGGCGGGCCAGCTGGACGTGGTGATGGACAGCACCGGCCGCACGTTCCTGCTGCAACGGGCGCAGGAGCAATTGCGCGACGTGCACGCATCGAGGCAGGCCGGCATCCTCAATGCACTTCCCGCACACATTGCGCTGCTCGACGCGCATGGCACCATCGTCTCCGTGAACGAAGCCTGGAGCCGGTTCGCGCGCGACAACGGGCTGGAAGGCGATCCAGCTGACGGCCGGGCCAACTACCTGCAGGTCTGCGATGCGTTGAGCGACGCCGACCAGGCTCAGCCGCACCCGGTCGCCGACGGCATACGTTCCGTTCTGAGCGGCGCCGCCAAGAGTTTTTCGATGGAGTACGCGTGTCACTCGCCGACGCAGCAGCGCTGGTTCCTGATGCTCGTCAATCCGCTGTCGAACGACCGTCGCCTTGGCGTCGTCGTCATGCATGTCGACGTGTCGGAGGAAAAGAGGATCGAGGAAAGCCTCCGGCGCAGCGAGAAGCGCTTCAAGCAGCTGGCGGCAAGCATCAATGACGTGTTCTTCCTCATCGATGCGATGACCGGCCGCATGCTCTACGTCAGTCCTGCCTACGAAACGATCTGGGCGGCGACCGTCGACACCTTGTACGCGCACCCGGACTCGTGGATGGACAGGGTCCACCTCGACGACCGCGAGGCGACGCTCGCCGGATTCCGCGAGGGGATGAAGCATGGCGCCTTCCTGCTCGAATACCGGATCGTCGGCCGCGACCGTGCGATCCGCTGGATCGAGACGCGCGCGTTCCCGGTGTACGACGCCGACGGCGCCTACATCCGCGTTTCCGGAATCAGCTCGGACGTCACCGTCCGCAAGACGAGCGAGCTCGGCCTGCTCCGCCTGGCACGTCTGCACACCGTGCTGAGCAAGGTGGGCGAGGCGATCGTGCGGATCGACGATCGGCAGGTACTGTACGACGCCGTCTGTCGCATCGTGGTGGAGGACGGCGGCTTGCGGATGGTGTTCGTTGCCGACGTGACGAACGACGCGATGCACGCGCGTCCGATCGCTTCGTTCGGGGAAGGCCAGGCGTTCCTTCTCGATTCGGCGGGCGCCGGTAACGAACCGATGGGGTGGGGCAGCGTCGGCACGGTGGTGCGAACGGGATTGCAGGATCGCTGCAACGACATCGACACCGACCCGCGCATGCGGCGTTGGCGCGAGGCTGCGACGAGCAACGGGCTGCTCGCCAGCGCCTCGTTCCCGCTGCGATCGTCGGGCACCCTCGTGTCGGTGCTCGTGCTGTATGCCGGCGACGTGAATTATTTCCAGGACGACGAAATCCGCCTGATGGCGGCGGTCGCCAACACGTTGTCGTTCGCCCTCGAATCGCTCGACCACGAACAGCAACGGACGCGTGCCGAAGCGCAAGTGCGCGAAGGCGCCGCGCTGCTGAAGATGGCCGGTCGCGTCGGCCGTCTCGGTGCATGGGTACTGGAACTGCCGTCGCTGGCGTTGACCTGGTCGGCGGAAGTGCTCGCGATCCACGAACTGCGCCCCGACTACATGGCCACGGTGGAGACGGCCATCGATTTCTACCCGGAGGAAGCGCGCCCGACGATCCGCGACGCGATGCGGACCTGCATGGAGGAAGGCACGCCGTTCGACGTCGAATTGCCGTTCATCACGGCCAAGGGACGCCGCATCTGGGTGCGCAGCATCGGCGAAGCGGTGCGTGGCGCGGACGGCGCCGTCGAGCGCATCCATGGTGCATTCCAGGACATAACCGAACAGCGGCGCAATGTGGAACTGCTCGCGAACCACAGCGCGCTGATGCAGCAGTTCGTGCGGCATACGCCGGCGGCGGTAGCGATGCTCGACCTCGACATGCGCTACGTGCAGACCAGTGACCGATGGCTGGAGGATTATCAGCTCGGCGGCCGCGACATCATCGGCGAGTCGCATTACGACGTCTTTCCGGACCTTCCTGCGTTCTGGAGGGACATCCACGTGCGCGTGCTGGCCGGTGCCGTCGACACCTGCGAGGAAGCCGCGTTTCCACGCGCCGACGGAAGCACCGACTGGCTGCGGTGGGAAGTGCGTCCGTGGCGCACGGCCGACGGCGAGATTGCCGGGCTGATCATGTTCACACAGATGATCACCGCGCGAAAACAGGCCGAAGAGACGTTGCGACGCAGCGAGGTACGCTTCCGCAGTATGTTCACCTCGGCAGCCATCGGCATTGCGATCTCGACGCCCGGCGGACGCTACCTCGAAGCGAACGCTGCCTATTGCCGCATGATCGGTTACGACGAGGCCGAGCTTCTGGAACGGGATTTCGCATCGTTGACGCATCCGGACGATCTGGGCGTCAACCTCGATCTGCGCGATCAGCTGCTGGCCGGCGACCTCGACAGTTTCGTGCTGGAAAAGCGCTATATCAGGAAGGACGGCGCTGTGGTCTGGGGCCGGCACAGCGTGTCAGCCCTTCGCGCCGCCAACGGCGACGTGGTCACGTTGATGGTGATTGCCGAGGACATCACCGCCCGCAAGCATGCCGAGCAGGAAGTCCGTTTCAACGAGCAGCGCTACCGTTCGCTGGTGGAAGCCACCTCGGCGATCGTCTGGTCGACGGCTGCGTCGGGCGAGTTCGAAGTGGAGCAGCCGGGGTGGTCCGCCTTTACGGGCCAGACCTTCCAGGAACTCCGCGGCACAGGGTGGCTCGATGCAGTCCATCCGGACGATCAGGCGGAGACGTCGCGCGTGTGGGCCACCGCTGTTGCCAACACGTCGCTATACCAGGTGGAACATCGACTGCGCGCGAGGGAGCGCGGGTATCGCAACATGATGGTCCGGGCCGTGCCCATCTTCAACGACGACGGGCTGATCGTGCAGTGGATCGGCGTCCACACCGACATCACCGACCAGCGAAACGTGCAGGCGGCCTTGCTCGAGAGCGAAGAACGCTACCGCGCGCTGATTGACTGGTCTCCGGATGCGATCTGCGTGCACCGCGACGGCAAGATGATCTATGTCAACCCGGCCGGCGTGGTGCTGGCGGGCGCCGGGTCGCCCCACGATCTCATCGGCCGATCGCTGATGGACATGCTCGAGCCCGAGCCCGATGAAACGCAGGCGGAGGTCGTCGCGGGCGACGGCGGGGAGGCGGACGTCAACCCGCGCACCGAACGCAAGCTGGTGGCGCTGGACGGTCGCATCGTCGACATCGAGATGCAGGGTATCCCGATCCTCTACGACGGCGAGCCGGCCTTCTACAGTTCCATGCGCGACATTGGCGCACGCAAGCAGGCAGAGGAACGAATCCGCTATCTCAGCCGCGTGCATGCCGTGCTGAGTGGCATCAACACGCTCATCGTGCGCGAGCGCGACCGGGAGGAACTGTTCAACGAAGCCTGCCGCATCGCAGTGGAGGCGGGCAATTTCCGCATCGCGATGGTGGGCATGCTCGATGCGACGCAGACGAAGATGGAAACCGTTGCGCTGTACGCCGCGGACGAATCCCTGCGCGCGACCATCGCCGGTATCGTCGAAGCGAGCGCGGGCGCGCTGACCGCCATGACTGCCCTGGCGGTGCAGGGAAAGACGGCGATCGTCGCCAACGATTCGCAGAACGATCCGCGGGTTGCGTCCGCCTACATCCACGAGCAATTCGGGGTGCGGTCGATGGCGATCCTGCCCCTCGTCGTCGCGGACCACGTGGTGGGCGCGCTCGCGCTGTATTCCAATCACGTCGAGTTCTTCCACGCGGCGGAAATGACTCTGCTCAATGAACTCGCCGGCGACATCTCTTTCGCGATCGAGCATATTGCCCGCGGCGAGAAGCTCGAGTACCTCGCCTACTACGATGCGACAACGGGCCTTGCGAACCGGACGCTGTTCCTCGAACGCGTCGCGCAGTTCGCGCGCAGCGCCGCATCTGCCGGGAACAAACTGGCGGTCGGATTGATCGATCTCGAGCGCTTCAAGCACATCAACGACACCCTCGGCCGGCCCGCCGGCGACGCACTGCTGCGGCAAGTGGCCCAATGGCTGGCGACCAATGCGGGTGACGCGAGCCTGGTGGCTCGCATCGATGCGGATCATTTTGCCTTCGTGGTACCGCAGATTCGGCCGGAAGGCGATATCGCCGGCATGCTGGAAAGACAGCGTCGGGCTTTCCTCGATCATGCCTTCCAGGTCGAAGGCGCTGCGTTGCGGACCGCCGGCAAGATCGGCGTTGCCGTGTTTCCGGAAGACGGTGCCGATGCCGAAACCCTGTTCAAGCACGCCGAAGCTGCACTGCGCAAAGCCAAGTCGGCCGGCGAGCCCTACCTTTTCTACCAGCAGACCATGTCGACCGCCGTGTCCGGCAAGCTCGCGATGGAAAACCAGCTTCGCCAGGCTGTCGACCAGGGCGAATTCGTCCTCTACTACCAACCCAAGATCCACATCGCCAGCGGAAAGCCCACCGGTGCGGAAGCGCTGATCCGCTGGAACAACCCGCGCACCGGACTGGTGTCGCCTGCCGAATTCATTCCGCTGCTGGAAGAAACCGGACTCATCCACGAGGTGGGTCGCTGGGCACTCCTCAAGGCCGCGGAGGACTTTGCTCGTTGGCGCGTCATGGCGCGCACGGCCGGCGTGATGGCGCTGCGCATTGCGGTGAACGTGTCGCCGCTGCAATTGCGCCATCGCCACTTCGTCGACGAAATCGCGCAGGTGGTCGCCCTCGACGCCCACGCCGCCGCCGGGCTCGAACTCGAGATCACCGAAAGCCTGATCATGGAAGACGTGCGCCACACGATCAGCAGCCTGCAAAAGATCCGGGCCATGTGCGTCAGCATCGCCATCGACGATTTCGGCACCGGGTTTTCATCACTCAATTACCTGTCGAAGCTACCCATCGATACGCTCAAGATCGACCGCTCGTTCGTGGTCGACATGACCAGCGGCCCCGAGGGCCTCGCACTCGTCTCCACCATCATCAATCTCGCGCACTCGCTGCGATTGAATGTGGTGGCGGAAGGCGTCGAAACCGACGAGCAATCCCGCCTGCTGCGCCTGCTCGGCTGCGACGAACTCCAAGGCTACCTGATCAGCAGACCGTTGCCGGTCGAGCAGTTCGAGGCGAAGTTCCTGTCGCTGCCGACGGGCGAGTAAGCGTGGGCGCTGTGGCAAGCGTCCGTCGAAACCGGATGTTCTCCCACAGCGTGCCTCATGCAGGTTGCCACGTGAAATCGTGACGTCTTGGATCCGGCTCGATCCTGCATGGAGGCGGTTTCCACCGACGGTCTGCGAATCGATCTTCCCGGATGTCTGGGAGAGTGCACTCGAATCCGTTCCGCTGGTCGAGCGCGGCGACCTGATGAGCGCGTGCCACCCGCCCCTGACCCGCCCCGATGCCGCCATCCGACTCGCCACCGCGCATACCTGGTCGGTGTGGGAGGGCGCCACCAGTTTCCTGTACCGGGACGGCTCGCACATCGCGTCCAGCGGCCAGGACGAATTCGCACTCGCGTTCGCACGCATCGAAAATCACTGCTTCGTCAACGGCGGTTTTTGCGACGCCGACGACCCAACTGGTCGGAAATGTCGATGGGGGAGGATGACGGCTACAGCATCCGCATGGACGGCAACGCCATCGGTGCAACCACGAGTGCGATCGCGGTGAGTCTGTCCTGCAGGTGATCCAAAGCGTCGGCGTCCACGAAGGACGCCGACGCATCGATGTCTTCGGCGCGGCATGCGCCGGCGCCAGGTGACCAACCCAACAGGACTCTGCTTTCGATTTCCGGTGTGCCACGCGCCTGCGTTGGTCCGATACGAACCGGTACGTGCGCCAGTATGTCCATTCCCCGGCGCACCCGTGCGCCGGCTTTTTGACGAAGGACGTCGCCGCCACGCCGCAAGTGCACGCAACACGCCCGCAGCACGCGACCTGCGGTTGGCTCGCTAATTGCTATTTCCATTCTTTCCATGCTCAGTCCAACGAGTGCCGATGACCGGCAGGCGTCCAACCAATGAATGGAACATATAACTCCCTCCTCGTCCTCGTGTCGTACATCGTCGCGGTGTTCGCCTCGTTCGTCGCCCTCGACATGTCCAGCCGCATCAGCGCGAGCGAAGGCCGCGCGTCGCGATGGTGGCTGATCGCGGGCAGCGTCGCGATGGGCATCGGCGTGTGGTCGATGCATTTCATCGGGATGCTGGCGTTCCGGTTGCCGGTGCCGCAAGGCTACGACCTGCTCGTCACCGTGTACTCGTTGCTGATCGGAATCGCCGCATCGGGTTATGCGCTGTATCTCGTGTCGCGGCCGCAGCTCGGGCGCTGGAAGCTTGCCGGCGGCGCCGTGGTCATGGGAGCGGGCATCGCCACCATGCACTACGTCGGCATGGCGGCGATGCGGATGGAGCCGCCCATCGAATACGATCCTGGCTGGTTCGGCGCGTCGATGGTCATCGCGATGGCGGCTGCCGGTGCTGCGCTGTGGATCGCGCATCACCTGCGTGCGGAAGGGCGTGGCCAGAACCGCAACCGCATCCTCGCCTCGTTCGTGATGGGATTCGCGATCGTCGGCATCCATTACACCGGCATGGCCGCAGCGCATTTCCGGGCGGGAAGCTTCTGCTCGGCCGCCATCGGAAATGGAGTTTCCCAGCAATGGCTCGCGAGCCTCGTCGGCACGGCGAGCTTTGCCATCCTCGGCATGGCGCTCGTTGTCTCCATGCTCGACCGTCGCCTGCAGGAACGCACCGCCCTGTTTTCCCATTCCCTCTCCGACGCGTACGAGCGGCTGCAGAGCATGGCACTGCACGATTCGCTCACCGGCCTTCCGAACCGGTCCCTGCTCGAGGATCGTATCGGCCGGGCGATCGCAAAAGCGGCTCGCGACGGCTCGCGCTTCGCATTGATGTTCTTCGACCTGGACGGATTCAAAGCGATCAACGACGGACATGGTCACATGGCGGGCGACCGGATGCTGCTGCAGGTCGCGCGAAAAGTGCGGGAGACGCTTCGCGCGCAGGATACGTTCGCGCGTATCGGCGGCGACGAGTTCGTGCTGCTGATCGACGTGTCGGCGCCGGAGGATGCCATCATCGTCGCGGAGAAACTGCAAGCCGTGGTCTGCGAACCGCTGCAGCTCGAGAGCGGATTCGTCGGCGTCAGCGCGAGCATCGGCATTGCCGTGTATCCACAGGACGGTACCGATGCGGAGACGTTGGTGGCCAACGCGGATGCCGCGATGTACACGGTCAAGAAGGAGGGACGCCGCGGCTATCGCTATTTCGAAGCGTCGATGAACGTCGGCGCACGCGACCAGTTTGCGCTGATGCGGGACCTGCGCATGGCCGTCCGCAACAGCGAACTTTTCCTGGAATTCCAGCCGAAGCGGACATCCGCGGGCGGCATACTGGCGGGCGTCGAGGCGCTGCTGCGCTGGCGTCACCCGACGCGCGGACTCGTCCCGCCCGATCGCTTCATCGCGATCGCCGAGAAGAACGGGCTGATCATGGAACTCGGGCGGTGGGTGCTCGACGAAGCGTGCCGGCAGATGGCGATCTGGCGCGAGCAAGGCCCCGAGGTACCCAACGTCGCCGTGAATCTTTCGTGGGTGCAGTTCCACTCGCCGGTTCTGGTGGAGATGGTCTCGTCCGCATTGCTCCGGCATGACCTGCCGGCTGAGACGCTCACGCTGGAAATCACCGAAAGCACCGTGATGAGGGATTCCGTGGCGAGCATCGCCATCCTGGAAAAGCTGGCCGCCATTGGCGTGCGCATTTCCATCGCCCACTTCGGCACGGGCTACGCGAGTCTCATGTACCTCAGCAAATTGCCCGCCGACGAACTCAAGATCGATCGCGCCTTCATCAAGGACTTGGTTCGCGGCGGTGAAACGGCCGCGATCATTTCCGCCATCGTCGCGCTGGGTCGTTCACTGCACCTCGACGTCATCGCGGAGGGAGTCGAAACGCGGGAGCAGCAGCTACTGCTCAGCGAGCTCGGTTGTTCGTCCCTCCAGGGTTACTACATGGGTCGACCGTCCGCGGCCGACGTGCTGGCCGCGCCGGCTCCGGTCACGACCGTCTGTTACGTCGGTTCGTTTTCCGGCGTGGATCGCCGAAGCGACGTCGACCTTGCTGGCCGTCTTTTCCAGGCCGCGCCCTTGGCGGGCTGTGGCGCGCTCGCATACGATGGCACGCACGGACGCGGATCCGCCGGTTCCCGACCGTGGTCATCGTTCGGTCGCGTTCTCGATGGGTTGGACGTTCCGGCGGGACTCGTCAGGCGATCCGCAAGCCCCCGCGAGGGCCCGATCGCGACTCCCATCGCTTCATCAACGGATTCTCCATTGACTTGCGTCGACCGAACACTCTCCGTGGCACCGATGATGGACTGGACCGACCGCCACTGCCGGTTCTTCCATCGCCTGCTGTCGCCGAATGCGCTGCTCTACACCGAGATGGTCACTTCGCCAGCGGTGGTGCATGGCGATCGCGCGCGGCTGCTCGGGTTCGATGTTGCCGAACAACCGGTTGCGTTGCAGCTCGGTGGATCGGACCCGGCCGAGCTCGCCCAGGCGGCGCGCATCGGCGTCGACCTGGGTTACGTCGAGATCAATCTCAATGTCGGTTGTCCATCGGATCGCGTGCAATCGGGTCGCTTCGGAGCGTGCCTGATGCGCGAGCCGGCGCTGGTTGCCGATTGCGTGAAGGCGATGCGCGATGCGGTCGCGCATACGGCGGTGGCGATCACTGTGAAATGTCGCCTCGGTGTCGACGAGCAGGACGAGGAATCGGCGCTCGCGGATTTCATCGACGCGGTGCATCCGGCCGGCTGCGACGTGTTCGTCGTGCATGCGCGCA
>NZ_JBDSWZ010000251.1:0-30554 GCF_039926425.1 Dokdonella sp.
ATACGATCCAACGAATCTTCCACAGTCAATGAGAAGCGCGTGTTTTTTTGTGAAGCAGATTTCCCTGACGATGCGATGCAACTGTGCTGACGCCACGTCGTCGTGTGGGAGCGCTTCAGCCGCCATGCTTCTTGTCGCGTTCCAGAGCATCGTAGGTGAAGCCGCTCCGACCAAAGTCGTGACTGCCGGGCTTGTCGCTCAATGAAAATCACGCGACGCAAACGAGAATTCCGGTAGCAACGCGCTGAAATCGTGCAGCCGCTTCGCGATGAGGTGACGCACGCCGTCGCTGGCTTCGAGCACGCCGTCGACGGCCATCACCGTCGATTCGAGCAGCACGCGATGCTGCTTCTGCGCCAGAGCGCGCCAAACCACCACATTGACCTGGCCGGTTTCGTCTTCGAGCGTGACGAAGGTGACGCCCTTCGCGGTGCCCGGATGCTGGCGCACGGTAACGAGACCGGCGCATCGAAGCGTGCGTCCGTGATTGGCGGCATCGAGGGTCGAACACGCGGGTGAAACCCGGCGCCGGAGAAGTTCGTCACGAACCAGCTCCAGCGGATGACCGGTCAGCGACAAGCCGAGCGTGCGGTAGTCGGTCATCACGTCTTCGCGCAGCGACGGTTTGCGCAACGCCACCGCATCCTCACGCATCGTTGCTGTCGCGAGGATCGGAGCCGGCAACTCGGCCCCGGCGCTTTCCCAGCGCGCACGATAGCGATGACCGCTGAGACTCTGAAGCGCACCGGCATCGGCGAGGATGCCGCGCTCGCTTGCGGTCACGCGCGCGCGTCGGGTCATGTCGGCGACATCAGCGAACGGGGTGGCGCCGCGTGCGCCGACGAGACGGTCCGCCAGATCCTGCGACAACCCGCGGATCTGCCGCAATCCGAGACGAAGCGAAAGGTCGGTCTTGTTCGACGTCGGTTCGGGGGGTGAGATGGTCGGGGTTCCAACGGCCGCAGGATTGTCGTCTTTGGCAACCGGTTCGAGAGTGCAATCCCAGGCGCTGATCGTCACGTCGACAGGTCGCACGTCGACACGGTGATTGCGTGCGTCCTGGATCAGTTGCGATGGCTGGTAAAAGCCCATCGGCTGCGCATTCAGCAGCGCGCACGTGAACACCGCCGGGTGATGACGTTTGAGCCAGGAAGACGCGTAAGCAAGCAGCGCGAAACTGTAGGAATGGGATTCCGGGAATCCGTATTCGCCGAAGCCCTGGATCTGCTGGTAGATGCGCTCGGCGAATTCCTCGGTGTAGTTGTTCTTCTTCATGCCTTCGAAGATGCGGTCGCGGAACTGTTCTAGACCACCGCGCCGTTTCCACGCCGCCATCGAGCGACGCAATTGATCGGCTTCTCCCGGGGTGAAGTCGGCCGTGACCTTCAGTAATTCCATCACCTGTTCCTGGAAGATCGGAACACCCAGCGTTCGTTCGAGCACGTCCCTGATGCCCTGCGATTCGTACACGACCGATGCGGGATCGTGCCTCCGCTTCAGGTACGGATGCACCATCCCGCCCTGGATCGGTCCCGGGCGCACGATCGCGACCTGGATGACCAGATCGTAGAATTCCCTCGGCTTCAGTCGAGGCAGCATCGACATCTGCGCGCGCGATTCGATCTGGAACACGCCGACTGTGTCGGCCGCACGGATCATCTCGAACGTTTCCGCATCATTGCGCGGAATCGATGCGAGCTCGTGCGGGATTCCGTGATGCTCGTGCAGCAGGCGGAAGCATTTGCTGATGCAGGTCAGCATGCCGAGCGCGAGGCAATCGACCTTCAGCAGCTTCATCGTCTCCAAGTCGTCCTTGTCCCACTGGATGATCGTGCGGTCGGGCATCGACGCGTTCTCGACCGGAACGAGATGATGCAACGCATGTTCGGAGATCACGAAGCCGCCGACGTGTTGCGAGAGATGGCGTGGAAATCCGCGGATCTCGTTGGCGAGCCGGAACAGCCGGTGCAGGATCCGGCTGGATGGATCGAATCCCCGTTCGCGCAGCCATTCTTCAAGCGGCCGATCGCTGCGCACGCGAGAGAACATTCCGGTGAGGTTGTCGATCTGGTCGTCGGGAATGCCGAGTGCATGACCGACGTCGCGCACTGCGCTCTTGCCGCGATAGCTGATCACGGTTGCGGCGAGCGCGGCGCGTTCGCGGCCGTATTTGTCGAACACGTACTGGATCACTTCCTCACGCCGCTCGTGTTCGAAATCGACATCGATATCGGGTGGTTCATTGCGTTCCTCGGACAGGAACCGTTCGAACAGAAGATGACCTTCGTCCGGCTTCACCGCGGTGATGCCGAGGCAGTAGCACACTGCCGAATTGGCGGACGAACCTCGGCCCTGACAAAGGATTCCGCGCTCGTTTCGTGCCCACTGCACGATGTCGTGCACGGTCAGGAAAAACGCTTCGTACTTCAGCTTTCGAATCAGCGCGAGTTCCTTGTCGAGCACCTCGGCGACCTTCACCGGGACGCCCTGCGGATAACGCGTCGCAGCGCCCTTGCGTGTCAGCTGTTTCAGATGGGTGGACGCATCCAGGCCTTCAGGAACCAGCTCATGGGGATAGACGTAGTTGATGCCGTGCAGGTCGAACGTGCACAGCGCCGCGATGCGCAGCGACTCGGCGATCAGTTCGGGCGGATGGAGCGCGTCGAGATCCTCGATCTTCCTAAGATGGCGTTCCCCGTTGGGAAAGAGCGCATTGCCTGCTTCGGCAACCGTACAGCCCAGGCGGATCGCGGTCATGACATCCTGCAGTGCGCGCCGCCGCCGAACATGCATGTGCACGTCGCCCGCAGCGACCCGCGGCAATCCATGCCGGGTGCCGAGTGATTGCAGGTCGGCCAGCAGCTTTGCATCGTCCGCACCGCGATGCAGCTCCACCGCGAGCCACGCGCGATCGCCGAAGCATCGCGACACCCATGCGGCATGCGATTCGCGTTCCTCCGGTGAATCCGAACCGGATCGTGCGTTCGGCGCATACAGCACCAGCACCTGTTCGCCGAGGCCTTCCGCATCCTTCCGTTCGAGCCGGTATTCGCCTTTCGCGCTGCAGCGGCGTCCGGTGGTGATCAATCGGCAGATGTCCGAATAGCCGGTCTGATCGGTCGCGAGCAGCACCAGTCGCGGTCCGTCAGCGAGTTGGACTTCGGTGCCGACGATCAATTTGACGCGGGTGGCGTCGGACGCCTCGAGCGCCCGCACGATGCCGGACATCGAACATTCGTCGGTGATCGCGAGAGCGGCGTAGCCTTGGGCCTTGGCGCGATCGAACAATTCGCGTGCACTCGATGCACCGCGCTGGAACGAGAAATTGGTGAGGCAATGCAACTCGGCATAACGCGGGTACCCGGTTGCGACATCGGTTGAATCATCGATGGCGCACACGGACTCCGCATTCGTCGTCTTCGACCGCTCCATGTCCTGAGACACAACAGCCGGGGCGGCGCCGTCTGCGCGGGTGTGCATGCCCCGAATGTGCGGAATCGAATGGCGCGGGATGGAGTGGGATTCACTCAACGAGTAGCGCAGTTCGCGCTTCAACATCCGGTGCATCACTCCACGCGGGTCGTCGCCGATGCCCGCTTCCGGAAGATCGGGTTCAAGCGGCGCGCGCAATCGACGCGGCTTTGGCGGTCGCGGCACTTTGGGCGGCTTCACGCGAACCAGCCGTGCAGCATCCAGGCGGCGTCGATGTCGATGCGATTGGTTTCATTCACCACATCGCGTTTCCCGGCTTCGACGAAGGCCCATGCCCGCTGCCCGCGGCGCGTTTCGACGATGTAGTAGTCGCGTCGCTGGTCGCGTTCGTCCCACCAGCCGCTCTCGATGCGTTCGGGACCAGCCAGGATGCGTGCCAACGATTCGCGCAGCACGATCGGGCGATGCAGGAGCCAGAAAGGTCGCGATTTCGTGACTGTGGTGGAATGCGGAATGGGTCGAGACGTTTCGGATTCGTTCGTGGCCGCGGGAGACATTGTTCGAGCGGCTTCTGTGGGAGCGGCTTCAGCCGCGATGCCTTTTCCTTTCTTCACGGGTTTTACGACAGAAGCAACGCGGCTGAAGCCGCTCCTGCAAACGATAGTGGTGGCGGTTGCGGCCACGAACCGCCACGCCTGATCGGGACGATGATCGGACGCGCTGGCCAGGCCGTGCAACGCATCGTCGCCGAGCCGCGCACGCAGTCGTTCGGCAAGAGCGGGCCAGTCCAGCTCCTCGCGGCGGCGATTCTCGAACAGGTCCTGGTGCAGCGGGCACAGTGGCGGAAGGTCGTCGGCAATCAACCCCAGCGCATGCACCGGCGCGGCAAGCTCGATCCGTTCGAGCCGCGCACGTGCGAGATCGAACAACGAAGCAGCATCGCGTTGCGGCGCAAGCAGGCCGACCTCGACGCGCGTGCTCGCGCCGCGTTCGTGGCCGAGCAGCAGCGAGAATTTCTGCACGCCGCCATCGCGCGTCACGAGGAACAGCGCCAGCTCGCGGATCAGTCGCTGCAGCGGGAATGCAAGTGCGGTATGGGTATCGATGCCGAAGTTGAATTCGATCCGCCGCTCGAATCGACTTGGCGGATGCCAGCGCGGCAACGCTTCGCCGACGAGGCCGCGCATCCGGTCGAGATGGTCGAGCGAATCTTCACCGATGCGTCGCCCCAGTTCCGCACGCGGCAAGCGGAACAGATCGGCGAGCGTACGGAATCCCATGCCCTGCAGCGCCGCGACTGTTTTCTGCGGGAGGCCACTGGAGGTCAGCGGAACGATGCCGAGCGCGGTCGGCAACTGCGATGGCGAAGGAATGGTGATGCCGTCACGGTGGGTGGCAAGGACGCGCGCCCCGGCAGCCGTCGGCGCGGCGGCAAGCGAACAGGCGAATCCGAGATCGACCAGTTCATGGCGCAGGCGCCGTTCCAGCGCAGCCCACCCATCGAACAGCGCGAGGCTGGCGCCTACTTCGACGAACAGCGTGTCGGGTCCGGCGATATGGATTTCGGCGCTGTACCGGTACGCCCATGCAGCCAGCGATTCCAGTGTCTGCCGTTCCGCGGCTTCATCCCGCGGCGTTGTGGCGAGACGAGGGCAGAGCATCTGTGCCGCGGCCAATACCTGACCTGCGCGGACACCGGCTTTTGCTGCCGCCCCATTTGCGATGACCACGTGCCGGCGTTGCAGCGGACCGTCGATGATCGCGATCGGTGCAGGCCCTACTTTGGCAGGGCCCACGGGTGGAAAAGAACCGGATCCCGATGTTGATCGGAATGACGACCCCGCCCCGGACGCGCCGGGGGCGGGGAGGTCCGCATCGATGCGCAATGCATCGAGCGCCAGTTGCGGAAACCGGAGGCAGGCCCAGAGCACGCATGCCTCGATGCGATCAGGCGCGCAGCCGGATCGCGGTGGACGTATCGCCGAGTCGTCCACGACATTTGAGAATGTCGATGCGCGGACCATCGGAGCTGGCACTGATTGAAAGGCGCAGTGCGGCAGGACTCGCCTGGCTTGCCGCCGAGAGCGGCCGGAACACGAACCCGATCGCTGCGCCGGTTTCGGCGGCGAGCTGCAGGCGACGCAACTGCTGATAGTCGGCGCGTGGCAACCAGTTCAGCACTGCGCCACAGCAACCGGCGCGCAGGCATTGCTCGGCGGTCCAGTGGGTATCGGTGGCGCCCGCGTCGATATGCACGAGTTGGGAAAGATCGATCCCGGCCTCGACCATCGCCGGAGCATAGGGAACATACGGAGGACCGATCAGCGCGACGCGCCGGCGTGCCTGGGTCAGCGCGGCCAGCGCCGGCAGCACGAGACTGCATTCGCCGAGGCCGTCTTCCCCGATCAGGATTTCGCTGAGTGCACCGCGTGGCCAGCCGCCACCCGGCAATAACGCATCGAGTGCGGCAAAGCCGGTCGATTGCGCGGTGCTGGTCGATGCAGGCTTGGTTCCGCGACGCCAGATGCCGGGATGACGCAGCACGTCGGCAAGCGCTTCGTCGTTGCGCGAAGGGCGAAAGGCTGCCGGCATTGGAGCGCGCGCCGGCTGCACGGCAACCGGAGCAGATGTGTGGACGAAAGCGACGGCTTCGGAAGCCGATGCGGCCGCATCGAAAGAGGTCGAAGTCAACATGGCAACCTACTCGCGTCGCTGGAATTTCGATGCGAACGCATCGGGGCGGATCAAGCCGACATAGAGGCCTTCGATCGCGAACGCATGGCGTTCCGGATCGATGTCGATCGGGGAGAAATCCGGGTTGGCAGGCAACAGGCGCACGCGGCCGTTGCGGTGTTCGAACTGCTTGACGGTGACGTCGTCGTCGATGCGCGCGACGACGATGCGACCATGATCGGCGACGGCACTGCGATGGACAGCAATCAGGTCGCCGTCGAGGATGCCGGCATCGCGCATGCTGAGGCCGACGACGCGCAACAGGTAGTCGGCGCGCGGACGAAACAGATCGGGGTCGACGCCGTGATGGGCTTCGACATTCTCGGCAGCAAGGATCGGGCTGCCGGCAGCAACCCGCCCGACGAGGGGAAGTTGGGTTGCTGCCGGCGCCCGTGAGCGATGCGGCAAGCGCAGGCCACGATGATTGGGCAAACGTTCGAGCGCGCCCTTGCGGACCAGCGCCTCGACGTAATCCTGCGCTGAGCTATGACTGCTAAGCCCAAGATTTTCCGAGATTTCCCGGAGCGTCGGAGCCCGATCATACAACGTCAGGTGACGTTGTATACACTCGAGCACGCGTTGCTGATTGGCGGTCAGGGCGGAATTCATACGTACATTTGTACGTCATCCGCCAAAAGCCTGCAAGCATTTTTTGTGGGGCGCTCCAACCGATCGATGTTGCCTGCGATCAGCGAAGGGGCGGGAGCGCCGCACACGGTGGATGGGGCTGGTCCAGCGCCGCCGGTGTCTTCCATTCCGGATGATCGAATGGAATGTCGTTCTCCCAGAACCATGGAAAGCAGGTGGGTCCGAGCAACTCGTCGGCGAGGGCCCTGAACACGCTTTCGCCGTTGGAACTGTTGCTCAGCATGACCAGTGCCGCTTTCGCTTCGGGAAACGCGAGGATCAGGTTGTTGGTGCCGTCGTCGTGTCCACTCTTGAACCACGCCTTGCCGAGTGGCGAGTCGTAGACGATCACGCCGAGCCCCGTGGCGAGCGCGATGCCGTCGTTGTCGGTGGTCGTGCGTTCGGACAGCGTTGGAAATTGCTGGAGCGAACGGATCCGCGCCTGAGGTCGCAGCCGTTCTGCACGGCTGTCCGCGCTCAAGCCATCGCCCGCCAGCATTCCGCCGACCATGCGCGCCTGGTCGGCGATGGTCGTATCCATCGAGCCAGCAGCGCGCACGCCACGCCGCGCCCGGTGTGCAATCGGCTTGCCGTCCTCGTCGTAGCCGGTGGCGAGGTTGCCGGCAAAATCCTCGCGCCAGAGCATTCCCGTGCGCGTCATGCCGAAGCGGTCGAACACGCGCGTCTGCATTTCCCGACCGACGTCGAGGCCGAGGCCGGTTTCGATCACGAACTGCAGCAGGTTGATGCCTTCGCCGGAGTAGCCGTAGCGGCTGCCCGGATCGAATGCGAAATACAGCTTGCCCTTCTCGTCGAACCCGTTCGCGGTGAAGAACCGGAAATTCGGGAAGCCCGAGCGGTGCGACAGCAACAATCGTGGCGTGAGCATGCGCCAGCGTTCGTCGCCGGCGAGGTCGGCGTATTTTTCGTAGTCGGGCAGGGGTTTGGGAAGGATCGCGGCAATCGACCGATCGAGCTCGATGACGCCCTCGTCGACGAGCTGCATCACCATCCACGCAAAGGCCGCCTTGGTCAGCGACGCTCCGTACATCACGGTGTCGGTCTGCAGCGGCCGAAGCGTTTGGACATCGCGCGAACCGTACGCGTGGAGGTAGTCGATGCGTCCATCGCGGATCACCGCGATCGCGAGTCCCGGCACCCGGGCTCCGTCCATCTGGCGTTCGACGATACGATCGATCTGCGCCGGCGCGACCGGGCGAACGGAAGGGTGGTGCGCGATGCACGCGCACAGAGAAAGCGCGATCGCGACCATCCACGGTGTGCGTCGAAACGCCGTGCGGACGGCGGTCCGTTCGATCGGCACGACGGGATCGGCGTTCCGGGTATTCACTTCGGCGTGGCCGCCGGCTCCTTCGTTGAGATTCTTGCCACGCATTTGCGCAGATCGGCGATCGCGTCCGTCGCGAGGCTGCGCAGCAGGTCGCGATCATCGCGTGCGAAAGGCGATTTGCGCCCGGCGCGTTCCCGCAGCATTGCGTAGTCCTGCGCTTCGCCGAGCAGGATCGCCAGTCGCTTCTCGCGCTTGCCGGCGCTCTTCGCGATGACGTCACCGCGCGCGCGTTGTTGCTGCGACAGGCGGCGGGCGCGGCGACGCCATGCGTGCCAGTCGTCGTCGCGTCCGCTTTGGCATGCTTTCGCCCCCGCGTCGTCGGCGGCCAGACGGGTGCGACCGATCGCGGCTTCGACCAGTGCCGGATCCACGGCGGCCCATGCGAGCGCGGGCAGCGCGGCCCGCAGGATCGCCAGAACGCCGAGGCGATCCTGCAACCGGGGATCGCCGGCCAGCACCGAACGCAGGCACGCGGCGCGAACACGGGCTGCCGTCGTTCGTATGCGGCGAAGTGCCTGCAGCGCGTGTTCGTCTCCCGCATTGCGCGAGACCAGTTGATCGAGCGCATGCAGCGTTGCATGCGCGTCGCGCAGCTTCGACAGGCTGCGGTTTGCACGCCGCAGTTCGCGATCGATCAGCGACGCGCCGGATCCGAGCGCGCAACCACCGAGTTCGATCGTCGCGCGCGTCCGCCGGAGGGACTTGCGCGCCAGGTGCACGCCCTCATGCAGACGTCCGCCGCGCCATGAAAGATGCGCGATTGAACTGCCGAGTTCCGCACACGCGTAGTCGCGCAGGTGCAGGCCGATCGACTCCTGCGAAGACGCAGGTACGCTGGAAGGCTGATCCAAGGAGTCCACCGATTCGCCGGAAGTACGCAGCATAGCGGTTCACCCGGATGTCACGATCAGCAGCAGCGACCGCCGCCGCCCTTGTAGCGCGCCTGCTGGCGTTCGTCGAAGAACTCGGCGTAAGTCGGCAGCGCACGCTCCGGATGGAACCTGCGCAGATGGTCGAGGTAGTTGTCGTAGTCGGGCACGCCGATGATCTGGCGGGCGATGCGTACGCTGCGTGCCCAGACCGAGCGAGCGCACTCGACAACCGCAACGGGCCTCATCGCGCACCCGCCAATGCAACGTAGGGTGTTTCATGCGCGGTGGCGGCGGAGGAGCGGCGCGCGGCGATGGCCGACCGCAGCCCGAACACGATCACCGCGACGACCAGCACCATGAAGATCGACGCCAGCGTTGCATCGACGTAGTCGTTGGTGAGGATGCGGTGCATGTCGTCCATCGATTTGGCCGGCGCGAGCAGCTTGCCCTCGTCGATCGCGGCGGAATACTTGCGCGCGTGGGCGAGGAAACTCACCTTCACATCATCGCCAAGCACCTTCTGCCAGCCCGCCGTCAGCGTGCAGATGACCAGCCACACGGTCGGCACCAGTGGAATCCACAGATAGCGGTCGCGTTTCATCTTGATCAGGCAGACACAGGCGAAGGTCAGTGCGATCGCCGCGAGCATCTGGTTCGCGATGCCGAACAGGGGCCACAGCGTGTTGATGCCGCCGAGTGGATCGACGACGCCCTGGTAGAGGAAATAGCCCCAGCAGGAAACGCAGAGCGCAGTGGCGAGCAGGTTCGCCGGCCACGATTCGGTTTTTTTCAATGCGGGAACGGCGAGGCCGGCCAGTTCCTGGATCATGAAGCGTCCAACCCGCGTGCCGGCGTCGACCGTGGTGAGGATGAACAGCGCTTCGAACAGGATCGCGTAGTGGTACCAGAAGGCCATCATGCCGTCGCCGGAAAAAATGCCGTGGAGGATCTGCGCCATGCCGACTGCGAGCGTGGGTGCACCACCTGCACGCGAGAGGATCGTCGTTTCGCCGATGTCCTTCGCCGTCTGGATCAGTACGTCCGGTGTCAACACGAAGCCCCACTGGCTGATCGCCAGCGCGGCGGAATCGGCGGTGGTGCCGATCAGAGCGGCGGGCGAGTTCATTGCGAAGTAGACACCTGGCTGCAACACGCACGCGGCGATCAGCGCCATGATCGCGACGAACGCTTCCATCAGCATGGCGCCGTAACCGATCAAGCGCGCTTCGCGCTCGTTCGCAATCAGCTTCGGCGTGGTACCCGATGCAATCAGCGAATGCCAGCCAGATACGGCGCCGCAGGCGATCGTGATGAAGAGGAAGGGAAACAGTGCGCCGGCAAACACCGGACCGCTGCCGTCAATGAATTTGGTCAGCGCGGGCATCTTCAGTTCCGGCATCGCGATCACGATGCCGATCGCCAGCAGCATCACGGTGCCGATCTTCAGAAAGGTGCTGAGGTAATCGCGCGGCGCGAGCAGCAGCCACACCGGCAACACCGACGCGAAGAAGCCGTAGCCGATCAGCATCCACGCCAGCGCCTTGCCGTCGTAGGTGAAAATGCCGGCCCACGCCGGATCGAGCGATACCTTGCCGCCGAGCCAGATCGAAAACAGCAACAGCACCAGCCCGATGATCGAGACTTCGAGCACCTTTCCGGGACGCAGGTAGCGCAGATAAATGCCCATGAACAGCGCGATCGGGATCGTCATCGCAACGGTGAACGTACCCCATGGGCTGATGGCGAGTGCTTTGACGACGACCAGCGCGAGAACCGCGAGGATGATGAACATGATCATCAGGATGCCGATCATCGCGATGACGCCGGCGGTCGGTCCGAGTTCGGTGCGCACCATCTCGCCGAGTGAGCGCGCATCGCGGCGCAGCGACAGGAACAGGATCATGAAGTCCTGTACCGCACCGGCGAACACGACGCCGACGAGGATCCACAAGGTGCCGGGCAGGTAGCCCATTTGTGCGGCAAGCACCGGTCCGACCAGCGGGCCGGCTCCGGCGATCGCGGCGAAGTGATGGCCGAACACCACCCATTTGTCGGTTGGAACGTAATCGAGGCCGTCGTTGCGGCGCACGGCCGGTGTCGCGCGCGTCGGGTCGAGACCGAGGGCCTTCTCGGAGATGTAGCGTGCATAAAAGCGGTGAGCGATCAGGAAGATCGATACGGCCGCGGCGACCAGCCAGATTGCGTTGATGGTTTCGCCACGATGCAACGCGATGGTGCCGAGACAGAACGCTCCGATCAGGGCCAGCACGAACCAGCCCGCCTTGCCTGCCATCGTATCCATACCGCCCCCGAGACTGTGTGCCAGATCGACAGGCGAGACTGGGCTGCTGGCGAAAGGCGGTCAAGACGCGGCGCACTAGCCTTTGGTCGAATGCCGCGCGGAAAGGGCGATCCGCCGCGGTGCGTGCAATCCATGTCCGCGTTGGCGCCCCAATCCCGGCCGGCGTCGATGACCATGTCGGCATCGCGCTACAGTGTGCGATTGGGCAATCGAGAGTACGCAGCGATGAACGACAGACTCGACGGATGCGTGGCATTGGTCACCGGCGCGTCATCCGGTATTGGCGAAGCGACGGCGCTTGCACTCGCTGCACGGGGCGTTCGCGTTGCGATTGCCGCACGTCGCCGCGATCGTCTCGATGCGCTGGCTGCAAGGATTGTCACCGCCGGAGGTGAAGCGCTGGTGGCGGTGGCGGACTTCGCCGATGAAACGCAGGCCGCCCGGGCAGTGCACGAAACGGAAGCGAGGTTCGGTCGCCTCGACATTCTCGTCAACAATGCCGGCGTGATGTATCTGGAGCCGGTCGAAACCGCCGACCTCGGCCGCTGGAGGCACATGCTGGAAGTGAACGTGCTCGGATTGATTGCCGCGACGCAGGCTGCGCTTCCCGGCATGCGCGAGCGCCGAAACGGTCACATCGTCAACATTTCCTCGACCGCGGGACGTACCGGAAACCCGGGCGGCGCCGCCTATTCCGCAACGAAATTCGGAGTGGTTGGATTCTCCGAAGCGCTGCGAAAAGAGGTCTACAAGGACAACATCCGCGTGACGGTGATCGAGCCGGGCATCGTCGAGACCGAGCTGCGCGAACACATCGCACACGCGCCGACACAGCAGGCGATCAACACGTGGGCAGAATCGATGCGTCAGCTGAAGGGAGAAGACATCGCGAACACGATCGTGTTCTGCGTGTCACAACCCGATCACGTCAACATCAACGAGATCCTGATGCGGCCAACCGATCAGGAGCGTTGATCAGCAGGAGAGTTTCCAACCAGCAGGACGGAGCGATCGCGAAACGGCATTCGCGCTCGTCAGTACCGCGGACCGAAGCGATAACCGCTGTAGCCGTAGCGGGATATCGGCAAACCGTCGCTGCGCGAAACGCCGACGTTGATGTTCACGGTGTTGCCGTTCTTCATCTGCGTGCTGAGGTTGATGTCGGCGCTGGTCCCGAAGCCTGTTCCATAGGCCTTCGAATAGCCGACCGTGGAGCTGACGCTTCCCGAAACCGTGGTGCGGTCGATCAGGCTTTCGCTGTCGGTTCCGTCGCCGTAGTACTTGCCAGGATTGCTGGGGCTGGAATCACCAGAGGGAAGGGCAACGGGTTGATGACTCGATGCGGGCAGAGAGAGATCGAGCGGTGCAGCCGCCTGGGCTTCAGCAATGGATGCGAATCCAAGCGCGCACACGAACGACATGCTCCTTGCTAACGTGATCTTCACAATTCGTCACCGGATTGGAGCGCAGGCACTCAATGTACGCCTGCAAGACTGACCTTCGTGTAACCCGCAGCGGCGCATTTGGTTCGCCATCGCCCGGCCACGCTCGGGTGACGCCGACCGGCGTCGAGACGCCATTGCGATAGTTGCACCTCGCAGGCTCATTCCTTCAACACCATGTCGATGCACATCACCGCCGCGACGATGAGGATTCGCGCGGGATTGTCCGCCGCGACCGTACTGTTGATCGACAGCATGTAGTTGTCGGCCGACGTGAAGAGTTCCTTGCCGAGACCGGCCCACTTCTTCGAGACACTGGCCAGTTCGCGGTCGCCCTGCATGAAGCGGAAATCCCAGCTCGTCCATTTTCCCTGCAGTGTGCAAACGATGCCGTCCCGTGTGTCGAGCACGTCGAAGCGGCCTCCGATCGAGAAGAGCTTCTGCTTGAAATATCCCACCAGCCGATCGTTCTCGTCGAGCACCTCGACCTTGGAGAGCACCAGCGAAATGCCGCGTTTGACCGTCAACACCTTCTGGCCGGCCGGCGTGCGCACCTCGACCTGGAACGGCGTCATCCGTTTGTAGTCGGTGAATCGCAGCATCTTCGTCAGGAAACCGAGATTCGGCTCGCGGCATTCCATGACGACCGCGTTGGTGACCGGGTCGAGGATGTCGTAATCGTTGGCAGCCTTGAACAGCGCCACCTGTTCCTTGACGAAGAACAGGCTTTTCCCCAGAACGGCGTGCATCGGGAATCCCTTTCGTGCAGGTGCTTGCGGGCGCTATCGCGACGAACGTGGATTGGAGGTGTACGGTCGGCGTTGCGGTGCGACTGCGCCGTCAGCCTTCGAAGCCGTCGAGGAAGATACGGTCCGGCGCCATCGCGACGCCGTCGCCGTCGTGGTCAACCGTGTCGTTCGACGGATTCCCGTTTTCGTCCTCGTCGGCGAGGCCGTTGCAGTTGTTGTCGATCAGGTCGCCGATGATTTCCAGGGCGCCGGCATGCACCGACGCGACAAGGTCATTGCAGTCACCGGCGGCAATGGTATTGCCGTCCCCGTCCGCATCGCTTCCGTCAGTCGACGGATCACCGTTGGCTGCCTCGTCAGCGAGTCCATTGCAGTTGTCGTCGATGCCATTGCCGACGATGTCCGCTTGCCCCGGATGGATGTTCGAATCGGTGTCGTTGCAGTCGCCGCCGGGATGCCCGACAGATCCGTCGGGCCCGATGACCGAGTGCTTCAAGTCGGCCGGTTGCTGCGTCATGGTCCGCAGGGTCAGCGGCGGCGCTGTCGACGCTGAAGACGACGTCGACAAGACCAGCATCACCGCGATGGAAATCAATCGACGCATGGACCGTCTCCCGGTAGCACCCGATCAGTCCGTTGTACCACCTCCATCGCTCCGGCGCTCGCCGTTCACGCGGAGCCGACCGCGGGGTTCAGAGCGTCTTGCCGACCACATCGTCCTTCAGGCGGAATCGCGAATCGATCGGCAACGCGTTGCCGTCGGAAATAGAAGCGAGGCTGCTGTCACTGGGCTTTACGAGCTGCCCTGCCCACAACCCGGCGTGTACTGGGCCGGGAATAAATGCTTTCCAGCGCTCGCGACCGCCCGAGCGGGACATCGAATATTCGATCGGGACCAGCACGCTCGTGCCGATCGGCTTGCCGTTGACCTTTTCAGACAGGTTGTATTGCCATTTCATTGCTGCCGCGATGCTCGCGCGCTCGAATCGCTTGCGCCACCCCTCGGCCTCGCCTTCCGTTCGAGCGCGCGCCCCGAGACTGGTCTGGTAAGGCTCGGCCTTCACGACCTTGCCCGCTTCGTCGAGCTGGAGGAACAACGTCACACGGGCCTCGAGGTGGGCGTGCGCCGCATCCTCCGGGTACTTCGGCGGCGTCATCTTGCCGAGTCGGGAAGGTTCGCCGAACGTCACTGTGACGATCCGGAGCTTGAAATCCCCGCTGTTCGCGATCGGCTCGGCGCTCAAGCTCAGGTGTACGGACGTGCTGGCGGTGACCGGCACACCGTCGACGACGACCGGGTCGAAATGCCATCCAAGGACGCTTTTTTCAATCAATGTGGCAATCGGGGCCGCAAGGGTGGCACGCGGTTTGTAGTCCTTCACGCTGCCGTCCGGCGCGATCCGGATGTCTCCATCCAATTGCATCGACAGCGTCGGCGACCCTTGCTGGGCAGACGCAAATGGCATCGCGAATGCCATCGCCAATCCTGCGATTCCCGCTTTCAATGTCGACACCGGTGCCTCCTTGGACGAAAAAAATCCCGACTGCGAACGTTCAGAAACCACCGCTTCCCGCGTTGATGAAGACATACCGACTGTAACGCGATGTCAGCCCGCTTTCTTCTTCGCGAGCTTCAGCCACGTATCCACGACGGTATCGGGATTGAGCGACAATGACTCGATGCCCTGGTCCATCAGCCATTCCGCGAGATCCGGGTGATCGCTCGGACCCTGGCCGCAGATGCCAATGTATTTGCCTTTCTTCTTCGCCGACTGGATTGCCATCGAGAGCAGCTTCTTGACCGCGGGGTCCCGCTCGTCGAACAGGTTCGCGACGATGCTGGAGTCGCGATCGAGTCCGAGCGTCAGCTGGGTCAGGTCGTTCGAGCCGATTGAAAAGCCGTCGAAAATGTCGAGGAACTCGTCTGCGAGCAACGCGTTCGACGGCAACTCGCACATCATGATGATCTTCAGGCCGTTCTCGCCCTGAACGAGGCCATTCTTCTTCAGCGCCTCGATCACCTTGCGGCCTTCTTCCAGCGTGCGCACGAACGGGATCATGACCCATGCATTGGTCAGCCCCATCGTGTCGCGCACCTTCTTCATCGCGCGGCACTCGAGCGCGAATGCGTCGGCAAACGTCGGATCGACGTAGCGGCTTGCGCCGCGAAAGCCGATCATCGGATTTTCCTCGTGCGGTTCGTAGCGCTTGCCGCCGATCAGGTTGGCGTATTCGTTCGACTTGAAATCCGACAGCCGCACGATCACCGTATTCGGAGCAAAGGCCGCGGTGATCGTTGCAATGCCCTCGGCGAGGCGATCGACGTAGAAGTCGACCGGGTTCGCATACCCTGCGGTGCGTTCGTCGATCAGACGCTTTGTTTCGGCATCCTGCTGCGCGTACTCGAGCAGTGCCTTCGGATGCACCGCGATATGGCTCGCGATGATCATCTCCAGTCGCGCGAGACCGACGCCAGCATTGGGCAGCATCGCGAAATCGAATGCGCGCTCCGGATTCGCCACGTTCATCATGATCTTCAGCGGTGCCGGCGGCATCGAATCGAGGTCGGCGGTGATGCGCTCGAACGCGAGCTGGCCCTCGTAGACGAAACCGGTGTCGCCCTCGGCACAGGAAATCGTGACGTCCTGACCGTCCTGGATCATTTCCAGACCGTTGCCGGTCCCGACGATTGCAGGCACGCCCAGTTCGCGCGCGATGATCGCCGCATGACAGGTGCGACCGCCGCGGTTGGTGACGATTGCAGCGGCGCGCTTCATCACGGGTTCCCAGTCGGGATCGGTCATGTCGGCGACGAGAACGTCGCCCGGCTCGACACGGCTCATGTCCTTGATGCTGCGGATCACGCGCGCCTTGCCGGAGCCGATCTTCTGGCCGATCGAACGGCCTTCGACGATGGTTTTACCGTGCTCCTTCAACTGGAAGCGTTCAATCTGCGTGGTGCGCGCGCGCGACTTCACCGTTTCAGGTCGCGCCTGCACGATGTAGAGCTTGCCGGTGCCGCCGTCCTTTGCCCACTCGATGTCCATCGGGCGGCCGTAGTGCTTTTCGATGACCAGCGACTGCTTTGCCAGCTCATGCACATCCTCATCGCTGAGGCAGAACCTGCGGCGATCGGCCGGCGGCGTGTCCTCGATGCGAACGCGTTCGCCGGGTGTCGACGAATACACCATCCGCTGCTGCTTGGCGCCGATCTGGCGGCGCAGGATCGCCGGCTTGCCGGCACTGAGCGTCGGCTTGTACACGTAGAATTCGTCGGGATTGACCGCGCCCTGCACGACCATCTCGCCGAGCCCGTAACTGCCGGTGACGAACACCACGTCGCGGAATCCCGATTCGGTGTCGAGCGTGAACAGCACGCCGGCGGCGCCGATGTCCGAGCGCACCATCAACTGCACACCGGCGGAAAGAAACACGTCCTCGTGCTTGAAGCCATGGTGCACGCGGTAGGCGATCGCGCGGTCGTTGTAGAGCGACGCGAACACTTCCTTGACCTTGTGCAGCACGTCGTCGATGCCGACCACGTTGAGAAACGTTTCCTGCTGGCCGGCAAACGATGCATCCGGCAGATCCTCGGCGGTGGCGGACGAGCGCACGGCGACCGCGACGTTGTCGGCGCCGGCGTCCTTGCACAACTTGGCGTAGGCGTCGCGAATCGCCTGGTCGAGATCGGCCGGCAGCGCGGTATCGACGATCCAGCCGCGGATCTCAGGGCCGGCCTTGGTCAGTTCGTCGACGTTTTCCACATCAAGGGTCGCAAGACGGTCGAGGATGCGCTTGGCGAGGCCGCTCTTCTCGAGGTAATCCTGGAACGCCTGCGCGGTGGTTGCGAATCCACCAGGAACCGACACGCCGAGGTTGGCGAGGTTGCCGATCATTTCGCCGAGCGAGGCGTTCTTGCCGCCGACCTTCGCCAGGTCGGTCATGCGCAGCGAATCGAGCCAGAGAACGAGGTCGCTCAAGGGATACTCCACGAGATGATGAGAGCCGGGCCACACGGCGAGCCGTCAATGTTCGGGCTTTGCAGGCGAGGGGGCAAGCGCCAGGCCTGAATGCGGGTTCAGACCGCATTGACGAGCGGTGCTTCGATTAGACTCGTGCTGCCCCAGTCCCCGGAATCCCGATGCGCCGCACGATTTTCTACGTCTCGGACGGCACAGGCATCACCGCCGAAACCATTGGCCACAGCGTGCTCACGCAGTTCGACACGGTCGACTTCGAAACCTACCGCCTGCCATTCGTGGATGCGGACGACAAGGCGCAGATCGCCGCCGTGCGCATCAAGACCGCCTACGCAACCACCGGTGCGCGGCCCATCGTGGTCAACACGATCATGGACAAGAAGCTCAGCGACATCGTCGCCGAGAGCGGTGCGCTGATGCTCGATGTGTTCGCACCGTTCATCGGACCGCTGGAGGCAGAGCTGGGCGCGCCGCGCTCCGGCCGCGTCGGCAAGGCGCATGGGTTGACCGATTTCACCGAGTACGAAGCGCGCATCAACGCGACCAACTACGCGTTGACCCATGACGACGGCATCGACGTCAATTACGCCGACGCCGATGTGGTCCTGGTCGGTGTCTCGCGCGTCGGGAAGACGCCGACCTGCCTCTACATGGCGCTGCACTATGGCGTGAAGGCGGCGAATTATCCGCTGACCGAAGAGGACCTGGAGCGTCTCGAGTTGCCGAAGCGGCTCGCGCCACACCGCGCCCGCCTTTACGGCCTCGCCATCGACGCGCAGCGTCTCGCCCAGGTGCGCGAGGCGCGCCGGCCCGGCAGCCGCTATGCCGAACTCAAGCAATGCCGCTGGGAACTGGAGCAGGCAGACAAGCTGTTCCGTCGCGAGAACATCGCGGTGCAGAACACCACGCACACGTCGATCGAGGAGATTGGCAGCAAGATCCTTGCGCAGCTCGGGATCGAGAAGCACCTTTTCTAGCGTCTGCGCTGCATGGTTCATCACCGGGACGGCCAGCGTTCTTCCTACCACTGCCGTCATTCCCGCGAAAGGGGGAATCGCTCCAGCGTGATGGCCGGAGCGTCACGTCAGGTGGTCGCAGGGCGAGTCCCGCTTCTGCGGGAATGACGGCAGAAAAAGCAGGCACGCCGATGGCGATGCGAGTCAGCATCTGGTTCCGTGCGCGCGGCGAGTCGCCCAAGCGTGCCCAAACTCCGCCTAGAGGCGGTCGCCGTTGTGATCAAACTCGGTATGCTCGGTGTTCCGGCGCCGGGGAGACGTGCGCCGGCCCTGCCGAGATCCGATCCTGCCTGGAGCCGAGCCATGCCTGTACCTGTGTCCGTGTCGTCGAACATCATTCTCAAGCCGCTGGTCGGCGCCGTGTGCGCTGCTCTGTGCCTCGGACTCGCTCTGCCGGTGGTCGTCGCGAGCGCGGCGAGCGGCGCTGCTGTTGCAGCGACGCCGACGGACAATGCGCGTGTCCGCTACACCATCCTTCTCAAGGACGAACCGGTGGCCTCGTATCGCGGCGGAGTCGCCGGATTCGCAGCAGCTGGCCGATTCGCAAACGGCAGCAAGGCGGGACGTCTCGACGTCAAGGCGCCTGCATCCGTCGCATACGCCGCCCATCTCGCGCAGGTGCAGTCGGCATTCCTCGGCGCGCTGTCTGCGTCGGTCGGGCGCAGCATCTCAGCGGTTGCAACGATGCAACATGCGCTCAATGCGGTGATCGTCGAAATCGACGAACGCGAGGCGGCGATCGCTGCGCAACGGCCCGACGTCGAGCTCGTCGAACGCGAGCAGATCCGGGCGCTGCTGACCGACCGTGGCCCTGCATTCATCGGCGCGCCATTGATCTGGGACGGCACCGCATCGAACGGCGTGATGACGCAGGGCGAAGGCATCGTCATCGCGGACCTCGATACCGGCATCAACTGGGAAAGCCCTGCATTTGCCGCCGTCGGTCCGATCGACGGCTACGTTCACGTGAACCCGAATGGCAGCGGTACCTACCTCGGCCTGTGCGGTCCGACGCCGCCGAACGCCGACCTCGGACGCTGCAACGACAAGCTGATCGGCATGTACGACTTCACCACCACGTCGGCGACGCGCAGCGCGGTGGACCTTGGCGGCCACGGTTCGCACACCGCGAGCACCGTTGCCGGCAACCACTGGTCGGCGCCGTTTGGCGGAAGCAACTTCACCATTTCCGGCGTCGCGCCGCATGCAAACGTGATCGCCTATCGGGTCTGCACCACCGGTTGCGGCCAGGGCGCATCGTCGCAGGCGGTCAACCAGGCAGTGATCGATCAGGCCGACGTGCTCAACTTCTCGATCAGCGGTGGTGTCTCGCCGTGGGGCGATTCGGTGTCGATCGCGTTCCGCAACGCGGTCAATGCAGGAATGTTCGTCGCGGCCTCGGCCGGCAACGACGGTCCCGACGCGGGCACGATCAACCACGTCGAACCGTGGGTCGAAACCGTCGGCGCGTCGACCAAGGACAGCGTGATCGGATTCGCGTTCAACCTCACCGGGCCGGGCACTCCGCCGCCCGAGACACAGAACCTGCCGCTGCGACCAGCCGCGCCGCCCTTGCCGTCGGCGAGCATCGTCTCGGCGCCCATTGTCCGCAGCCCGAATTTCGCTGACGGCGCCAACGACGGCTGTGCGGCCTATCCAGCGGAGACGTTCACCGCGGTCGCGCAGCCCGATTCCGATGTCGTGTTCGCCGATGGCTTCGAGGGTGAGGTGGAGCCGGCGCGCGTCGGTGCAATCGCGGTGCTCGCGCTCGACCCGAATACCAGCGCTTGCGGCAGTATCGCGCGTCGCACCGCTGCGTTGACCGCCGGCGCAATCGGCGTGATCTTCGTCGACCGCGACTTCATCAATCTGGGTGCGAGCGACACTTCATGGTCGATGCTGCGCGCCGACTGGGATCAGGCGTGGGCGCAGATCCAGACAAACCCTTCAACCGCCACCGCATCGCTGTTGCTGCCGACTGCGTCGTTCCCGCAGCGCGGCGACGTCGTCGCCGACTTCAGTTCGCGCGGCCCGCTCGCGTCGCTCAACCAGGTGATCGTCAAGCCGGATATCACGGCACCCGGCGTCGACATCATTGCGGCCTACGCCGGAGCATTTGGCGGAGCGACCGCGACAGCGATGGAAAACGGCACGTCGATGTCGGGACCACACACGACCGGATCGGGTGCGTTGCTTCGTGCGCTGCAGCCGACATGGACACCAACCGAAATCCGTTCGGCGATCAACCTCACCTCCAAGCGCACCGGACTGATCCGTGCGGATGGCAGCGATGTCGATGCGTGGGATCTCGGCTCCGGCCGAGTGGATCTGACACGCGCGGCGCTCACCGGCTTGGTGATGGACGAAACGAATGCGAATTTCGTTGCGGCCAATCCTTCCGCGAGCGGCGACATGTCCACACTGAATCTGGCGAGCATGGCCAGCCAGAATTGCGCGACCACCTGCAGTTTCACCCGCACGGTGCGTAGCACCTCGCTGGTGTCGCGCGACTACGCACTGACGTTCACGGGTCCGACAGCCGCTGCAGCGACGGTCGTGCCAGCCACGTTCACGATTGCCGCAGGTGCCACCCAGGTCATCACCGTGACGATCAACGGAACGGCGTTGGCGACCGGCTGGAATTTCAACCACCTCGAACTTGCGGGCAACGACGTGCTGCTGCCGCTGCTGCACATGCCGATTGCGATCAAGCACTGAGGCAATCGCGCGGGCGAAGCGCAATGCTTCGCCCGCGCGATTTACTGGGAACGTGATGTCCTCCGACAGCAGGGCTCGCCGCAGAAGGCGCGTCGGTCTTGCGGAAGAGGAGTGTGGAGCCGGGGAGATCCATCGGGCGAGCGCGGACCGGAAAGGTCAGGCGGAAACGCGGTCGAGGTGTTGAATGTGGAAAGCGCGGTGGCTTCGGTTGCAAGCCGTCCGTCGAACCCCATCTTAACCGGCCAGACGACGATCGCAACAGACTATGCGCTCGCCGTCGCCCCGCCTATGATCGGTCCATGTCCGCAGTCATCGAACGTCCGCAATCGCTTCTGCCCAGCCGCTTCGCGTGGTTGATGGGTCTGCATGCCGAAAACTATCACCGCCTCGCACGCATGTTCGGTCCGAAGGACTTGCCGATCGGCAGTTATCTGTCGTCGCTGGACGATGGTCTCGACGTGCGGCTCGATGTCCTGGAGCGCCATCGCTATACGCTAGACCTGCATCTCACCTACTGCTTTGTCGACAGCGAAACGGGCGAGAGCGCACCGTCTGCACAGTTGCGCATGTATCACGATGCTCACATGGCGGAAGTACTCGACTGCCGCGCCGACCGCCGCCTCATTCGAGCGATAGGGCCGATGCAGCCGGCGAGAAGTGTGCTCCAGCGACGTGTCCGCATGAGTTCGTTCCTCAATCGCTGGCTGGAATACCTCGCGGAGCAGGGGCATTCGATCGGCACGCTCGAGCCGCTGATGCCCGCGGTCAGCGGAGTGATCGAGACGCCGTCGCGCTGAGGTCGCTGCTGCTGGACGAACGCCCGCGTTCCGCACCGTCATCGAGGTTTGCGGTGGCGGGAGGCCTGAGACAAAACCCCCAGTGCGCGCTTGACAGCCCGGCGCGCGCACCCGCTAATCGCGCCATGCCCCCCTGCGCGCCCAACCGCCCAAGACGTCTTGCCCGTGTCGTTGCCGACACGCAGCGCGGCCGTTTGGATGGGTTGCGCCGCCTCGCGGGTCTTGCCGTCCTGCTGCTCGGCCTCGTTGGCGCCAGCACGGCCGCGTCCACCATCGCAACCGGCGGCAACGGTTGGAGTCCTGGGCAGCCGGGTGACGAGTTCGCATTCGCGCTCGCGGTCGATGGCAACCGCTTGATCGGCTCCAGTCCGGGCGCGAGTCAGTCGACAGGAGCCACTTACGCGTTCGATTGCACCAACGCGCCGTGTACGCAGACGTTCCTGTTCACACCGACCGACCTTGCGGCCGGCGACCGTTTCGGAGCGTCGCTGGCGTTGTCCGGCGGCACGCTCGCCGTTGGTGCTCCCGGACAATCCCCGGCGGCGGTCTACGTGTTCGTCCAATCCGGTTCGACCTGGGTTCAACAGGCGAAGCTCACTGCTTTCGGCACGGCGTCGAGCACCGGGTTCGGCCGTACGCTCGCAATGGCAGGCGACCATCTTGCGATCGCCGCACCGGGCGCCGACGAGCGCGCCGGCGCTGTCTACGTGTTCGACCGGTCGGGTTCCTCGTGGAATGAGGCCACCCGGTTCGGCGCCGGCGATCCGGCAGCGGGCGATGGATTCGGCCGCAGCATGGCGATCGCTGGCGACACGCTGGTGGTTGGCGCGCCGCTCAAATCGTCGGGGGTCGGGCAGTTCGCGAATGGCGCTGCATACGTTTTCGTCCGAAGCGCAACCGCGTGGCTGCAGCAGGCGAAGCTGACGCTGCAGTCGTCCGGCAACGGCGACAGTTTTGGTACGGCCGTTGCGATCGACGGCGATCGCGCGCTCGTCGGCGCTCCGCTCGGGGGCGTTCCAGTGACCAGCGTCCGATCAGGCAGCGCTTATGTCTTCGAACGGACCGGCGCGGCGTGGACGCAACACGAACAGCTGACCGGATCCGGTGGCGCGGAAGGCGACAGATTCGGCTGGTCGGTCGCGCTCAGTGGCAACGGCGCGCTGGTCGGCGCGCCTTTCGCGTTCAACTCGTGTGGCGCGACCTATTCATTCGTCCGCACTGCATCCGGATGGTCACGGACCGACGAATCGATCATCGGCGCGATCACGCTCGGCGATCTGGTCGGCTGGACGGTGGCCGCCGATCCGACGCACTGGGTCGTTGCTGCACCCGGTTCGGCGGGCCCACTCGACCACAGCGGGCAGGCGCATCTCATGCCGGCGGGCGATCTCGTCTTCGGCGACGGATTCGAATTGCCGGCGATGAATACGTGCGCGCCTGCGAGGCCTGGTCGCTACTAGCGTGGCTTGACCATCGGTGCGTCAGTCGAGCAGGCCGTGCTTGACGGCGTAGCGGATCAGTTCCGCCGTATTGCGTGCACCCAGCTTGTCGAGCACGCGGAAACGATGGTTCTCCGCGGTCTTCGTGCTCGTGCCGATCTGCTTTGCGATTTCCTTCGTCGTCAGACCTTCCGCGATCAGATGGAACACCTCGCGCTCACGCGCGGTGAGATCGCGATACGGATCCTCGATCGGCGTGTTCGGCTTCTGCACCTGCTGCGCGAGCACCTTCGAGGCGTGCGCGCCGAAATATCCGCGCCCACCGGCCAGCGCGCGCACCGCGCTCAGCAATTCGCCGGTCGCGCTGTCCTTCAGCAGGAACCCGGACGCGCCGGCCCGCACCACATGCAGCACATATTCCTCTTCCGCATGCATCGTCAGCACGAGCACGCGCGTGTTCTCCAGTTCCTTGTGCAGCCGCCGCACGACTTCGATGCCATTGAGCCTCGGCATCGAGATGTCGACGACGACGACATCCGGACGCGTCTTCAGAGCGAGCTCCACCGCACTCATTCCATCGGCAGCTTGCGCGACCACGTCGCAATCACCGCTCGCATTGAGGAGCGACACCAGGCCTTCTCGCAGGATGGTGTGATCGTCGGCCACCACGACGCGGATCATGCGGCTCACGGCAGCGCCTTGCCGGTGTCGAAAGGCAGCACGACCCGCAGCTGAAGTCCCTCGTCCGGTTGCGACTCGAGCGAAAACTGCCCGCCGAAGAGGCGCACGCGTTCGCGGATGCTCGCAAGGCCCGTGCTGTGCCCGGAACTCGATTTCGCGAATGCTGCCGTGGTGTCGCATCCGCGGCCGTCGTCGACGATCAGCAGCTGGAGATGTCCGGCACGATGACTGAGGCGGACGACGACGTTGCGCGCCTTCGAATGCTTCTGCGCGTTCGCCAGCGCTTCCTGCGCGACGCGGAAAAGCAGCGTCGACAGATCGCTGTCGACCGGGCCGGGCAGGGTACCGACCTCCACGTCGATCGTGCAGCCCGTGCCCTCCGCGGTATGTCGCGCGAGCCAGCGCAGCGCCGCTTCGAGGCCGAGGTCGTCGAGGATCTGGGGACGCAGAAGGCGCGACAGCGTGCGCGTTTCCTGGATCGCGATGTCGCACAGTTGCAGCGCCTGCTGAAGCGATCCGTTGCCAGCCTCGGCAATCGCTTCCGATCGCGCCAGCACGTCGAGCCTGTGACGCAGCGCGGTGAGGTGCTGGCCGATGCCGTCGTGGAGTTCGCGCGCGAGGCGGCGACGCTCGTCTTCCTGGACACGCCAGACCGAACGTGCAAGCTGCTTGAAATGTTGTTCGCCCGAGTGGAGCTGGGCGAACAACTGCTCCTGCTGTTCGCGCAGCCGCGTCAGCTGTTCGCGCATTTCCGCGCCGTCCGGCCGCAGGATGGCGCGTGGATGGATCGGCGTTTCGCGTTTCATCTGGCAGTGTCCACTGGGATGCCCATCGATGCGGCCAACACCGCGAGCGCGGCATGTCCGGCTTCGGGTGTGGCGGCGCGCAAGGTCGAGTACGCGGTGCCCGCGGCGCGGCGCGCTTCGGCCGCCTCACCGCCTGCAGTTCTTGCCGACGCGTCCGCGCCGAGCGCGTGGATCTCGAACGCACGACCGTAATCGGGCAAGCGGGCCAGCAGCGCGCGCGCTTCACGATAGACAGCGACGCCTTTCTGCGGAGCAACGCGAAGTTCGGTTTCGGCGAGCGACAGCCGCAGCGGAACGCTGGCGTAACGTGCCACGCCCTCGTGCACGCTCGCCATCTCGCGCGCAGCATCCGCCGGCTTGCCGAATGCCGCGAGCGCACGGGAGCGAAGCAGGCGTGAGGACAATTCCGTGCCGAGACTGTGGGCCTTGCGGGCGCCGGCAATCGCTTCGTCGGCCAGCGCGGTCGCAGTCCGTGCATCGCCGCGGCCGTAGGCGACCTCGCCCTTGCGCAACGCGAGCAGGCCGGCCTGCTCCTCGTTGGCCACCGACTCCGCGTCGAGTCCGTCGAGTGCGTGTCCGGCGTTGTCCCAATCGCCGACGTCGGCAAAGATCGCGCTGCGCAGCAGTTTCATCTCGGTGCTGCCGCGCGGATCGTCGCGCGTGGTGAACAGCGCGAGCGCTTCTGCCGCATGCTGGGACGCACGTTCGATGCGGCCTTCGAGCCGGTCGAGCTCCGCGAGGTTGGCGAGACCGATGACGCGTGCTTCGGCCAGCTGCGATTCTTCCGCTTCGCGCAGGCTGCCCTCCAGCGATTCGCGCGCCGCAGTGAAATCACCGCGTGCGGTCTGCGCGAGCCCGAGGCTCAGCCGTGCGTTGACCGCTCCCGACTTGTCCTCGATCTTCGCGTAGGTTGCCGCGGCCTGCTTCCAGTACACCTCCGCGTTGTCGAATTCGCCGACCTGGTAGTAGGTGAAGCCGACGTTGATCAGCGCGTTGCCGACCTGATGCAGGTCGTTGCGGCTCTGGTAGAGATTGAGCGCGCTGCGGTACGCATCGAGCGAGCGACGGTAGTCGCCGCGTTCCTCGTACAGCACGCCGGTATCGTTGAGCACGTCGGCCATCGCCCCGACGTCGCCGAGCGGTTCGAGGATTGCCTTCGCACTGTCGAGCAGGCTCTGCGCGCTCTTGAAATCGCCCTGGACCGAGCGGACCGACGACAGATTCCGCAACGACACGGCCTGCCCGCGCAGGTCGCCTCGCGCGGCACGAAGGCGCGCAGCGTTCTCGAACTGTTCGGCGGCGATCGGCAGCTGGCCGAGGCTGCGGTAGCCCAGGCCGAGTGCATGCACGATGTCGGCTTTGAGGCGATCGTCGTCGAGGCGATTCGCGAGCACCTGCGCGTGAACGAGGTAGTCGTCGACCGCGCGTTTCGAATCGCCGGCCTGGATCGCGTTCTTGCCAAGCGCATACCACGCATCGGCGTTGCGCGGATCCTCGGCGACCAGCGCGTGCAGCGTCTTGTCCGCCTCGTCGAACTGGCCGAGATCGCCGTAGGCGCGCGCAAGCAGGAGACGTGCCGGATGGTCGGTCGTAACCGTCTTCACCCAGGGTTCCATCTGCTTCAGCGCCCCTTCGCTGTCGCCGAGAAGGACTTCCGCGTACGCCTGCGTCCTGCGGGCGTCGGCGGTCGACGCCTTCGCAAGATTCTCCTGCGCCTGACGTGCAACGCTCGTGACATCCGCCGTCCGGCCTGCGTGATCGAGCGATTGCAGCAGCGACCACCACACCAGCGGATCGCCGGACTGGCGAGCGACGTCGAGGGACGCCTGCAAATCCGAAGCAGCAGGCGCGGAGTGCTGCCGGGTTCCGATCGCTTCGAGCGCCTGCGTTGCCGGCCACGCCTCTGCGCGCGGCGCGCCGGCATCGAGCCTGGTCTGCAACGCCTGCTGGAGAACCTGCAACGCCGCAGGCAGCGTCTGCACAGACGACACGGGCGTCTCGCCCGTCCAGCGCGCCTGGCCCGAGTCCGGTGCAACCACGGCAAGCTTGACGACGAGGCCCTGGTCGGTGTGGATCAGCTCCCCCTCGAGCAGGTCGCGCGCGCCGAGCGCTTCCGCGACACGCGCGCGGTGGCGCATTGCGGTCGGCGCGTCGTAACCGAGCTCGGTCAGCGCGCGCGCGACACGCAGCGGGTCGGCGCTGCCGAAGTCGGCCGTGGTCGCCAGCGTGTCGGCGAGGCGCTGGCCGATGCCGGATGCGAGTTCAAGGTCCGCAGGCTTCTTGCTGGCGGTGGTCAGCGGCAGCGGCGCGAGTGCCAGCGGTGCCACAGGGGCGACCGCGGCTGTCGGGTTCGCCGCGGTCGGTGCAGGCGCCGGCCAATAGCGCCAGCCCGCACCGACGGCGAGAAGCGCCATCGCGATGCCCGCGGCCAGCGCGAATCCGCGGCGTCGTGCATGTGGCAATCCGGGCACGCGCCTGTGATCGATCGCGCGCACGACATCGTCGGCTGTCTGGAATCGTCGCGCGGGTTTCAGTTCAAGCAGTCGTGTGCACAGGCGCACGGCGAACGACGGCAGGCCCGGCTTCACGCTGTCGACTGGCGGCGGGTCGCGCACGATGCGCTGCGCGAGCATCTCGGCCGGGGTGCCGCCGCGAAACGGAAGCGTTCCGCTGAGCATTTCGTAGAGGATCAGTCCGAGCGCGTAGAGATCGCTGCGTCCGTCCAGCGGGTCCGCGCGAGCCTGCTCGGGCGACAGGTATTCCGGCGTGCCGATGATGACGCCGCTGCCGGTGATGCCGGTGTTGCCGGCCGAACGCGCGACGCCAAAGTCGGTGATCGACGCATCGCCCTGTTCGTTGACCAGCACGTTGGCGGGTTTCAAATCCCGGTGCACGACGCCGCGATGGTGCGCGGCGGACAGTCCGAGTGCGAGCTGGCGCGCGATGCGGATCGCACGATCGGGGGCGAGCGGACCTTCGTTGTCGAGCACGCGTTCGAGCGAGGATCCGGCGACGTAGTCCATGCTGATCAGCCACGCCGCCCCGTGGCGGACAAGATCGTGGATGCGCACGACGTGCGGGCTCGACACCTGCCGCGCGAGCAGCAGTTCCTGCCGGAATCGCTCGAACGCATCGGGTCGACTCGCGAGCTCGGGGCGCAGCAGTTTCAGCGCGATGTCGATGTCGAGCTCGATGTCGCGCGCGAGATAGACGACGCCCATGCCGCCCATGCCGAGCAGCCGTTCGATGCGATAGCGGCCGGCGACGATTTCGCCGCGACGAAGATCCGCCGCGGCGAGGATGCCGGTGACCGTCGCGCTGGCGACCGTTGCATCCGGCTCCATGCTCCGGCCGGGAGACGTCACGCGGGCTGTCCCGCCGAAGCGCTCGCGTCGGGAGATTTCCAGTAAGGCGCAACGCCGGTGGCGCGGTCCGCCTGCGTTCCCTCGACAGAAAACCAGACCGACATGTCGGCCAGTTGGGCATCGAGCTCCGCCGCGGCGAACACCGACGCCGCGTGATCGACGAACGCGCCGAGGAGTTCGGCATCGAGATCGGTGAAGACCTTCTGCTCATCGCTGGTGTCCGCGTATGCGACGCCGAGCAAGCGTCCCGCATGCTCCAGCGGGAGACATGCCAGTGCGCGGATGCCGTGCGCGATCACGCTGGCCTGACCCTGCAGCCACGCGCGGTCGCGCGGATCGGACAGATACACCGGGCGGCGATCGAGGATCGTCCGTTCCACCGCGCTGCGGCTGCCGGAAAAGCGGCTGCCTGCGACGTCTTCCGGACTCAGCGAGCAACTCGCGCGCCAGCGCATCTGCCCCGTGTCGTCGACGGTGAGCAGGACACCACGCTGGCATTCGGCGACATCGACGATGCCGCGCAGGAGGTCGGCGACGAGACGGTCGCTGCGGCTGCCGCCGTCGATCCTTGCGGCCCACGCCATCGACGAGCTGCGCCGCTCGGCGGCGCGCGCGTGCAAATGCGCCTGTGCCTTCGCGTCGATCCGCTCGAACTCGCAGAACACGTCTCCGATCGCGAACCAGCACGCGCCGGTCAGCTCGGCGGCGGTGACGCGCTCGCCATCGAGGCGGATGCCGTTCTTCGAGCCGAGGTCGCTGACGTTCCACGCGAGCGGATTGCCGAGGATCTGCGCGTGCCGGCGCGACACCGATTCGTGCGCGATCACGATGTCGCAGGCGATGTCGCGTCCGAGGAACAGCAACCGGCCCTCGTCGACGACGCGCACGATGACCGGTTCACCCGGGACGTGGATGCTCAGCTTGGCAGGCACGGCGGCGGTGTGCTCATGGGGACCCGCCGAGGCGCCCGAGAAGGAAATGGAGATTGCCGGTGAAGCCGACGACTTCTCCTTCGGCATTGACGAGATCGCGCAACGAGCGCCACGTGTTCGGCAGCGCAGGTCCGCCGAGCTGGGCGCAGTGCAGATCGAGGTCGTCGAGATAGGCATCGGCCTGCGGGTAGTTGCCGGCCGTGAACGCGGCGCGGCTCAACGCCAGATCGCTCTGCAACGTCAGCTGTGCCGTCAAGCCGATGCCGGGGTCGGCGAGGCGTGCGTCGAGGGCGTCGTACGTCCGGTTCGCATCGGTTGAATAATTCTGGCTGGCGTCTTTCACGACGACGAATTCGGAAAAGCCGCCGGCCTGTCCGCGCACGCGGACGCTGCCTGCGGTGACCGACATCGTGAGGTCATGGAACGGCGCGATGCCGCCGACCGCCGCCTTGACCAGCCGATAGGTGGACTGCGGCGTGTAGACGAGATCCGGCGTATCGAGGTCGACCTTGACGTCGTAGTAGAACTGCAGGCCGCAACCGGCGGGCGGCTCGACCGTCACGCGGACCGGAAACGCCGGATCGATCGCCTGGTTGCCAGGATCGGGAAGGCGTCCGTTGATGCTCGCGATCTCGCCCGCATCGAGCACGTCGGCATCGATGCCGAGGCACGGTATCGTCAGGTTGACCGGATTCTCGAACTCGAGCTCGAATTCGGCCGTGTAGCTGCCGGACGGTGCCGGCAGCGTGATGTCGGCCTTTGCTTTGTTGCCGTTGATCGTGACGACCACCGTCGCACCGGCACATCCGAAATGGAGCAACGCAATGCAACCCGCAAGTAGGGCGGGTGCGACGGCACGGCGGTTACGACGATGGAACACACGACCCTCACTGGGCGCAACGCGGCGCCGATTGTCCCGCCTGATCAACGCAGTGACAGTAGTCCAGTGGATGCGGCGCGTCGATAGCTTGCGGCTGCGCAGTGGACAGCGTGGGCGTTGTGCCCGGCGCATGCTGGGTGAAACCACCCAGTCGCCGTTGTGACCCGCCAAGGCACTCAGTGAGCAAAGGTTGTCGGCAGGCGACGATGCAGGCAAATTCCCGCGTCCCGTTGAATCCGGTCGCGGACATCGACGATGTACGCGACGAGCGGTCCCGACCGATCCCGCGGTGTTGACGCTCCTGCCACGGGTCGAGTCGACTCCCGCAGCGCGCGCAAAGCTTGCAGGTTCAGCGGTCTAGAAGACCAGGTCTGTCAATCCACCGCAGGAGCGGCGCGTGTGGGAGCGGCTTTCGTGAGAGTGGCTTTTGTG
>NZ_JBDSWZ010000252.1:0-5737 GCF_039926425.1 Dokdonella sp.
GGCGAGCGTGTCGACAATTCGCCGAACACGACATACACATCCTCGCCGTCGAATGCCTGCAGCCCGATGTTGGACAGCGGATTGAGCGGATTGAGGCGCAGGCACGCATCATTGAATGCGGCGCGATCGGCGACCTGAGAGCCCAGGCAGAGCGGTGTCGACGCGAACAGCTGCTCGCCGGATGCCATCAGATGGATGATCAGATCGCCATGCTCCGGCAACGCGATCGCGATGGTCGGATCGCTGCCGCGCTGCAGGCTGAGCTCGAACGGCAGGTGTTCGCGTTCGACATGTTCGGCGAGCGCTTCATGCAGGGCAATGGTGGTCCAGGCTTGGGTCATGGCGGAATACGCCTCCAGATGGCGGTAACGGTCGGGCAGAACGGCCTCGCGCAGCGCGAGTTCGAGAGTGGCGAGAATCTCCCGATGATCAGGACGGATGAACACCTGGCGCGGGACGAGACCCCTCTCACGCATGCGCTCGCGAAACGCGCGCTGGCTGCGGGCGGAATTGGAAACTGCGTCGGAGCGGTCGGCACTCATCGTTACAAGTAACATTACACGTAACGCCAACACGGCGTCAACGGCGTCACGTTCGACGCGCGAACGGTCGGTTTGCCGCGGTCCGCGGGCCGACCGCGCGACGTCTTGCGATCAGATCCTCCACAACGTTCCTCCCACTCGCGAAACAGGCGCCACGCGCACGACCCCGGTGACGATCAAAGACGCCGTCGTACTTGATCGCTGTACACGGCGTGTGGAGCGAACCTCACACCTCGCCGCACAACCGCTGCCGCTAGAATCAGCCGATGCCCTCCCCCCGACTTCCGCTCCGCCTGATCTTCCTGGGTGCTCTCGCGCTGGGCGCCGCGTTGCTCCTCGGGTTGCTGGTGGCGACGCTCAACAGCCTCCTCGATTTCTACCAGCATGTCGCCGCGATGCCTCTCTGGTTGCGGCTGCCCCTGATCGTGGTTCTCGCGTGCGCATTCGGCACCGTCGGCTGGTTGCTTTGGCGACTCGCGCGTCCGACGCGCAAGAGCTCGCCGATCGCGACGACTCCGGTGTCCCGCGCCGACATCGACACGCGCATTGACCACTTGCGCGAACGTCGCGTCGAGACCGCGGCGCTCGAAGCCGAGCTGAGCGAACTGGACCGCAGACGCCTGAGCGGCGATGTATACGTTGCGCTGTTCGGCGAAATCTCGACCGGCAAGTCGAGCTTGATCCGCGCGCTGGCGCCGGAAGCCGAACCCATGATCGATGTCCGTGGAGGAACCACGCGCCAGGTCGCCCATCATCGCGGACGACTGCCCGATGGGCGCGAACTGATCCTTGCCGACGTGCCGGGCAGCGGCGAAGTGGATGGCATCGTCCACGAGCAGCTCGCGCGTGACGAGGCGTTGCGAGCGCACGCGGTGATCTATCTTGCTGCGACCGACTTGACGCGCGCGCAGCACTCCGAACTGGCTTGGCTCGCAGGATTCCGCAAGCCGATCGTGCTCGCGCTCAACAAGGCAGACCAGTACGACGAGACAGATCGGGCGGCAGTGCTGCAGAAATTCGAACACCAGTACGGCGCAATGGTGCGCGCAATCGTGCCGATCAGCGCGGGCGGAAGCGAACGGTACGAGCGCACTCTGCCCGACGGACGCCGCGAGCGCGTCGAACGCGAACGCACGCCTGCGATCGGCATGCTGGTCAACGCTCTTGCGCAGACAACGGCCGCAGGTCACGACGGACTCGAACCCGGTCGCGAGGCAGGTCTGCTGGCAGAAGTCGGCCGACGCGGTGACGAACTGGCGCGCGCAACTGCGGCGCGCGAATCGACGGAGACCGTTGCGAAATACACGCGCCGCGCCATCGTCGGTGCAATGGCCGCCGTTGCGCCGGGCAGCGACATCCTGATCCAGGGCGCGCTCGGCACCGCCCTGGTGCGCGAACTCGCGCGCATCCACGGCGTTCCTGTGCGCGAACTCGACGTCGAGGCACTGCTGTCGCGCGTTGGCCTGACGGTGCGCAACACCACCGCGCTCGTCCTTGCGATCGTCGGCAACGCGATGAAGGCCTTTCCGGGACTTGGGACGCTTGGCGGCGGCATGCTGCACGCAGTCGCGTACGGACTCGTGTTCGACAGCCTTGGCCACGCGCTCGCCGAAACGCTGGCCGAGCGCGCAACGCTCGACGCTGCGGACGTCGCGACCCGCGTGCAGGCATTGCTGGCCGCACCCGCGCGCGAACGGCTCGAACGCGTCGCGCGACTCGCCCTCGATGCAGCGCGCAGCAGCGCCGATCCGTGATGCGGCGCGGAAACACCGTTCACCGCACGACGCTGGCGCCGTTCCGGGGTTTTTGCCAAGCTGTCGTCATGTCGATCGAACGAAACGCACGAACTCTCTCGCGCCCGCCGCCGCCGCGCGCTTCCGAACGCTTGGCCGTCTCCGCGGTCACGCTCATGGTCGCGATTGCCGCGATGTTCACTGCGTTACCGGCACTCGCATCGTCCGATACGTACCGCTTCGACCCTGTCCATACGCAGATCTGGTTCAGCGCGGACCACCAGAAGTTTTCGCATCCACTCGGCCGACTGCGCGTCAAGGAGGGCTGGTTCCGGTTCGATCCGAAGGACTGGAGCGCCAGCCATGTCGATGTCGTCGTCGATCTCGCGTCGGCCGACATGGGGGATGGAAAATGGAGCGACACCGTGAAGTCCGGCCAGTTCCTCGATGCACAACGCTGGCCGACCGCGCATTTCGTCAGCGACCGTGTCGAGCAGACCGATGCGAACCACGGTGTGATCCATGGAACACTCACCTTCCACGGCGTTGCGAAAGCAGTCGACGTCGCATTCACGCTCAACCGGATCGCCAACGATCCCTATCTGTTCAAGAAAAAGGCCGGATTTTCCGCCAGCGCAACACTCGACCGTTTCGCGTTCGGCATGGAGCGCTTCAAGGAGGTGGTCGGCGCACCCGTCGACCTGCGTCTCGAAATCGAAGGCATCAGCGACGATGCCGCGGCGAATGCTTCCAATCACCGGGAACCTTGAGATGACACTGAAAAGCGGCGTTGCGCACTGGGGCAGCCTGGCCAAATTCTTCCACTGGACAGTGGTCCTGCTGCTGCTTGTGCAGGGAACGCTCGGCCTGATCATGGTCAATCTGCCGAAGAAACCAAACGTGATTCCGCTCTTCACCTTCCACAAATCGCTCGGCCTCACGATCCTGCTGTTCGCGATCCTGCGACTGCTGTGGCGCGCGTTCGACCGGCGTCCGCAGGAACCGGCGTCGATGCCCCGCTCGCAGGTCGTCGGTGCGCGCATCGGACATGCGTTGCTGTACACATTGCTGTTCGCGGTTCCGCTGTCAGGCTGGCTGTTCGATTCGGCGTCATCGCTGCGGCCGTTGTTCTGGTGGAACGTCGTGCAGATTCCAAGCCTCACCGGCGGCAAGGACGACGCAATCAAGGCCTTCGCCGAGAATGCGCACGAGTGGCTCTTCTGGAGCCTGTTCCTGGTCGCCGCGGGTCACGCCGCCGCCGCGCTCGTTCATCATTTCTTCAACCGCGATGACGTGCTGCGCCGTATGCTGCCCGGCCGGCGTACGTCGGTCGATCGCATCGGCTGACACAACACTTTCCCGTTCCCGAAGGAGTTCTCCATGCTGCGCATCCTCGTTCTCGCATCGCTGCTTCTGCCGGCCGCAGCGTTCGCACGCGACTGGCAGGTCGACTCCACGAAGAGTGCGCTGACCTTCAAGGGCAGCTACCAGAATGAGGCCTTTGACGGCACTTTCAAATCGTTCGACGCCACCATTGTGTACGACGTTGCAAACCTGTCGGCGTCGAAGTTCGACGTGAGTGTCGATCTCGCCACCGCCGGCACCGGCAATGGCGATCGCGACGATTCGCTCAAAGGCAGTGACTTCTTCGACGTGAAAAAATCGCCGAAGGCGCATTTCGTCACCGGGTCGTTTGCCAGGTCGGCCGATGGCGGAGTCGAAGCAAAGGGCAGTCTCACGCTGCACGGACAGACGAAGCCGGTCACGCTCAACGTCAAGTTCGTCGAAAACGGCAGCGCGGCGACACTCGATGTCGACACCGTGCTGAAGCGCGCCGACTTCGGGCTCGGTGCCGGCAGCGACTGGAGCGACGTCGGTGCCGACGTCACTGTGCATGGGCACCTCGTCCTCACCGCAAAATAAAATGACAGCCCTGTAGGAGCGCTTCAGCCGCGATGCTTTTTTCTTGATGCCTTGGCAGAAAAGGCATCGCGGCTGAAGCCGCTCCGCGCAGAGGATCGATATGCGCAAGCGCCTCCCCATCGCGTGAACAATTCCGGCTCGATCTGGCAGCGCCTGCGCGAACGCTTCGCGCCGTCGCGCGAGGAAGTGCCGAACAGCGTGGCATCGCAGGCACGCGGCGATGCGCACAACTCCCACGCGATCGAAAGCCTTCGCACACTGCTTGACGATCCACAGATTCCTGCAGCGATCCGCAGCGGACTCGCTTCCGACTTCGCACGGCTCGAAGCGATGCTAGGCAAACTCGAACGCGGTGAATTGCATATCGCGGTGTTCGGCCGCGTCAGCGTTGGCAAGTCGGCGCTCGCCAATGCGCTGCTCGGTGAGGACGTGTTCGCGGTCGGCGTGCTGCATGGAACGACCACGCAGGCGACGCAGCGCAGCTGGCGCGAGGTCGCAGGCAGCGGCGTGCACCTGATCGACACGCCGGGTATCGACGAACTCGATGGCGAAGCGCGCGAGAAGCTCGCCTACGACGTCGCGGGCGTCTGCGATCTGGTCGTATTCGTCGTGGATGGCGACATGACCATGCGCGAGCGTGATGCATTGCATTTGCTTGCGCGAACCGAACGCCCGCTGCTGCTGGCGCTCAACAAGGTCGATCGCTACGGCGACGAGGAAGCAACACGCCTGCTCGAACGGCTGCGCGAGCATGCAGCAGGCATCGTGCGACCCGAGGACGTGGTCGCGATCAGCGCACAGCCCTCACCGCTCAAGCGCGTGCGTGTGGATGCCGATGGCACGGAAGTGGCCGAACTGGTCGAGCGCATGCCGGATCTCGACCGTCTGCGCGAACGCCTCACCGCGGTGGTCGAACGTGAGGGAAAGACACTGGCGGCGCTCAACGCGAGTCTGTTCGCCGGGCGATTGTCCGATCAGGTCGGCGTTCGGATCGCGCAAGCGCGCAGCGAACTGGCCGCGACGCTGATCCGCCAATACTGCATCGCCAAGAGTCTCGCGGTTGCGCTCAACCCGATACCAGTCGCCGATCTGCTCGCCGCGGGCGCGCTCGACGCTGCACTCGTCATGCATCTCGGGCGCGTGTATGGATTACCGCTGACGAAAAGCGAAGCCGGCTCGCTGATCGCGGTCATCTCGGCCCAGCTCGCTGCGCTGATGGGCGCGATCTGGGGTGTGCAGCTGGTCGCATCCGCGCTCAAAGGACTCAGCGCGGGACTGTCCACGGTCGTGACCGCCGGCGCGCAAGGCGCGCTCGCCTGGTATGCGACCGAACTGGTCGGACGCGCGGCGGAGAAATATCTCGTCGGCGGCAAGTCCTGGGGTGACAAAGGACCCAAACGCGTCGTGACCGAAATCGTCGACAGCCTCGACCGTGACTCGATCCTGCGTGAAGCACGCAGCGAGATCCTGCAACGCCTGCGCGGAACCGCAACGCGACCCTGAAACGCGAGTCGTCGGGCGACCAACGTGCTCGCGATG
>NZ_JBDSWZ010000253.1:0-6110 GCF_039926425.1 Dokdonella sp.
ACCTGCATTCGAACATCCTCGGCTACGATTACTACCGGGTCGGCGCGGATCCCTCGCTCGGATTCGAGCGCATGGCGACACTCGTGCGACAGGCGCGCAAGGAGTTTCCGAACACGCTGCTGTTCGATGCGGGCGACACGATCCAGGGCACGGCATTGGCCGACTACCAGGCGCTGGTGAAACCGGTCGGCTGCAATGAGGAACTGTCGATCTACCGCGTGATGGACGCTCTCGGCTACGACGGCGGCACCATTGGCAACCACGAATTCAACTATGGACTCGGGTTCCTGTCGCGGGTGACCGGCCATCCGATGCGCATCGACGGCGCAGATGTACAGTGCATGGGTCCGCACTATCCGCTCGTACTCGCGAACGTGCTTCGCAAAAGCGACGACCAGCCCATCTATCCGCCCTATGCCGTTCTTGACCGGACGTTGAAGGTGCACGATGCCGACGGCCGGGAGACCGTTGCGCCGATCCGCATCGGCATCATCGGGTTCACGCCGCCGACCATCGTCGATTGGGACCGCCGCAATCTTGAAGGCAAGGTGACGACCACGGGTCTGGTCGAAGCCGCACGCAAATATCTTCCGCAACTGCGTGCGGAGAAGGTCGATCTCGTCATCGCGATTTCACATGGCGGTCTCGATGTCGCGCCGTATGGCAGCGCAATGGAGAACGCGAACTGGTACCTGTCCGACGTGCCGGGCATCGATGCGCTGTTGCTCGGCCACTCGCATACCGCGTTCCCCGATCCGGCCAACGCGAAATCCCGGTTTGCGTCGATGCCCGACGTCGACAACCAGCGCGGCTTCGTACACGGCAAGCCGGCGGTGATGGGAAATTTCTGGGGCAAGAGCCTTGGCGTCATCGACATGGCTCTGGTGCACCGCGACGGCCGCTGGCAGATCGACGAATCCGGGACGCACTCGGAAGTGCGCAACATCCGCAACGTCGACGGCACCTTCGTTCCGCCGGATCCGGAAATCGAAACACTTGTGCGGGCGGTGCATCAGGAGACGATCGCGTACGTGTCGCAGCCGATCGGCGACAGCGATTTCGCGATGACCTCGTACTTCGCCGAGGTTGGCGGCATCACCGCGCTGCAACCGGTCAACGATGCGCAGCGCGAGTATGCGCAGCACTACATCGCCGCAAACCTTCCGCAGTACGCAGGAATTCCGGTGCTGTCGGCAGCAGCGCCGTTCAAGACGGGATTCAGTTCCGCGAACGACTACACGGACATCGCCGCCGGCCCGCTTGCGATCCACAGCGCCGCCGACCTTTATCTGTATCCGAACACGTTGACCGCGGTGAAGATCGACGGTGCGGCGGTCAAGGCGTGGCTCGAACACTCAGCCGGGATGTTCAACCGCATCGATCCGGCAAAACGGGAACCGCAGGACCTGATCAACCACAAATTTTCCGGCTACAACTTCGATGTGATCCAGGGCGACCTGACCTATGCGATCGACGTGACGAAGCCCCAGGGAGAACGGATCCGTGAGCTTGTCTGGAACGGCAAACCGGTCGATCCCGCGCAGGCGTTCATTGTCGTGACCAACAACTACCGTGCGAGTGGCGGCGGACATTTCCCGGGACTCGACGGCAGCAGTATCGTGCTCTCCGCGCCCGACGCGAATCGCGATGTGCTGATCGCGTGGGTGCGCGAACACCGGCATCTGACGCGCCGTGCGAATGGCAACGATCGCAAATGGCACTTTGCGCCAGTGCAGACCGCGGGTCCGATCGTGTTTACTTCGGCAACAGGCAAGCTCGGCGTGGCAACGAGCGATGGGCTGCGCGGAATCACCCTGCGCAAGGACAATGCGGATGGATCGGCGATTTATGCGATCGATCTGAACCAGACGCCGTGAATGTCGCGCGCGTCGCCTTGCACCGCAATCAGATCCCCGCGTACCACTCGTAACCCTGGTCTTCCCAGTAGCCGCCCTTGCCGCCTTCGATCGTGTCCAGCGACTCGACCAGATCGATCGCCATGATGTATTTCGCCATCTTGTAGCCGAGCTGGCGCTCGATGCGCACGCGAACCGGCGCACCGTTCGAGATCGGCAGCGGCGCGTCGTTGAGATCGTAGGCGAGGATCGTCTGCGGATGGTGGGCGTCCTCCAGATCGATGCTCTCGTAGTACAAAGGCCCATCCGGATCGTATTTGTCGGCGCAACGAAACACGACGTAGCGTGCAGCGGCACTCACTTCCGCGCGGTCGAGCAGTCCGCCGAGCGGAACCCCTTTCCATTTGCCAATCGCACTCCAGCCCTCGACGCAATCGTGGCGGGTGATCTGCGTACGCGATGGCAAAGCGCGAAGTTCGTCGAGCGACAACGAGAACGGTTTTGCGACCAGTCCACCGAAGGCGAGCCGATAGTCGCGAAAACCAGTGTCGACCATCGCGCGATAGGCCGCTTCCTGCGGATCGGTGCTCCCGTTCGGCTTGAAGCCGTGCGAAATATCCGCTTCGGTGTATTCGGGGGCGAGCGCCATTTTCGGCGTGAGAAGATGCTGAGCCGCACGCGTCAGGTTCTCGGCGCTGTCCAGCACCTTGCCGGCGCGCGGGTCTCGCGACAGCGCATCGCAGCCGCCCAGCAGCAGGGCGCCCGCGGCACCTGCGGCCTGGCGCATGAATCGGCGACGCTCATTTCGACTCATCGGTGTCTCCCTTTGCAACCTTGATCCGGAAACGCCCGGTGACGATCGACCGGATCTCGTTGGCCGCGCCACTGACCAGCACTTCGAACAGGTGCACCAGCAGGAACGCGACGAAGAATGCCGCGATGATGAAGTGGATCGTGCGCGCCGATTGACGCCCGCCGACGAGGTCGAGCACCCAGCCGAGCACGGTCGCCATCCGCGGCGACATCGCCAGTCCCATCAGAACGATCAATGGGCCAAGCACGAACGCGACAATCAGATAAGCGAGCTTCTGCAGCACGTTGTACCGCGCTGCCGCCTCTCCCTTGGGATGCCGCAGCAACGCATGATCGATGATCGATCGGCCGATGCCGCGCCAGTCGGTGCGGGTCGGCTTGAGGTCGCGCCGGAAATGCGGGCCGATCAGCGAATACCCGACGTACGCCAGTCCATTCAGAACGAACAGCCACGCGAAGAAGAAATGCCAGCGACGCGCCATTGCGAGCCACTGCGACCCGGGAATCGTCAGCCAGGTCGGAAATCCACGCGACTGGAGTTCTCCGTTGACCTTCGATGCACCGAGAACACCTGTCGTGTCGAACGCATGTCCGACAATCGTGGTCTGACCCCGCAGCTCACCATCCGGGGTCTGGAACGCTCCGAGTGCAAGCACTGGCCGATCGAAATCGGAGGTGTTTCCCCAGTACAGCGCCGGGTGGGCGTTGAAGATCTGCAAGCCGCTCAGCAGCAGCACGAACATCGCAAGCACGTTGATCCAGTGCATGAGACGGATCGGCAACGTGTGCCGGTAGATCGTGCGTGACTGATCCGGCCGGAACCGGACGTCGGCGAGCGTATCGGAGGAGTTTGGGTCGGGCACTCGGTTCTCCTTGCCGACAAGCGGCGATCGTGCAACTCAGGACCGCCGCCGCGCCACAATCATTTCACGTGGATCGTGATTTTCTTCGACGCGATCGGCGGATCGAACTGCATGTGCCGCGCATCGCCGAAGTCGAGCTGCAGCGTGTGGGTGCCCGGTTCCAGGTGCACGGTGTCGCTGGCCTGCGCCTTGCCGTAATGCTTGTGGGTGACATCGGCGGGAATGGGTGCGTCACCCGGCGGCAGGTCCTTGGCGTCGATCAGCAGGTGGTGATGTCCGCTGTTGGGCCTGGGTTCGGTCGCCGGCAGGAGCGCAATGCCCTCCACGCCGAATTCGACCGTCACGTCCTGACCGACCGTCGCACCATCCTTCGGCGAAACGATGGACACTTTCGCGCCCGCTGGCGCCTTTTCAGGCGTCATCGCGGATGCGGCTGTCTTGTCTTCCGCCCGTGCGGGCATCGCCCCCCCGACGAGGATGGCAAGGGCAAAGCCACAGGAAATCGATGAAATCGCTCGCATGGTGACACTCCGTTCGGAACACGAACCTGCATCATACGCGCGGCTTGCTAAACGGATTGCCATCTCTCGACGCAGCCCCCACATGAACCCGGCGCCGGACGGCGCGACCGGAGCTTTCGCAACCCATGACCGATACCCGATCCGCCAGCGCGTTCTCGATCCTGCGCCGCCTGTGGCCCGAGGTGTGGCGGTATCGCACGCGTGTCGGCATCGCCCTCGTTTTCCTCGTTGCCGGCAGACTCGCGAACATCGGCGTGCCGCTCATCATGAAAGACCTGGTCGACGCACTCGATCTCACACCGAAGCCGTTGCTGATTCCCGTGTTGCTGCTGCTGGCGTACGGTGGCCTGCGCCTGACCACGTCGCTGTTCCAGGAAATGCGCCAGATTGTTTTCGCGCGCGTGCTCGCACGAACGTCGCGCAACATCACGCTGCGCGTGTTCGACCACCTGCATGCGCTGTCGCTGCGTTTCCATCTGAATCGACGCACCGGCGGCGTCGCGCGCGATGTCGAGCGCGGGATGTCGGCGACTTCGGATCTGCTCGACTGGACGATCTATACCATTCTGCCGACGCTGCTCGAAGTGGTGCTGGTGTGCACGATTCTCGTCACGCGTTTCAACTGGACGTTTGCGGCGATCACGCTGGGCACCATCGCCGCCTACATGACGTTCACATTCTCGATCACCGAGTGGCGCCTGCGCTATTACCGGGCGGCCAACGCTGCAGATACGGAAGCGAACGAGCGCGCGGTGGATTCGCTGCTGAACTACGAAACCGTGAAGTATTTCGGCAACGAGCGCCACGAGCTGGGGCGCTACGACGATTGCCTCGTGCGCCTCGAGAACGCAACCGTCAAGAGCCTGAAGACACTCGCGGTGCTCAACATCGGACAATCGGCAATCGTTGCGGTCGGCCTGACGTTGCTGCTGTGGCGTGCTGCCGCCGGCGTGGTCGCCGGCACGATGACCCTCGGCGACTTCGTGCTGGTCAACGCATTCCTGATCCAGCTGTCGATCCCTCTCAACTTCCTCGGCATGGTCTACCGCGAGGTGAAGCAGGCGCTGATCAACCTCGAACGCATGTTCGCGCTGCTCGGCGAAGCACGCGAAGTGGAAAATGCGCCGGGCGCGAAGGCGCTGGCAGTGTCCGGTGCCGCTGTGCGATTCGAGCATGTCGACTTCGCTTACGATCCAGCGCGGCAGATTCTCAATGACGTCGACTTCGCCATTCCCGCCGGGCAAACCGTGGCCGTCGTCGGCACCACCGGGGCCGGAAAATCCACCCTCGCGCGGTTGCTGTTCCGCTTCTACGACACGACCGGCGGCCGCATCACCATCGACGGTCAGGATATCCGCGAAGTCACCCAGGATTCGCTGCGTGCGGCGATCGGCATCGTCCCGCAGGACACGGTGCTGTTCAACGACACGATCTACTACAACATCGCGTACGGTCGCCCCGATGCGAGCCGCGACGACGTGATTGCGGCAGCGCGCTCGGCGCATATCCACGATTTCGTCGAATCCTTGCCCGATGGCTACGATACGTCGGTCGGCGAGCGCGGCCTCAAGCTGTCGGGCGGCGAGAAGCAGCGCGTCGCGATCGCGCGCACTCTTCTGAAAAACCCGGCGATCCTGGTGTTCGACGAGGCAACCAGCGCACTCGACACACGCACCGAAAAAACGATCCAGCACGAGCTCGCGGCAATCGCCCGCGACCGCACCACGCTGGTGATCGCGCATCGACTGTCGACAATCATCGATGCCGACCAGATCCTCGTGATGGAGCACGGTCGAATCGTCGAACGCGGCACTCATCGCGAGCTTCTGGGGCAGGAAGGACGCTATGCTCGGTTGTGGGAACTGCAGCAACGGGAAGGTGGCGCCGTCGCCAGCGCGGATGAAATCTCCGTCCAAGCCTGACAATGGCGGTCAGTTTCCAGCGCGCGGGTCATCCACACAAAGGTCCTGCAGCCGGAATGCCACGGCATGGTCCTTGCTACAGCTGAACCGCTCGTCCACTACGGGACATCCCTTGAACACTCCCAAAGTCCACAC
>NZ_JBDSWZ010000254.1:0-3934 GCF_039926425.1 Dokdonella sp.
CGTTTCACTCAGGGTGAAGGCGCGCGCATGAGACATCGTCGGTAGCGTTGGTCGACGCTGTTTGCGTACCACTGGGTCGTCAGTTTGCGGGTGATTTTCGGGCTCTTGAGGCGGATTTGCGGCACAAGCGCGCGTGGCAGTTTCGTCCGCTCCACCCGGTCGGCCAGCTCGAACACGTCCGCGTACAGCGACGTCTGCGCGAGATCCGCATCGTCGCCCTGCTCAATGGCCCGGCGGATGCGCGCATTGCCCAGGCGTAGCTGGCCGTCGAGCGTCCGGATCGCCAATTCGGTCGATCCCGCATCGTCGCGCTCGTGAGAGACGAGGTCCCCGTCGAGTGCGAGAGGAATTCCGGATGCGCGACTGACCGCGTTCTGGAATGCCGCATTTCGGCTCGCATAACGTCCCGCGTTGAAATCTGCGAAACGGAAGATCATTTGCTCATAGGGCGCTGCATAGTCGAGCAGGTGCGCGATGCCAAAGTAGACTCCGCCGCGACGCGTGAAGACCTCGTGGCGGATCGATCCGTCGGTCGGATAGGGGTAGGGGCGTTCATGCACCTGCTGCTCCGCGAACGCAATTCCCACCTGCATCGGGCCGCCGGTCTTCACGGGGTTCGCGTCTGAAAACAGGCGCTTTCCGAGCGGAACCCGGCTGATCATGTCTTCGTAGACGAGACTGAGTTCCTTCTCGGTGCGCACGGATGCAATGCGGTCCGCATACGATTTTCCATTCGAGGACGACAGGGCCAACGCGCCACGCACGAGAATCCGTGGCACGTCGTGCTGCGCCGCGCGACGGTCGATCTCGGCGCGCGCAATCGCGCCAAGTTTCGCGACGGGCGGATCGGCGACGAAGTTCGACTCCTGTTCGATCACCGCGAGCGCGGCGCACAGATTCGACGAGGTCGGTTGGATGGACAGCGAAGCGAACGCCGCCGTGATGTCGGTCGACCAACCTTCGCGATCCTTGGTCGCCGCGGGAAGCAGGCGCACGGTGAGGGCGCGCACGTCGGCGGGCCGCACTGTTGGTTCGAGTGATCGCTTCTGCGTGGCACAGCCGTGCAGCGCGACGGAAGCAAGAAGCACGCAGAGTATGAACGCCGCGCGCAACCGGGAGCCGACTTGCGGTGAATGGCGTGCTGAGGGCGATAAAGCAGACGGTGGCGACGTTGCCGTATTCCGGCTGGCATTCAATGTGGTGATTGGCTTCACGTCATCAATGCCAAAACCGTCCTGCACAACGGCCCGTGTCGACCATTCACGCCGCAGGAATGGCATATGGGATTTGGATGTTCCGTACATTTTTTGAAAGCGCTTTTCACTGGCAATGGTCGATCCTATCAGCCGCGTTCGGCTTGCACGGTATCTGGCCGACGCGTGAAGACAACCCGCAATCGCGCCACGCCGTCTGCACGAGTCGGGCGCCAAAGTGGCGATTGAAGCAGTCTTCCGACGCAGTTCCGCTCGGACGCGATCGCTGCCGGGCGCATGGGAAATCTCTCTCCCTTCCTCTGCATCGACGCGGAAGGACAGTTCTTGCTATTGGGAAATTCGGGAGTCGCCAGACTCCAAGCTGGTCACCCGAAATTCGGCCGCAGCCACCGCGGAGCCCCAACAGGGGAGACGAACGCGCTGACCGCAATGGTCAACGATCGAACACCGGCCAAACTGGAATTCACCGCGAACAGGCACGGACCGGCTCGACGCTGTCATACGAGGACTGAATGCAAGCACATTCGCGCGGATGTGGAGATGCACACGCGACGGTACAATTGTGCGATTCCCCCCCGTTTACATGGCCCGCACCATGCGCAATCTCCTGCAGGACCAGTTGTTGAAGGCCGGCCTCGTCAAGAAAGCGAAGGTCGATCAGGTCGCGCGCGAACAGACACGCCAACGTCAGGGCAAAGCACCCGTCGTCGCCGACGAGGGACGCATGGATGCGCAGCGAGCGCAAGCCGAACGGGTCGAGCGCGATCGCGCACTTGCGGCTGCGCACAACGCGCAACTTCGTGCCGCCGAGTTGCGCGCCCAGGTTCGACAAATCGTCGACGCACAGAAGGTCCGGCGAGAGGGTGAGATCGCATACCGATTCACCGACGGCGAGCGCATTGCGAGTGTGCTGGTCAACGAATCGATGCGCGCGCAGCTCGCCAGCGGCCTGCTGGTGATTGCGCGACGTGACGACGGCTATGAGTTGCTTCCCAGGTCGGCGGCCGAGAAAGTGTATGCGCGAGACGCGTCGGCGATCGTGCTGGATCATGCAGGAGCGCGCCACAGCGCCGAAGCGATTCCTCCTGCGAACGAAGACGACGCGTACTACAGCCAATTCAAGGTGCCGGACGATCTTGTCTGGTAGTTGGTGAGCACGCCGCGTGCTTGCGAAATGCGATCGGCACTGCCGTTATTTTTTGGCTTCACGTTCAACCCTTTCCCTTGTTCGGAGCCCACGCAAGATGGTCTTGCCTGTCAGTGATCGGGATGGTTCAACCCTCCATTGCAGATGGACCCGATGGCTCGCGTTGGCGTTGGCCACCGGATGCTGCCTGACGACTGCAGGCGCGAAGTCGCCGCCGACGGATGCCGATGACATTCTCGACGCATCGAAGTCGGCGTCACTCGCGGGCGTCGTGCACGACGAAGATGCGACAGCAGCCGATCTTGCGGCGGATGCGACCTATCTTTTGCCGGGATTCATCAAACGCGATATCACGCTGGACAATCTGCGCCGCCGGTTCGGCAAGACGAACGTGTCTGTGGCAACGATCGATGGCGCCGAGGGCGAAACCGCGAAAGGCTTTGTCTTGTTCCCCGACGATCCCGCGCGAAGGGCCGAGCTTTTTGTGCAGGACGAGGAGCGGCTTCGCGGGATTTCTTCGATCCGGGTTTCCGGAGACCGGTCACGCTGGCATTTGGAGAGCGGAGTGCGTCCCGGCATGAGTCTGGACGATCTCGTTGCGTTGAATGGCAAAGCCATTACGTTTACGGGTCTGGACTGGGACTACGGCGGATCTGTTGCCGACTGGAACAGGGGACGACTCGCGCAGCGCGCCGGCGAACCGGTTTTCCGCAGCGTGTCGTTGACGCACCGCGGTTCCGCGCCTGCCGGCAGCTATCCGTCTGGCGAAGAACAGTACCGCAGCAACGACCAGCGATACCCGAAACAGGGAAGCGTCCTGTTCGTCGGGCAACTGATGGTCAGTTTTTCGGAAGGCAAAGACTGAGGCACTCGTTGCGGGCACGCGGTGCGTCATCAATCACGGTCGGGCGCACCCAGCGGAAAATAGCTGCGATACGGCCGCGCTTCGTCAACTGCGCGCGCGAAGGACGGGCGGGCAAGCAAGCGATCCCTGTACGCTCTGACATTCGCGAAGGACCAGTCGATCGGATGCGCCCAATCGGCGTAGAACAGCGCAGGTGCGGCGCTGCAATCGGCCATGGTGAATCCGGCGCCTGACGCCCAGTCGCGACCGGCGATGTTCTGATCGAGCCACGCATAGGCGCTATCGAGCATGGCGTGCGCTGCAGCGACGCCGCAGGCATCCCGATGTTCTTCCGGACGGCGGCGGTCGAGCACGATCGTCTGCATGGGCGTCGAGATGTAGTTGTCGAAGAAGCGATCCATGATCCGCGTATCGAGCGCGGCGTGTGCATCGGCTGGAATCAGTGCGATTTCGCCGGGGTAACGCACGTGCAGATACTCGATCACAGTGGTGGCCTCGATGATGGTGCGGCCGCTATCGACCAGCAGCGGAAACTTCTTCATCGGCCAAAGTGCGGCGAGTTCGGCGTTGGCGGAAGGATCCTCGAGCGTCCGGAATTCGAACGGCGTTGCGTTTTCGTACAGTGCGATCAATACCTTCTGGCTGTAGGAGGAGAAGGGGTGTGCGTAGAGCGTCGGCTTCATGCATGAATTCTCGTGTGGGTGAAAT
>NZ_JBDSWZ010000255.1:0-11025 GCF_039926425.1 Dokdonella sp.
AACGCCCGGCTGTGCGGGCGTTTTGATGAATTGGATCGATGATCCGAGGGCGCGGCGCAGTCAGCTTCCAGACGTGAAATTTGCCTTGAAGAGCTGATCTCCGCGTTGTTGATTCTGCGCGGGCGCCGCTTCCGACGATGCAAAGATCTGATCCCGCGTCGTGAAGATCCTGTCACCCGAATGTGAGGTTGCGCGGGCGACGACCTCCTCTTGACGGTGACTTCCCTGCCACGACCACAGACCGAACGCCACTGCCAGACACGCGGCAATGCCGCTGATCCGCCGAATCTTGACGTGGCGTCGCGCACCGGCCGCAACGCGCTGGTCGCGCTGGCGCATCGGATGGGTCAGGCGCGCGCTGTCCCGAACGGACGAGGCAAGTGCTTCGGATTCCGGCTTGAGGGCCTGAAGCATTCGCGCCAGCGCTGCATGCGCAGGCGACGGTGCGATCTTCGCGACCATTGCAACGCGCTCTGCCGACGCCGAGCCGTCTCCAGCCATCGCATCCGCCAGTTCAACCGCATCGACCTCGACGGCGGGCCGTGACGCCACCAGGCGCCGATACAAACGGGAAAGGGACATGTCGTTCATGGCTTCAGTCTTCAAAGGTTCCGTAACCCAAGTCACGCAGCCGGGTTTTCAGCTCATCCATCCCGCGTGACACCAGTTTTCGAGCCGCCTCGGCCGAAGGAATCCCGGCCAGATCGGCAATTTCCTGCAAGGAAAAACCCTGCAAATGCAATGAGATAGGCAACCTTCGTCGTTCGGGAATCTCGGCCATGCAGCGCTCAAGGCCCTGCATGCGCTCGGAATCTCCAGCGCTCGTCTCGGGTGACACCGACGTCTCGCCAATGTCGACCGCCTCGTCATCTTCCTCCGGAAGAGGCTCGGTGGCGCGAACCTGGGCTCGACGCAAAGCGTCGATCACCGTGCTCGCTACCACTCTCTGCACATAAGACGCATGAAAGGCCCCGGACCGGTCACGCTCGATCGCATGCCACAGTTTGATGCGCACTTCCTGCTCGACATCCGCGGCATCGATGCCGTGTTTTTCGAGCCCGTAGGTGCGCAAGATTCCCCGGACCTTCGCGCTGTAGGCGTGGACCAGCTCTTCCAGGCGTGCATGTACGGGGTCGGGACGCTGCGGCGGCATTGGAAAGTCGGGGGCGCGGGCCCGGTATGCTCCCCGACGCAGCGGGGGAGCGCAAGTACGCGGGCGCCAACCGTAAAAGGCAGCGCGCTCCATTTCACCTGCAACGCATGCATAGTCTGCGCCGGCACCGACGCCCGGCGATCAGGCGGCGCGTTGCAGCATCGGAGGCAGCGGACAATGCAGCGCCGCGCACACCGTCCGCAGCAGTTCCGATTCCGCAACGCTGACGACCCCGTCGGCACTGATGGCGATGGTCAATGCGCGGACGACGAGTTCCTTGCCGGCCGGCGCAAGGTGATCGAGGCGGGGCAACGCACGATCGAGCGCGCCGACGAAGTCGAACGGTGGGGAATAGTCGATCGCGGAATCGGGAAGCACTTCGCGAAGCCCAAGCGCGTATGCGCGCTGCGCGCCGGCCGCATCGTCGTGCCCGTACCGCGCAACGACTGCGAGCAGATCCTTGAGTTCCGCAACGAGCCCGGGCAACTTCAGGCTCGACATCGGTTGCGTCGCTGCCGGCCTGAGCGAATCCATCACCTGCAGCCCGACGAGCTTGGCGAGACAGTATTCGTCGAGCGTGACGCGACGGTCGGCGTCGATCAGCGCGCGGAGCGTCTCCATGAAGACGGTCAGGTGCGGGCGCGGCCGCCGGCGCAATGCAGGAAACGACAGCGACGCCAGCGGCAGTCGCAACATCGGATGCAGTCCACGCAGCTCTGTCGCCAGCGCTTGTACGAGCGCGCGCGTGCCGCTGTCGTAGCGTTCGTCGAGCACGGCCAACTGGAGCTCGCGCACAGCCAGGTCGTCGTTCAGAAGCAACGCGAAGATCAACGGCATTGCCTGGCCGGACTGCCACGCGGCTTCACGCAGCGCCTGCGGAATGGATTCGTTGATCTGCGCAGCAGCGCTGCGATCGTCGAGACCGGGATGTCCCACCTGGCTGACCACGCCCGTTGGCGACAACCGCAGTTGCGCATCCGCGCGAGGGAGCATCGCGACGTCAGCAGCGATCCCGAACGATCGCAACCCCATCGGCGCAAATCCGCCAATGGACACATCGGCTCGCTCCGACTCCTCAGGACCCACGCGCACCGGCCGCGACCACGCAGACGCGATCGCATCGAATTCTTCGGCGCGAAATGAAGGCACCATGCGTTGGATGCGCTCGATCAGCGGCGGATGCGTCGCAAACAACGCGGAGTATCCGACTCCGTCCCCGAACAGCATGTGCGCCACCTCCTCGGTGTCGCTGCTGGCAAGCTTCGACCCTTCGGCAAGGCCGCCAATCTTCTTCAATGCGCCGGCGATACCGTCGGTCTGACGGGTGAACTGCACCGCCGATGCATCGGCGAGGAATTCGCGCTGGCGCGACACCGACGCCTTGATGACGCGTCCAAACACCACTCCGATATAGCCGACCGCGAACACGGCGAGACCGAACAGGACCATGCCCCCCGAATCGCGACCGCGACTCCGTCCGGACAACTCGGCGAGCTTCCGTCCGATCGTCGCGATAACCAGAATGCCGAACACGATGCCCATCAGCCGGATGTTGAGCCGCATGTCGCCATTGAGAACATGACTGAACTCGTGGCCGATCACGCCCTGCAGTTCCTCGCGCGTCAGCTTGTCGATGGCACCGCGCGTGACGGTGATCGCCGCATCCGTCGGCGCGTAGCCCGATGCGAACGCGTTGATTCCGCTTTCCTCTTCAAGCACGAAGATCTCCGGCACGGGCACGCCCGCGGCGATCGACATCTCCTCGACCACGTTGCGCAGTCGGCGGTACGCGAAATTGGCGGTGTCGGTTTCGATCTGCACGCCACCGAGCTGGCGCGCGACGACGGCCCCGCCGCCGCGCAGCGAGGCGACGCGATAAAGCGACCCAAGCCCGATGACCAGCAGGACGACGACGCTGATTCCCGCCATCGCCGCGCCGGCGTCCTGTGCATGACGTCCGTTGCCCACGCCCATTGCGACGTACAGAACCCCGTCGATTGCGACCACGATTGCGACGACCGCGATCGCAAAGAGCACGATCATTCGGCGCGTCTGCCGGCGTGCCCGGTCCTGGTGGTCGAAGAAATTCATCGCGGAATGCGGCGCGTGCGACGCCCGATCGTGTTGATCCCGCGCGCGCCCGAATCCGATCGCCCCACGCTCAGGTGAACGCGACCTTCGGCACGTCGCGCTTTGCGTCCGATTCGATCTTCAGAGGTTCCGCAGGCGCAAATGCGAAGCTGTTCGCAATGATCGATCCGGGAAACATTTCGCGGCGATTGTTGTAACCCATCACCGCATCGTTGTACGCCTGGCGCGAGAACGCGACCTTGTTCTCGGTCGATGTAAGCTCTTCGCTGAGCTGCATCATGTTCTGGTTCGCCTTCAGATCCGGGTAGGCCTCGGACAGCGCGAACAATCGACCGAGCGTTTGCGTCAACGCATTGTCGGCCCCGGCCAGCTGCTGCATCGCCACTGCGTCGCCGGGATTCGCCTTCGCGGCCGACAGTCCCGACACCGCGGAGTTGCGCGCCTGGATCACGGCCTCAAGCGTCTCGCGCTCGTGCTTCATGTAGCTTTTCGCGATTTCGACGAGATTGGGAATCAGGTCGTACCGCCGCGTCAGTTGCACATCGATTTGCGCGAACGCGTTCTTGTAGCCGTTTCGCGCCGCCACGAGGCCGTTATAGAGGCCGACGACGAAGAAAGCGATGCCGATCAGGATCGCCAGAACAATGATCGAGCCCATGGTTCATCCTCAGATTGCACGAAGGGAATGGAGGAATCGCAGCGACGTCGGCCCTGCGCACGCAGCGGTGGCATCCACCGCGTGATGAAGCTCGATGCAGCGAGTGCCGGTTGCCGGAATTTGCACATTTGGCCGACACGCATCCTGTAGACTCTGGCCGTTTTTCGAGCTTACCACGAGGGTCGTTACAGACCCCGGAGATCGCATTGAGCAGCACGCAACGCATCGTCATCGCGATGGCCATTTTCGGGTCCATCTTTTTTTCCGCCGGATCCCTCGCAGCCGGCAAGGCAAAGACATCGAAACCTTCGCACACGACTTCGGGCAAGTCGGTTGCGAGCAAATCCGCGGCCGCCGCCGCCAAGCACAAGGTCGCAGGCATCCGTGTAAAACCGGCCGTTGCAGGCAAGCGCGGCAAGAAGCCGATCGTGCGTGCGCGCAACGTCGCGATCACGCCGCCTGTCGTGGTTCCGATCGCGGACGAGCGCGCGGTCTCGCGCGACGCACCCGCGATTGCGCGCGAATTCAATCGCTGGCTCGATGAAGTTGCGGCGTCGAGCGATGTGTCCGGCCTCGCGGCCGCCATCGTCAAGGACGACAAGGTGCTGCTCGAGCGCGGCGTCGGATTCGCCGACTGGACCTCGCGCGAACCGGTGACCGGTGAAACAGTGTTCCGACTCGCATCGTTGTCCAAGGCCTTCGCGACCGCGCTCACCGGCGTGCTGGTGCAGGACGGACTCATGCACTGGGACACCAAGGTCGCGGGCATGCTTCCGACGTTCACGCTGAACGATGATGCCGCCGCACAGAAACTGACAGTGCGCGACATCCTCAGCCATCGCGTCGGCCTGCCACACAACACCTACGACAATCTGCTCGAACACGATGAGCCCTACGAACTCCTGGTCGAACGATTGAAGGACGTTCCGCTGGCGTGTCCGGTCGGCGACTGCTACGGCTACCAGAACATCGCCTTCAGCCTGATCGGCGATGTCACCTACGCAGTCACCGGTGATTTCTATTATCACCAGGTCGAGAAACGCATCTTCCATCCGCTCCACATGTCGACCGCCACCTACGGCCGCGATGCACTGGAAGGGTCGAAGAGCTGGGCGCGTCCCCATCACCACGCGGCCAACGGCTGGTCGCCGTTCGTGCCGAACGAAAATTACTACCACGTCGCCCCGGCGGCCGGCGTCAACGCCAGCATCCGCGACATGGAGCAATGGCTGATCGCGCAGATGGGCGGACGCCCGAATGTGCTGTCGCCGTCGTTGTTGACTGCATTGCACACGCCCTTGGTCGAGACCGAACGCGAGACCCGCGCATCGTCCTGGCGAAGGGGACGCATCAACGACGCGCAATACGCGCTCGGTTGGCGCATCTACGACTACGCCGGAACCACGCTGGTGTTCCACGCCGGCGCGGTGCAGGGGTATCGCGCGATGATTGCGTTCCTGCCGAAGTACCGCTTCGGTGCGGTGATGCTGTGGAACTGCGAGTCGCCCATGCCGATCGGCCTGATGCCGATGCTGATCGATCGCTATCTCGGGCTGCCCGAGGTGAACTGGGCCGGGATCGACCGCGCAGACACTGAGGATCTTCCTGGCGGCGGGGACTGAGTCGTTTCTGATCGCCTGATCCGCGGGCGCGTCATCATCCGATCGTTGTTCGAAAGTGACAACGATCGCACACGGGTGACATCCACGCGCAGCGGCTTCGGTACCGTCGCGCGTGCGTGCGGAGACGCATCGCGCCACCGCACGCCATCGTAGTGATCAATCAGTTGCCGAGTTTGAATTCGATCCGGCGACGCAGGGTGGAGGCGACTGCCTGACCATTCTCGAGTCGCGGCTGGAACTTCGCCTGCTCGATCGCACGCACCGCTTCACGGTCGAACACGCGCGGAGGATTTGACGAAACCACCTTCGTGTTCTGCACCGAACCATCGGCTCCCACCGTGAACTCCACTTCGACCCAGCCATCCTGCCGGCTGCGTACGGCTGCCGGCGGATACGCGGGGCGCGGCGCGGTGACGACCTGCACATCCCGCGTCTCGCCCACCGGTGCGGGAGCAGGCGCAGGCGCCGACGCGGGCGGCGGAGCCGTGCGAGCGACCTCGGCGCGCGGCGGCGCGGCGGCAGTCGTCGGTGTGGTCGTCGCTGTGGGATCGGCTGCGCCCGTGGCTGCGGCAGAACTCGCAGTCGCAGCGGCAGCAGCAGCGGCAGTCGTCTGGCTGGTGCCTTGCGCCTTGGCCGCCGCGGCAGCTGCGGCAGTGGTTGCCGCCTGCTGGGCAACCTGCTGCTCGCGCTCGCTCTGTTTTCTCTTCGCATCAAGCCTGCTGCGCAGGATGGTCAGCGTATAGTTGCTCGGGTCCGCTTTCGAAAGCAGATTCATGATCCGCGCCGCTTCATCGAAGTTGCCCTGATTGATCTGATCCTCGGCCGCGCCGGTCGCAAACGGGAACAATTCGCGGAGCGCGTCTTTCGCGCCCGAGTCATCCGGCTGCTTGGCGAGGATGCGCAGGTAATATTCCAGAGCATTGTTGCCGGCAGGCGCGGTCATCCGGTTATCGCCCATCGCCCCGCGTGCGGCTTTGTACAACTGGTCGGACGAAAGATCCTGCTCGGGGACGGCCGCGGTGTTGTCGGATGCACCAGGCGCTGAGGTTGACGTCGCTGTGGACGGCTCCGCCGGCGTGCTCGCAGGCCCTGCGCCAGATGAACCGAGGAACCACCATGCCACCAGGCCGATCAGAACAATGAGTGCAAGGACGATCGAAATCTGCGCGGTGGATGCCGCTCCGCGCATCGAGTATTTCGGCTTGCTGGTCGCAAGTGTGCGTGCCTTGTCGATCAAATCCCGCATCTGTCACCCCCAAAGCCGTTGATGTGGAATGTCGCTACTGCCGCAGTGCATCGAGCGAACATAACGTATTTCCGAGAATCCAGTCGCAATAAATGCACAATGCGTGCCGGTATCGCACCCCCGGACGCACAGACCCCTGCGAGGTCCATTCAGTTTAGGGCGACTAAGCTGTGTCATCCCTCCGATCGCTCGCGTCGCATGCAGACGCGTCGCGCGATCGACGGGCGGATTCAACTTCCCAACTCCAGAAAGGATCCCAACCATGGCAAGCGTTCGTGAAGTGAAACAACAGGTCGAAGACGGCGGCGAAGAGATTGCGCAGACTGCGCGTGACGGCGCCGATGCAACTGCCGGCGAGATGCATCGCTTGCGCTCGAAGCTGCGTTCGAACGGCGCGCAACTCGAAGACGACTTGCGCGATGCGGGAGAGCGCTTCACTGAAGGCGCAAAGAAATTCGGCGAGGCGGCGGCCGAGCAGGTTCGCGAACATCCGATGGCCGCGTTCGGAATCGCCTTCGCGGCGGGCATCGTGGTGTCACGCTGGTTGCGTAGCCGCTGATCCATGGACGGCGCCGCTCCGTCGACCGACTCGGCAGCCACACCCGAACCGGATACGTTTTCCGCCGCGCGCGCCGCGCTCGATCAGGCGATGCGCGTGGCGGAGGCGATGTTGGCGTTGCTGCGATCCGAACTTCGGCTGGCGCGCAGCAGCGTGCTGATGCTCGTCTGGCTGGGCTTCGCGCTGGTGTTCCTGGGGGTGGGTGCGTGGCTCGCGACGAGCGCCGCGATTGCCGCCGGCATCTATCAGCTCACCGGCAATGTGTTCTACGGAATCGGCAGCGTCGCGCTGGCGAACATCGTCGGCGTCGTCGTTGTGTTGCTGGCGATGCGCGGGTGCTCGCGAGATCTGGGCCTCCCGCGCACCCGACGTGCGCTTCTTCAACTGGGTCGACCCAAGTCATGAGCTTGATCCAGCGCCGGCGGGAAGCAGAGCTCGCATTCGTGCGTTTCTCGGACGCGCGACAGACCTTTCATGTGAAGTCCCGCAGTCTCAGCAGGCATCTTCGCGGATCCGGAGCGCTGTGGATCGTCGGCGCCGGATTCGCAAGCGGTGCGTTGATCACACTGCTGCCTCTTCGACGCCTCGGTGGTTTGCTGCGCATCGCAGCAAGCGGACTCTCCTTCGCCCTGCGCGCGCCACTCGGCGCATTGTTCGCGGACGCAATGGCGAACCGGCAATCGGATGCACAAGGCGACCGTTCCGACGAAGGCCCGCCTGCGGACTCCTGATCAAATCAGGTGAGTGAGCGGCCTACGCCCGCATTGGTTCTTCCGCATGAGCACGGCTGCCGCAGACGCGGACAGATTTCAAACCTGCCCTCTCCACAGTCTGGCTGATCTGTCCGCCTTCCCGCGAAGCGGCGGCTGCGCAGACGACGCAGAACCCGATCACGTCTCGAGGCGGGTCGCTTCGTGAAAGGGCATGCCGGAAAAAGAAAAACTCCCCCTGCGCTGGGCGTACCCGCAGGGAGAGTTCAGGTTTTCATTCCACGGTTACTTCTGGTGTTGCGGTGTCACTTCAACTTTTTTGCTGGTGGACTTCACGCCTGACTCCGACGCGAAGCCCCCAGCGGCTATCGGCCCGATCGACCGAGCCCGAGTGAAGCCAAGGACTTACTTGGCCTTCTTGGCTGCCTTCTTCACAGCCTTCTTCGCTACTTTCTTTGCTGCCGGCTTCTTGGCCACACCGGTCTTGCGAGCGGTGGCGGTCTTTGCCTTGGCGGTGGTCTTCTTCACGGCCTTCTTCACAGCCTTCTTGGCTGCTGCTTTCTTGACGGCCGGTTTCTTCTTTGCTGCTGCTTTCTTCATAGCCATATCGCGTCTTAACTCCTCGTCAGTAGGAAGTGGTTGCCCAGTAAAAGCGTGAAGGAATGCTTCGCACAGCAAATCACTGTTGGTCGCGTGACGTAGGTCGGCGACCTGGCGTCGGGTTCGTTCGTTTGAAAGTAGCTTCAAGATGTGGAACGGAACCGACACCGTGATTTTCTTCACCGCCCCGGCCTTCGTACCGTGCTCAATGTACGGGGCGATGAATCGAGCTGCAGTCATATTTCCTTTACTTGTTTGTCACGCCGGCGCAGAAACTATTACTGTCCTTTGCGCGTGTCAACAAATTTCTGAGGGGAAACAAGCAGTTCCCACACGTCTGCTCACTCCTTTTTTCGACCCTCCCGGTACCCCGGAATCTCCGGATTCCAGCTGCATTCCAGTCCGCCGGCTAAACGTATAGACGTCTATTCATTCCCGCGCGAAATGATCGACGGAACGCGGGAGAGCAAGCTGTGGCGCGGCTTTCAGCCCTTTCCGATCAACCACCGCTCTTGCGCCACGGCATCGAGCAGTCGCGCACCAACGTGGATTCGACTGCAACGCAATGCGCCCGCGACGACCCTCAGTGCCGACCCAACGGCGGGTGAACGGCGGAAAAAATATTTTTCAAATGCCTGGCGGATTCGAAGAATTTTCGCGTCGGGACGAGCGGCGACGCGACCGACATCACTGTCGACACGAAGGAAATTGCACACCGAAATTTCCTTCGTCGCATGCGAGCTCGAATGATCTTCGTCGCTCTCATGCCTTCGTCGTGCGCCGTGACGTTCTCGTATCGATCGAAGAGAAGTCGCGATCGCTCATCGCGCCGAAGTCGGTGCCACCTGGTGAAGCGGCATCCATTCTTCGAACCGATGGAATCATCGAGAACCACCGGCGCAAGATCACCACGCTTGCAGAGTCGGGACCGGGAAGCGTCATCTCCAACGACACATCATTCAACTCCGTACGGCAACAAATCCGACAGCATCACGCGGCGAGAACGAACGCCTGCCTGCACGCGGGACACATCGAGGGTGACCAACCGGGGCGCTGGATGCCGCAGACGCGAGGCATCCTCCAGACGAAGAAGGCGCACTCGCGTGCGCCCTCGAAGACCATGCATGGCGGCAACGCCGGTGGTCAGTCCTCGTCACTCTCGATCAGTTCGGCGTACGCATCCGGGTCGAGCAGTTCTTCCTGCTCCTCGGCGAGGTTGTCCGGCTTGATGACGAAAATCCAGCCGTCGCCGTAGGCATCCTCGTTGATCGTCTCGGGCTTGTCCGGAAGTGCTTCGTTCACTGCGACGATCTCGCCCGAGACGGGCGCATAGACGTCCGACGCCGCCTTTACCGATTCGACCACGGCAACCGCGTTGCCGGCCTTGACGGTGTCACCGATGCTCGGCAGTTCCACATAGACGAGATCGCCGAGCAGGCCCTGCGCATGGTCGGAAATGCCGACCGTGACCGTGCCCTTGTCTTCGACGCGTGCCCACTCGTGGGACTTCAGGAATTTCAGGTCGCCGGGAATCTCTTGCATGGCAGGTGTCCTTGGATGAGCAGCAGGGGGGCCAGTTCTGGCAACGGGCGAAGTCTATCAACGGAACCGATTGTGCGCGAACGATCAGTTCAGACGCCGTCGCATGCCTTGCCTTCGCGCACGAACGGGTATTTGACCACGCGCACCGCAACGAGCTTGCCGCGAATGTCCACCTCGACCGTTCCCGCCGTCCCTGCCGGCACGCGCGCAAACGCGACCGATTTGCCGAGCGTCGGCGAGAAGCTGCCGGAGAGGATTTCACCATCCCCGTGCGGCGTGACGACACGCTGCCCGTGCCGCAGAACGCCCTTGTCGTCCATCACCAGTCCGACCATGACCCGTTTCGCACCTTCGGCCTTTTGTCGCTCGAGCACGTCGCGACCGATGAACGCGCGCCCTTCGTCGAGCGACACGGTCCACCCGAGATTCGCTTCCCACGGCGTGACGGTTTCGTCCATGTCCTGACCGTAGAGGTTCATGCCGGCTTCGAGGCGCAGCGTGTCGCGCGCGCCGAGTCCCGCCGGCGCGACACCTGCCGCGGCCAGCTTTTCCCACAGCGCGACGGCCGATGTTTCGGGCACGATGATCTCGAACCCGTCCTCACCGGTGTAGCCGGTGCGGGCAATGAACAGGTCGTCGCCCTGCACCGCAACGAACTTGCCGATCTTTGAAGCCTTCGTGCGTGTCTCTTCGGACAGCAGGCCAAGAACCTTCTCGCGCGCATTCGGACCCTGCACCGCGATCATCGCGAAGTCGGGACGCTCGGTCACGGCGACCTCGAACGCTTTCGCCTGGCGTTCGATCCACGCGAGGTCCTTGTCACGCGTCGATGCGTTCACGACCA